>CALZIZ010000224.1 GCA_945787465.1 uncultured Desulfuromonadales bacterium
TCTCCCAGTTGGGCTGTGCCTGCTCGACCGGGAGTGTCCCAGCGAGGCATTCGGTGTGGGGAGCCACCAGCAGGTTCTGAAGGCGCACGCCCCCCTGAATTATCTTCTCATCATCATCTTGAATCCCTTAACCTTTCCCCATAGGAGGTTGTCATGAGACTAGCCCCCTCGTTGAAAAACTGGGTTTCCCTGGCTGGTGCAACCATTGCCCTGATAACCATTTTCATGATCGTGTTTCTGTTCGCCGTTACGCTGATTCTGGAGAGACAGGGCGCCTACGTTGGGTTGGTGGTCTACATCCTGTTGCCGGCAGTGATGATCGTGGGCCTGTTGCTCATCCCTCTCGGCATGTTTCTTAGGAAACGCCGGGACAGCAAGGCTGGAATCTGCGCCATGCCCGGCTGGCCCCGCATCGACCTGGGCGACCCCCAACAGCGCAAGGCCTCCCTTCTCTTTGTCATTGCCACCACCATCTTCCTGTTTGCCTCGGCCTTCGGCAGTTACCACGCCTTCGAATATACCGAATCGGTCTCTTTCTGCGGCAGCCTGTGCCATATCGCCATGGAACCCGAAAAAGTCGCCCATCAGAATTCCGCCCACGCCCGGGTACGTTGTGTCGAGTGCCATGTCGGGCCCGGGGTCGACTGGTACGTACGCTCCAAGCTGTCCGGCATGTATCAGCTTTATGCGGTCACCATGGATATCTTTCCTCGGCCGATTCCGACACCGATTGCGCATCTGCGCCCCGCCCGGCAGGTGTGCGAACAGTGTCATTGGCCCCAGAAATTCTACGCCCAGCAGTACCAGGTACGCACTCACTACCTGCAGGACGAGGAGAACACGCGCTGGGATATCGGGCTTGCGGTCAAGATCGGCTCGCCGGAGAGGGGGATCGGATACAGGTCAGGCATTCACTGGCACGTCAACCCTCACATACAAATTGAATACGTAGCCGCCGATGAAAAACGCCAAAGCCTGCCCTGGGTCCGCTACACCAACCTTGACACGGGCGAGGTCAAGGTTTACCAGGACGAAGAAAACCCCATGACGCCGGAGGATGTGGACAAAGCCGAAACCCGGACCATGGACTGCCTCGATTGCCACAACCGGCCTTCCCACCGCTATCAATCCCCAAATGAGTTTCTTAACCTGGCCATGACTTCGGGTGACGTCCCCACCGACCTGCCCGAGTTCAAGGCCACGGCCACCCAACTGTGCGACAAGGACTATCAAACCACCGAGGAAGCGAACGCTGCGATTCGCCAGGGGCTGACCGAGTTGTATCGCGACAACTACCCGCGAATCTATGCTGAGCGCCTGCCCGAGGTGGAGAAGTCCATCGCGGTCGTTCAGGCGGCATTTTCCCGCAATATCTTCCCCGCGATGAAGGCCAGTTGGAAAGTCTATCCCGACCACATCGGCCACCTCGAATCGAACGGCTGCTTCCGCTGCCACAATGGCCAGCACCGTACCGAAGAGGGTGAGGTCATCTCCGATGACTGCAATGTTTGCCATGTCATCGTCAGGCAAGGCAGTCCGGGAGCGGAGGAAGTCGCCAAGGCGACCGAATCCCTGGATTTCCGTCATCCGGTCGACATCGACGAGGAGTGGAAGGAAGTGGCCTGCGCTGAATGCCACCAGGAAGCCTCCCCCTGAAGGGAAGGTTGGGAGATAGAAGGTTAACCTCATCACCGAATGCTGCTTTATAACCTTGGTTATTCGGCTCAGCCTGGGTGTGGGATCCGCCGGGGCGGATAAAGAGTGTAAGTGCCTGGCCTGAATAAGGGTTTCAAAAAGGCTGAGTTTCACCAACAGGTTAATCGGTGATTTTTTGCTCCCTTAGACAGGTCAATGACTTGCGCTAATTGTCGGCAAGGTCTCGCGGATTTAAGGTTTAACCCTGTCAACTTTTGTGAGAGGCCATATGGAAGAGATTTCTGTCTTTACAAAGCTCATCGAACTCCTTCGTGCTCAACCGGTCCTTACGTTATTCCTGATCCTTGGGATGGGGTATCTGATCGGTGCTATACGAATCGGAAGTTTTTCCTTGGGGCCTGTCGCAGGGGTTCTGTTTGCCGGTCTTTTCCTCGGGCATTTTGATTTTCGGATGAGTGCCGGTGCACAGTCTGTGGGGTTTGCGTTGTTTATTTTCTCGGTTGGTTATCAGGCCGGTCCGAGGTTTTTTGATGTGCTCAGGACCGACGGACTTAAATATTTCTTGCTGGCACTCGTCATTGCCATAACGGGTTTTTCTGTTGCAATCACTGCTGCGAATCTCTTGTCGCTTGCACCTGGCACCTCTGCCGGACTTTTGTCGGGCGGGTTAACCAGTTCGCCGACTTTGGCCGCCGCACAGGAAGCGCTCCGCAGCGGACAAGTCGCCCCCCCTGCAGGCATTTCAGCCGATGCCATGATCGGCAATGTGGCCACCGGTTATGCCATGATCGGCAATGTGGCCACCGGTTATGCCATTACCTATATCTTCGGCCTGGCCGGCCTGATCGCCATTATCAAGCTGTTGCCGCAAGCGTTGGGCATCGACCTGGAAAAGGAGGCAAAGGCTCTCGAATCTGACGATGCAACAGGGGCAGATGCACTACAGGCCAATGTTTCAGCTCGGATCTATCGGGTCACAAATGAAGCGATGACCAAAATTCCTCGTGACCAATTACGCGAACGATACTGGGACAAAACCTCGGTGGTGAAACTGAGAAGAGACGGCGAGATTCTAAAGCCGGAAGCAGTCGATTTTCTGCAGTTGGGTGATGAGCTGCACATTCTTGCACCAGTGGCATTTTTTACCGAAACGGTCGCCAAGTTTGGCGAAGAAATCACTCCTGAGGAAAGCACAGCGCAATATACAGAAACAGCACAGATCGTTGTGATCAACAAGAAGACCGTGGGTAAGTCCCTCGAAGAACTGGATGTCGCCCGAAAATTCGGTGTGTTACTAACGCGTGTTTCCCGTATGCACATGGAAGTTCCCCGCACCGTTGATTTCGAACTTCGCAAGGGTGACATCCTCACTGTCGTGGGACTGAAGGATAATGTTGATCTGCTTGGTGAGGAGCTCGGGCATGTCGAACGGGAAATCGCTGAAACGGACATGGTCACCTTTGCGTTTGGAATCGCATTTGGTGTGGTCATTGGCTTGATCGCCATCAATGTGGGGCAATTATCGATCGGGCTCGGCTCTGCAGGTGGTTTGCTCGCCTCGGGACTGGCTATTGGATATTTACGCAGTATCCATCCAACGTTCGGTCGTTTGCCCGATGCCGCACGCTGGATATTGATGGAGTTTGGACTGCTGTTGTTTATGGCCGGTGTCGGCTTACGGGCCGGAGGTGACATCATAGAAACCTTTGTTGCCGCAGGACCAGTGTTGGTGCTGGCAGGCATCTGCGTCACGGTCATACCTATATTTGTCGGTTATTTCTTTGGCCGAAAAGTGCTGAAAATTCACCCGGTGCTGCTGTTCGGCGGGATTACGGGGTCAATGACCAGTGGCGCCTCACTCAGCGTGGTGACCAAGGCTGCGAACAGTTCCGTGCCTTCACTGGCAGTGTCATCCTGTTTTTCTAGCTGGTTTTCATCCGGAAACAGCCCTTTTCCGCAATCTCTGCGTCAATCTGCGAGCTTGCTTGTGCGACGTACCATGTACGCCTCCGCGCAAGCCCTTGATTTGACTCAGGCCGTCCCTGGCCTTCGCCCTACGGGCAGCCAGAGGCTGTCAAATTCCTCAACCCATGAGGAATTTTCCTTGGCCTTGCGAAAAATTGCTCGTTTCCCATATGAAAACTGCGCTAGTTTCATCCATAGTTTTCGGATGAAAACTAGCTGACGATTGACCGCGGAGAGGTGTAGGCCAGCACAGGGCATAAAAGGAGATTGGGAGAATGAAGGTTATCCCTATCGCCATTTGCTTCCTGTTCAGCTTGGTTTTACTTTTCGGACTGGGGGGATGGGCCTTTGCCTCAACGCCTGAAACCGGCCATGTTGAGGCCCAGCAATTTCCCCCCGCCTGGAGAGTTGCTTGTGTGACAAAAGCCATTTTACATGCTGCCCCGGCTTTAGGACGTTCTGATTTTGACCGTCTAACAAACACGTTTTGACCCTGTTAAGCGATCACCACAATTTGAAGAGATTTTCAGGGCCATTTTGATCACCAGATCAGGTGGCCCTTTTCTTAGAATGCAAGGGTAGCAAGACAAGGTGAGGGAATTGAATATTTTTCCTTGCTGCCGATGTATTTTTTTAAACAATTTTTGTAATCAAAACTACACCAATGGCAATGACTATGCTTCAGCCTGTTTTTGAAAACGAGTCCTCGCTGGATGTCTATTCCCTGGAAGGGCGAACACGCCTGGCAAAAATGGTCATGCGTCTTTTCGAGCATTGGGGTTTGTCTACCGGAGAACAGGGACATCTGCTTGGCCTTTCCGAAAATCCTCGGCCAACCCTTAACCGCTACAAAAAAGGGGGGGCATTGGCCAACAACGTAGATCTTATCGGCCGCGTGGGGCACCTGCTTGGAATCCACAAGTCCCTTCGGATTATTTTTCCTCACGACCGGGATTTGGTTTATCGCTGGGTCAAACAACCGAATCGCCGGTTCGAAGGACAGACTCCCTTGAAGATCATGGAACAAAGCTATGAGGGAATTATTGCCATAAGGCGTTATTTGGATTGGGAGAGGGGTCGCTAATCGATGTACCGGGATCTTATTTCAACAGTTGTTGATTATGATGCGCCTCTTTTTCGCAACATTAAAGGAATCCGTGAGACACAAGTCCTTTTTGACGACCTCGGAGACGACGATCTTGACCAAGAGTTTGCAGCAGCGGGGGAAAACCTAGCGAAAGAGCCTACAGACGAGGCCCTTATCTCTAGGCCCATTGATTATGGAAAATTTATTTCTTTTCCGTTTACTCAGATCTATTGGCAAGAGAGCCGGTTTAGCGACGGCCGATCCTTTGGCGTTTGGTATGGGAGTGAGGAGTTGGAAACAACAGTGCATGAATCGGTATATCACTGGCGTCGCTTCATTCAGGACAGTTTCCCGGGGGAGAAAAGAAGCATTTGCGGGGAAAGACGGGTGTTTAAAGTCCATTGTCAAGGGATTCTGGTTTCGCTTCTGGGAAAAGAAGAACAATGGCCCGCACTCAGAGATCCAAAGAGTTACAAGTTTACCCAGGGATTGGGCGCTTATCTCAAGGGGCAGAACCAAAATGGGCTGCTGACCAGGTCTGCTCGTTGCGAGGGAATAAATGCTGCAATTTTCAACCCGGATATCCTTTCCAATCCCCTCGATGTATGTTTTCTTACTTACCGATTTAACCCTGTCGAAAGGGGGCCGGTTCTAGTCGAAAGAACGAAGGGGACTGTTTGGCTTGCAATTTGAAACCTTGATAATAGCTTGCAAACCTCAGGGTCACCCATTAAAAGGCACCGTGTCACCCAATTAAATGTGAGCCGCATGGTGCGGCGGGAGGAGGCGGAAATGTGGCGCACCAAGATCTGACCGCAAGCCTCAAGCTTTAGCAATGTTTGCCATATGCTGTCAATGTAAATTCTCACAGAAGGAGACCCTTATGGCGACGATGAATATATCTTTGCCCGACCAGATGAAAAGATGGGTTGAAGAATGCGTTCAATCCGGGCGTTATGCCAACGCCTCTGACTATGTTCGAGACCTGATCAGGCAGGATCCAGTCAATGATGCGAGCCACGGGCACAACTACTATCTGGAATCGCCCGAATATATAGACGATTTTTACCAGCGCCTGCGCACCGAACCGACGATCGAAAACCGTCGACTTTACCGCGAAAGCTACCAAAAGGGGATTTGGAATTGGATTCTTTGGGATGATGAGGATTCACCGCGAGACGATTGAATGTCCCTCTTTATTGCCTCTCCTTGGCTTCTGCATCCACCTTTGAACGTTGATTAGTACTCATGACTTGCTAACCTTAACAAAGCTAACTATTCACCACATTTTTCGTATGGGCATAAACCGAATTTGCAAAGCAAAACCGTCGGGACGCGCCCCGACAAGCGCCCTACTTTTTGTAAGCCGACAAAAAAGTAGGCAAAAAGCGGCTTCCCCTGCGGGGGGCATTTCTGTCGCCAATGTTTGGTGGTTCTGGCAGCCATAGGTGAAATTGACACCGGCGGTTCTTCGTAACGACTCCACGTATGCGAACCATTGGACAAGGGAATGACCTGATGTGGTTTTTAGGCCTGGCAGCGCCGGTGTTTAATGCAGGGAAATCAACCAGGATCTGGAGATTGAGAAACAGTTACGAAAAGGAGTCGTGTCATGTTCAGACAACTCGTTATCTTTTTCATTTTCTGGGGGATTTTCCTCCTCGGAGGTTCTCTGCAACAAAGTGCGCTTGCAAAGCCCCCCCAGATCGGTGACGTGGCCCCAGGCTTCTCAGTCGCGTCGACTGAGGACAAGGAGATCGATTACTACCGGGATTACTACGGCAAACATCACCTGGTCCTTTCGTTCATTGCCAATGCCTTCGGGCCGAACTGTACCGATGATGTTAAAGGGCACGGCAGAGTTTACTACCTCTATGAGCGCTTGAACACCAAGGTCCTCATCATGAACCGGGATGATGTAAAAACAAATCAGCAATTCGTCAAAGCGCAGTGGTTCCAGTTCCCGGTCGGGTCGAGCGTCACGGCTCGCATCGGTCAGATCTACGGGGTCTATCCCAACGAAGTTCATTTACAAAGACCTCGTTTTTTAAGAAAAACCTTTGTTATCGACAAGGCCGGAATCATCCGCTACATCCAGAGCGGCACGCCGGATTACCAGGCAATATTGAATCTTCTGATCGAGTTGGAAGAGGGGTTCATTGAAAGCAGTACCGGCAATCTTCAATAACACAAGAGGGGAAGTATCATGACATATAGAATAGTTCAGGAATGGATGCCTGCTGTTATTCTTCTCACCCTTGTAGCGGGGTTCTCAAATGGATGTGCTCCCGTGGTACATGACCACGAGCATGTCACTGAATCGTCTTTAGTACCGACCGACCACGGCACCGTGACCCTCGATGGTCTTTATGAGTTCGAAGAACCCACGGGGTGGAAATTGATAAGAGACCTTGGCGATGGCGAGACCGTTTTCATGTTTTTCAAGCTTGAGGAAGGGGAACATCCGAGCCAGACATCTATTTTTTACAATAACAAAGTCTATGGAACCTCAAGGGATCTTGAAACCAGGGTCCGTCAATTCAACACCTACTTCCTTGCCGGACGAGGGATCAAAATGAACATCATAAGTTCCGAGCCCGGTGTGGTCGACGGCCGAGAAGCCCTGGTGGTGCATTTGCAAGGCGACAACCCCTACCGCAACGAAAAAGCGAAGGCTGTGGCCTATTTTTACAAAACCGGCCAATTCATCGTCTCGTTGGCGTGCACCCAATGGCGAACAATGGATGCGGATTTCGACCCGGGCCCCTTCCAGACTTTCGAAAACTTCACCAAAAGCTTCAAGTACGTAAAAGCACCGTTTTATGAAGAGATCGAGCAGCGGATCAAGAAACTGGAAGGGCAAGCCGTCTCAACGAAATAGTGCAAAGACAAAGGAGCCAACAGATGTGCAAATACTTGATTTTTGTTCTAGTCCTTGGGTTGGGCCTGGTAACTTCAAGCTTTGCCGACCCCACCAAACCTTCCAGGTTCGACCCCACGCCCTATCCGGCACAGAGAGTGCTCTACGATTTTAACTTCGCTCAACCCGAAGAAGGTAAAATTGCCCTGAAATTCGTCAAAAACCATCTCAAGGCAATGAAAGAGTTTGGGGATTACGAGAATTCCCACATCGTCGTAGTCGCCCACGGCAATGAGCTGCACACCCTCTCTCGTCTCAATCGCGCGGCCTACCCGGAGATGTATGAACAGCTCAAACAACTCACCGACCAGGGGGTGAGCCTTAGGGTCTGCCGCAACGCGGCCCACTCTCGCGGCTACCAACCTGATGAGTTCTACGACCTGATCACAGTCATCCCGGCAGCGGTAATCGAAATCGCAAAATGGCAGAACCTGGGCTACAGCTACATGTACCCGTTGCCGTTTCCACGAATTACACGGGAAAAGCTGCTCATCGAGCACCCGGAGTTGAAATGAGGCGATGTTCTGCACTCTTGTCCTTCTGACCTGCAGCAGGTCTCAAGGACCAGAATTTCAAATATCTGGTTTCCGGATGGAAACTGGTCATCCCTCTGATAAGACTATGGAAAAGAAACCATAGGATCAACTTGCCCCCAAGGCATTGAGGAGGATGTAACGAATCAGTTCAAGAAGTTACACATTTTTCTTCGCAAACAATCGACTTGTAACAGTTTCGAAAAAGAAGACCCACCCTCGGGGTCAGGTCTTGCAACCCTCGGGGTCAGGTCTTGCAACGCCACACTTTAGAGATCCCGGGGTCAGGTCTGATCCCGGGGGACAGCAAAGGAGACCTAATCATCCCGCTGGAATTTTCAATCCTGCCCCCTTGCCCTGACAAGACCCTTGCCTTGCTTCAGACTATAAGCGAGATTTTGGTTTAATTTTGATTTGACAAGAAGCAATGCTGGATTAATCTTTATTGGCGTAAAATAATGTTTGGTTTTTCGTCCAGTTAGCCGTAGGAAGAGAATTTCTGAAGCGCCGTAAGCGATATTTCCGATTATTCTCACCAAGGAGGAACTGGATATTTAAGCAATGACATCTCGTAACTGTCACACTCGTCGCGCTCCTTTTTAGACTGGTCAGTACGACCCACTCCGCAGTCACCTTCTTTAAGGGTGAACACCACCAGTTGAGCCTTTACGGCTTGGTCAAGCTGGACGCAACCTATCAGAGCGACGACATGAACAGCAAGGTGGCGCCGAGATCGCAACCTTCGAGACCGACATCGAGGGCGGTGGTGACAACGACGCCGAACAGCTGATCCTGAGTGCCCAGTACAACTTTCTAGGGAGATCTCTCGGCTGCCCGGAATCTTGGGGCCAAACCTCGAACCTCGAACCTTGACCTTGGGGACAAGATGATGTTCAAACGAATCGGATTGTTCATCATTACCAACCTGGCCATAATCGCCATCCTCAGTGCCGTTCTTCATCTGTTCGGTGTCGGCCAGATCCTCGATGAACAGGGCGTGGGACTTGACCTGACCAACCTGATCATTTTCGCCGC
>CALZIZ010000225.1 GCA_945787465.1 uncultured Desulfuromonadales bacterium
GCCTGTGGCGATCTGATGATTACTGACAATAGAATGCCCAAAATGTCCGGCCTTGATCTGATAAAAAAACAGGCCGCATATGGGTGTAAAGGGGAAGTGCAAAACAAATTAGTCCTCACCTCTGTTAATTCAAAAAAAGAGTCCCAAATGGCAAAAGGGATCGGCTGTAAAATCCTGAAAAAACCTTTTAAACTGGCGGAAATTCAACACTGGATTGCTGAGTGTGAAAAAGGTATTGACCCAAATAGGAAATTGGCCGATTTAAACTTGGCCACACTTTAAGGGCAAACAAGGGAAAGATAAACCCAGATCTCAACTGCTCTCTATTGAAGAAAACAGCCGCCCTCGAAAAGGACGGCTGTTTTTGTTTTTTAACAGTAGCTGAACACGACCAATAATGAGGCCAATCTCTCTTCTGTTTGAACATTCTGCAAAAAGATGAAAGGCCCGACCTGTTTTTTCCGGCCGGGCCATTTTGGTGTTGTAAATGTCGTCAGTTTTAGTACATGCCCTAACTCTCCATATCTCGTGGGCTTTACTCTTGTCTGTAAGAGTGTCGGCAAAAAAGGAGTTCTTTGACAGTGTCTGCGGGTAGAGGTGGAGTGAATCGGCCCTTGCGGCCGGTCATGCCGCCCGAACAGAATATCGCATTGAGGACCGCCTCTTCCGTAGCTTCGATCACCGCTTCAAATAGAAGGTTGACATGGTCGTCGGACACAAAGGAAAGGCTCAAGGTGTCGGCCTGTTCCTTAGTTTCTCGTGAGGTGCGGTTGCCGGTGCTGAAAGCAAAAACGATCTCACCGCTGGTCGTGGCGGCATAGGAACCGACCCGTCCCAGGCCCAAGGCGGACCGTTTGGCGAGACGGCTGAGCTGGGCCGAAAGCAGCGGTGCGTCGGTGGCGATGACGACGATCACCGAGCCATAGGTTTTTCCCCGGCGCCCTTGGTGAGGGAAAAGGGTATCGAGCTGCCGCCCGACGACGGCGCCGTCGATGGTCAGATTGCGCATTTTGCCGAAGTTGGATTGCACTAGCACCCCGACCGTATAGGCGCCGTATTCCTTCGGCAGCACGCGGGAAGCGGTGCCGATGCCACCGGCGAAGTCGAAAGAAATCATGCCCGTTCCCCCGCCTACCGAACCCTGCTCCACCGGGCCGCTTTTGGCGGCCCTTATCGCCTTCATCGCTTCTTCGGGGGTGTTGACGAGGACGCGCACGTCATTGAGGAAGGCGTCGTTGGTTTCGCCGATCAGGGGGATGATCACATCGACCTGACGCCCCAGTTCGGGATGCTCCGCAATCATGTGATGGACGATGCCGGTGTGGACCAGGCCGACGGACATGGTGTTGGTGAGCAGGATCGGCGTCTCCAGCCAGCCCCACTCCATGGCCTGGGTCAGCCCCGACATTTCGCCGATGCCGTTGAGAACAAAACCGCCAGCTACCAGGTGATTGTGGAACAGACTGCCCGTGCGGGGAACAATGGCGGTGATGCCGGTCCGTAACGAGGTCCTTTCTCTTGCGGTTTCATCTATCGGCACATTGTCGCGAACATGGGTGACGTGCCCGACATGTATTTCGGCGACATCGGTAATGGCGTTCCACGGCCCCGGCAGCAGGCGACCAACGGAGACGCCGCGTTCCCGGCAGGTGGGACGGCCTTCACCGATCCGGACCGCTACGGACCGCGTGGCGGCAAGAGGGATGTCGTAGCGGCGGGCAGCCGAGCGGATCACGAGTTCGATGACCTCTTCATAGGCGAGACCCTTGGCCTTTGCGGCGATCATCATCGACGCATCGGGGCGCAGGCCCGGCAACGGGTTGAGCTCGATGAAATAGGGGGTGCCGTCCTCGTGCAGGCGGATGTCAACGCGGCCGAGGTCGGGGCAGGGCATTATCCGGAAAACCCGGCCGGCCAAGGCGAGGACGTCCCGACGTTCGCGCGGCGTCAGATCCGGCGGACAGATCGCCCGTACCGCCCCCTCCCCTTCCCCCTGTTCCTTGCGCTCGTAATCGTAAATGTTGTATTCGGCATCACCGGGAAAGGTGTTCTCGACGATTTCCAGCAGACGCCCGGGCCAGGCTTCAAGCATCGGCACCGTCAACTCACGGCCGGGAATGAACTCCTCCACGTCGAGGCCTTCCGGGTAGTCTTCCAGGAGCCGGTCGATGGCCTCCCTGGCCTTCTCGGGCGAATCGACCACGGAGTCTTGGTGGATACCCTTGCCGGACCCTTCGAAGTTGGGCTTGATGATGAGGGGATAGGTGAGGTGCTCGAAAAGAGCGCGCTTGCTCGGGGTGATCAGGCCCCCCTTGGGGACCTGGATGCCCTGCACGGCGAGAACCTTTTCCGCCAGGCGCTTGTTCAGGTCAAGTAGCAGCAGGGCGGTGCCGCCGCCGGTGAAGGGGACCCCCAGGTGTCTGTAGATGGCCGGATAGATGGCCTCCCGCATCGGCCCCTCGGTCCCCTCCGCGACGTTGAAGATCAACTCTGGCCTGGAGTCCAACAGCCGGTCGATCAGGACCCGAAACCTCCACGGGTATGGCCTGGTGACCGAGTTGCCGCAATGCTCCCAGGAGCCGTTCGACATCCTCCTCCGAGAGCAGTTCGGCCTGGGCCTCGTCGTCTTCCTGCTTCAGGTTGTAAGCCAGGGTGATGCGCATCCCAAATCACCTTTGCCAGTTGTAATTTTTAACGGGCTACGGACGCGGGAGAACCTCTATTGGTAACATTATAGCATCTGTGGGAGGGATGGAATCGTTCCGTGGCTGCTGTCTGTTGAGTAAAGGAATTCTCTCCCAGCTTAAGACCACGCCCCAGCCCTTGTGCTGTTATCGTAACAACAGAAGCTCCCGACGTTGTCGTCGGGAGCTTCTAGGTGACTAAGTGGATAGCCAGAAGTTCTCGGATAACACAGCAGAGACTCAGTGCCAGTAAGAGCGCAATCGGCAAAGTTCTTTCTGTAGGAGCGGATTTATCCGCGATGCCTTTCGGCGCAGAATCCAATCGCGGATAAATCCGCTCCTACAGTGACCTCTGAGCTGTCGATCCGACTATTTAAGCCTTGTGCCAGACGTTCATACTCTCCAGGTCTCCGGAGATCTGGGTGTTGTTGGCCAGGGTGCCGCCATAGGTGTAGCCGTGCTTGGCGAAGGTGATGTTCATGCCGAAGGAGTAGGCGC
Organism: uncultured Desulfuromonadales bacterium; assembly: GCA_945787465.1. Lineage (GTDB taxonomy): Bacteria > Desulfobacterota > Desulfuromonadia > Desulfuromonadales > Trichloromonadaceae > CALZIZ01. The sequence goes on from CALZIZ010000225.1 coordinate 3,183, forward strand.
GGGCGATGGTGTAGGCGGTCTTGATGCCAATCTGCCTGATGCCGGATTCCATCTGGTCCAAAAGATAAGTTGCCAGTCCCAACCCGCGAAATTCGGGCAGGGTCGCAAAATCCGTCATTTCCGCATTCTTTCCGTCGAAGTCAATCTCGGCCGACGACAGGGCAATCAACGTGTCATCGGCCCAAATGCCGTAATAGACCAGGTTTTCGTCCATGGTCTTGGCGAGATAGTCGGGTTCATGGATGGGGAATGGGTAGGAAGCAAAAACCTTCCGATAGAGTTGAACCATATCCTCAACATCATGCTTTCGCATGATGCGGCAGGCATGGCGTGGTGGTAGCCTCACGCCTCCCATTTTTCCCGCTTTCTGCCGGGCTGCTTGAAGAATCTCCGCGACCAGGCCAGGCTGCCCCTCTCTTTCGCGCTTGGCCGACAAGAATTTGCTCAGGAAGAAACCGTCCTCTTTTCTCTGGAAAAGACCCGGTATCCGGGCCTCCTCGACAAAGCCGCTGTCCATAAATGCGGGCCGGGCGAAGGCCGGTGCCTTGACGAAAATCTTGGAGTAGCCGTTGGCCAGAGCCAACGACACCACATAATCGACGATCTCGGGGTAGTCATTTTCCCCGATTTTCATCACATAGGCGCGGTCGTTGGCCTTGCCGTGCTGGATCAGTGAGCCACCAAAAGTTTCTATGGAATCAATCATCTTCTCTGCGCTCCATCCTTTCGTTATTTTCTGGAGTCAAGGAGATGGTTTGATCATGGTCGGCAAGTAATTTTTCAATTCCCGTGGGGAGGTATTCCTCGGCATCCTCCAGGTGCAACTGCAAATCGCACTGCTCGCACTTGCGATCACAAAAAACCGGTTCGTAGCTGTCCGGTTCCTGGTAGGTGGTGATCACCCCTTCGTAATTGCGCAGCACCACCTTGTTGGTGGAAAGGGAAATCAGGTAGTTGGGGTTGAGGGGGATCTTTCCGCCGCCGCCAGGGGCGTCGATCACGTAGGTCGGCACGGCGAAGCCGCTGGTGTGGCCGATCAGACTCTCCATGATCTCGATCCCCTTACCGACCGGGGTACGGAAGTGCGTCAATCCCTCGGAGAGATCGCACTGATACAGATAATAGGGCCGCACCCGGTTGTCGACCAGTTTGTGCACCAGCGACTTCATGATCCGGGGGCAGTCGTTGACCCCGGCCAGCAACACCGTCTGGTTGCCCAGGGGGATGCCGGCGTCGGCCAGCTTGCGCAGCGCCTGCCGGGAGGACGCGGTAATCTCCCTGGGATGGTTGAAGTGGGTGTTGAGCCATAGCGGATGGTGCTTTTTGAGCACCGCCACCAGGTCATCGGTAACCCGGTAGGGGAGGACCACCGGCATGCGGCTGCCGATACGGATAACCTGGACGTGGGGGATCTTGCGCAGTTCGGTGAGAATCCAGTCCAGGTAGTCGTCGGAGAGCATCAGCGGGTCGCCACCGGAAAGGAGCACATCCCGGATGGCCGGGTTGTTGCGGATATATTGCAGCCCTTCGAGAATCTGTTTCTTGCCCGGGATGGAGTCGACATCGCCGACTTTTCTTTTGCGGGTACAGTGGCGGCAGTACATCGAGCAGACGTTGCTGATGTAGAACAGCACCCGGTCCGGATAGCGATGGGTGATCCCCGGCACTGGGCTGTCCTTATCCTCTCCCAGAGGGTCGGCCATATCGTGCCGGTCGATATTCAACTCCGCCGGGGAAGGAAAGGCCTGCCTGAAGATGGGATCGTTCCGGAAGTCTTCGGTGTCTATGAGGGAGAGGTAGTAGGGGGTTATCGAAAGGGGGAACTTCTCCAGGGTCAGGGCGACCGCCTTACGCTCCTCTTCTTCCAACTTGATACCGAGAATGTTCTCGAAACTGTCTATATCCTGGATGGAGTTTTTCAGTTGCCACTTCCAGTCCCTCCACTTGGGAAGGCTGGCGGTTTGCGGGGCAATTTTTTCGGCTATTTCCTGCTGATTAGCCGAGTAGATCGGCATACTTGTTCTCCTTTTGCCTTAGTTGGGGGGGGGGGAGAACTGGTTACAAAAGCCAGACTGCCCCGACCCATAGTTATTTCCGAAAAACAACAGAAATGATCAGAGCTTCTTGGGAGGGCTTGAACCTTCGGAAGGCGGTGGAGAGAGGGGACCGGTCTCAAGTACCGGAGAAACTTCAATCTCGCGGGCCTCCATTGGCTCAACAACTTTCTCCAAGGCTAATGTTATGGAAACCTGTTCCAATTCGGGGAGGCTTTTCAGCGTATCTGCGAGGGTATCTTGAAGCGAGGATGGTGCACATTCCACCAACCGTTCTCCGGCTTCGGTCAGACAGATCTGGACTTGGCGTCGATCCTTATTGCCTCGCTGACGGATCACTAAACCCTTTTCTTCCAGCCGGTCAACAATGCCAACGATGGTGCTGGGACTTAGATAAACCGCCTGGGCGAATTTGGTAGTTGTCAGCGGGCCGCTCTCTTTGACAGCCGAGAGGCAACCCAGCTGAGGGCCGGTAATTTTGTGACTCTGAGCCAACCTCTTGGAATGGAGCTCTACAGCCCGAATGATTCAGCGAAGAGACTGAAGAACCAGTAGTTCATAACTGCCCTTGGGTACCTCAGGGGTATCGGCAGGTCCTGGAAGGACTTTGCCTTCCCGTAAACCATCAGTGGCAAGACCCTTCTCTAACCCCAACTCGGATTTTCCGCCTTTTTGTTCTGAAGGGTTGGCCATCGGTCTCTCCTCTTGGTTTCACCTGAAATGTTTCGTACACGAAACTTTTTAACACAAAGATTCTTCACATGTCAAATTAGCCCCCTCCTTCATGGTGTAAAAATCAAGCCGAGACCTGAGGTCGGTTGTCAATAGTGGACACCATAAGTTAGTAAAGCGGAACCTCGCCGGGTTAGTGGGCGGACACGGGCTCTGTCCGATAAGTTGGTTCAGATTGTTCGGGCCGGCAGAAAAGGTAGAGGTCGCCAGAATCTTACAACCCCTGCAATTTTGGACAGCAGCCCAAATGAAAAACGGCCCGCCAAGGGGTGGTGGCAGGCTGTCTTAAATGTTGTAATGGAATGTTTTCCGCAAGATTTTCAGCTATTTTTTTAGAGCTTCTTACAATCCCTAAGTGTTGAGAAAATAGCGGCCGGCAACAAAGCCGGCCGCTGATAGTGGAAAGATTTTATTGCTTGGCTGCGTCGCGAGCCGCCTTGAGCCAACTGTTCCAGGTTTGCTGATTTTTCTTGATCCATTCCTTGGCGTGTTTTTCGATTTTCTTCTGCGACTTTTCGCCACCCTGCATCCGGGTGTTTTGCTCGTTGATGTCGGAAAGCGGCAGCTTGAACACTTCGAAAAACTTTTTCGCCGGCGGGTTCTCATCGAGAAAATCCTTATTGGCGACAATCCGGATGTCGGCCGAGACAAAACCGATCTTCAGCGGATCAGTGATGGCGCCTTCGACGCCGCTGACAGTCATACGATCGATCGCTTCTTTTTCAACCTCGCGGGCCTTGATTTCCGGCACGTTTATCCACACCACATCACGGCCCGGCATCAGCTTAAAAATGGTCCAGTTCGGTGCCCAGGTGTAAAAGAAAACCGGGTTGCCGGTTTTGTAGTTGGCCAGGGTGTCGGCCATGCTCGCGGTGTAGCCGGCCTTGATCTGGTTAATGTGCTCGTTCAGGTCGTATTCTTCCAGGTGGAAGTTGATGGTTTTTTCGCAGCCCCAGCCCGCTTCGCAGGCGACCAGATCGGCCTTGCCGTCACCGTTTTTGTCGAAAGCCGCTTTGACTTCCGGCCGCTTGAAATCTTCAAGTGATTTGATCCCGAATTTTTCCGCTTCCCGCTTGGAGACCAAGTAGCCCTGAAGGCCGCCGGCTTTGACCACGTAGCCGACCTTGACCACCTTGTCGGCCTTGTTTTCCGGAATGTCCTGGTTGTGGGTCGGGAACCAGCCATTTGTCCAGTAGTCGACATCGCCCAGAGCTACCGACTGGTAGAACAGCGGGACTTGCAGCTCTTTCGGTTTTTTCACCTTGTAACCGAGCTCTTTCAGCCCGGCGCGGACCAAAGCTTCCTGAAAGTAGCCTGTATTCCAGTTGGCGCGGGCCGGTTGCACTTTGACTCCCTTACCTGGCTTCTCGTAAGAAGCAATAGCGGGTACCGCCAGTGCTAGCATCAACAGTGTCAATAGAATACGTTTCATTCTCTTCTCCTTTATATTGAATGGTGAATGGGGCTGCAAATATTTAATGTTTATTTCTGTCCTATCCCTTGTGATTTATTGAAATTTAGAACGACTTATGTTATGCCGATTTCTACTTTTCATATAGTAAAGCAACTCCAAAACCAATAAAGGTTCCGCCCGTTAACTTATGAAAAAGATTCATTGACCTGTCTTTGCATAAGTAATATGCAGTTTTCGAGGACAAAAGAGCATAACCGGTTAAGGTGAAGCAGGAAATCCCTTCGATAGTAAAGATAAGGGTTAAAAATTGCGGAACAAAAGACCTGGTCGGGTCGATAAAGTGAGGGAATAGTGCTGTAAAGAAAGCTATCGCCTTGGGGTTGCTTATGCCGACCCAAACCCCCTCCTTAAATACCGAAACAAACTCTTTCTTACTTTGAAATGATGTCTGGGGTTGTTTGTCATTTTTTAAAGGTGGTCCCCGGCCGCCTATTCATAGAAATCTGATACAGTGAAGTGCAGGGTCTGCAATCGGACCCTGCCGTTTTTCGTTGTGTCCCCCCCTGTGCAGGAGTCGGAGGATGAAGTCTATCAATAGTCTGGTTATGGTGATAATAAGTGTTTGCTGGTTGTTCGCAACAAGTGCCCCGGCAAAGGACACGGAGAAAGATTTCGCAGTCTGGCTGGAAAACCTCCGCGTGGAGGCTCGCTCCGCCGGAGTTTCGCGCGAGACCCTGGAGGAAGCCCTCGCTGATATCGAAGGGACGCTTCCGCGTGTAATCGACCTCGATCGAAAGCAGCCGGAGTTTACCCAGTCTTTAGAGGGTTATGTCGCGGCCCGGGTCAGCGAGAAACGTATTGCCAACGGACGCAGGATGATGAGCCGTTATCCGACCTGGCTGGGCCGAGTCGAACGGAAGTACGGAGTGCAGAGGCGCTTCATCGTGGCTCTATGGGGAATCGAGACGAACTATGGTAAGCACACCGGAAGTTTTCCAGTCATTCAATCGCTGGTCACCTTGGCTTATGATGGGCGCCGAAGTTCTTATTTCCGTAAGGAACTGCTTGATGCACTGCATGTCCTCGATGCAGGTCACATCCGCTTGAAACGCATGAAAGGTTCCTGGGCCGGCGCCATGGGACAATGCCAGTTCATGCCCTCTTCATTTCGCCGTTTTGCGGCTGATGCCGACAACGACGGTCGCATCGACATCTGGAACTCGGTCCCCGATGTGCTGGCTTCGGCTGCCAATTACCTTAAACAAGTTGGATGGCAGGATGACCAGACCTGGGGGGCTCCCACTTTCGCGTTGGCAGTCCCTTGGGGTGAGGCGCAGCAACGGAAGAGCCCTGCCCCAGCGCGATCTCGATGCCTCACTGATCATGCCTGACGGTCCCAGCGGGACAGCCTACCTGGTTTATGATAATTTTCGGGCGCTTCTGGCCTGGAACAAATCCTATGCCTTTGCTGTTGCGGTCGGTACCCTCTCCGACCGGTTTGCCGCCCAAAGGAAAAAGGGGGGTTGAGCCTGTCTTAAATATGGTTTTTGCACGATGGGCGATTCTGAGCAGGTTATCGAGCATTCTCGGGTCGTATCAATCCTTAAGGGTTTAACTTTCATAGCTAGTGTCCTGTGCGGCTAATCCTGCCCTATAATTCTGGCCCTTTTAGCCGCTGTCTTCGTTGTGCCTCCTTGACTTAGCGCACAGCTAGGCCTGCGTCGGCAACGCCTTGGCAGCAACCAAAATGACTCAGAATTAACTGACACGATTAACCAAACAGGCCGCTAGTCAGGTTATCTACATTCTTAAACAGAGTCTTTTTCCCATCTTCAAACCAGAACTCCACCTCCGAGCCGGCGGGAATAGCTTTTGCTGTAGAGGTTTGGATAACCCGGCCGGCAAGATCAAGATCTACGCCTAATTTGCCTAAATGACAAAAAACTCAGCTGTTTCCTGGGGCTTGCTCATCAGCGGAGATCCTCCAGAAAACGATATCTATGGCGAAATAGAGATGAAACCAGAGTTCTTCAACCATTATTAAAACAACATTTGCCTCCTCTTCGAGGTCCCTTTGATACCAATACTCCTGAGAGCAAGCAGTTGTTGAAGCCGCGTCCACTCAAAATCAGGCCAGTCTCCGCTTATTTCCATTGAATCGATTTCCATGCACAAATAATAGCTCCTGAATCTGTGAGAAAACAATCAAAAGAGCTCCCGGAGAATGCAAGGGAGCAGCTGATTTAATTCGTTAAAAATGTTATGCTTTTGCCCACCCAAAACTCACTTTGGGGATGATTTATGAAACGATTTATTATCGAGAAGTCCAAAGACGGACAACACGTTCTCGACCTGCTCATAGAGAAGGGGTGAAGGATGGCCAAGATCAGGACCGACATCCGTATCCGTGGCCCGGTGCAGAGGGTCTGGTTCCGCCAGAACACCAAGCAGGCCGCCGAGCAGGCCGCCGAGCAGCATGGCGTCAGCGGCTCTTGCCGCAACTGGGGGTATCTTGCATAATAGGTACGAAGTCCGCCGTGAGAGAGGAAAACATTTTTTGAGCCGGATCTTCACAAAAATAAAGTGTGGCGGCAGCCGCTGCCTGAACATGGGGTTGGCTTTTCTCCTCGCCCTTCCGGCGTTTTTGCTTCCCTGCTCGGCCCTTGGGGAAGAAGTCGTCGACTTGGGCGACTGGAGCCGTGAAAAAATCGAACGCCTGCTGGCCGATGCCGGGCGCATCCCGGAGCTGGGCCGTAAAATAGAGTTCATTTCCGCGGCATTTCTCGAAACACCCTATCTTGCCGACACCCTGATCGGCAGCGCCGAGACAGCCGAGGTGTTTGTGCTCCGCCTGGACGGGGTCGACTGCTTCACCCTGCTCGACTATGTGGAAGCGCTCCGAAGGACTTCCGATTTTGCCGGATTCAAAGAGGCTCTGCGTCGCATCCGTTACCGCGAAGAACGGGTCGATTTTTTGAGCAGGAACCACTTCTTTTCCAATTGGGGAGAGGCGGGTTCCGCCCATCTGCGCGATGTGACCGCCCTGGTGGGAGAGGAAGTCGTTCGCCGAGTGGAGAAGCAATTGAACAGAAAGAAGGACGGCGCGCTTTACCTGCCGGGGTATCCGGTAAAGAAACGGGAGATTTCCTACATCCCTCCCGAAGCGGTCGACGAGTCCGTGGTTGCCCGGTTGCGGAGCGGGGACTATGTCGGCATCTACAGCCCTCGGCCGGGGTTGGATGTGTCCCATTGCGGCATTGTGGTCAAAAGAGAGGGAAAGGTCTTCCTGCGTCACGCCTCTTCAAGGTCGCCCCTGCAAAAAGTGGCGGACGAAGAGTTGACCTCCTACTTGGGAGGAAAGAAAGGGCTGATCGTTTACCGGCCGGTTGAGGCTGATGAAAAACGCCCATCTGCGGCGTTGTCCTCACCCACCCCATTCGTCAACGACGTACCTTCCAGGTACGCCTTTTTCCTCAGGATTTCGTCCGCCTTGCATCTGGACATTTTTGATCAGCCCGGGTAAAACGAGGTTTTCGGCACCCAGCAAGTCCCCACCGGACCCTCCGAAGCTGGTGATTCTCGATATTGCGGAGATTTGTCCATTGAATAACGTCTTTATTGTAACGCCAAGCTATTTGATTAAGAAAAAACGTGACTTTACAGGTGGGCTCAAGCAGCTCACGAAGTTGGGTTTTAACGTTATAAATCCGGAATTCCCGGAGG
>CALZIZ010000226.1 GCA_945787465.1 uncultured Desulfuromonadales bacterium
CCGTGCCGAGCAGGGCGACCTCTTCACCATCTCCTGCGAGGCCATTTTCAACACCCACGAGCAGGTCTTTCGCAGCGCCCTGGTCGGTGTCGGAGAGCCTGGCCGCCAGCTTCCGGTGCTCTGTGTCGAACTCGAGCAAGGGGTCGAAACGGAGCAGCGCTCCCGCATCCGCGAAAAGCTCCTCGAAATCGGTGCGAACCACCAGAACACGCGTGATATCAAAAACATCCTCTTCCATCCGGCCTTTCCCGTCGATATCCGTCACAACGCGAAAATATTCCGTGAAAAGCTCGCCGTCTGGGCAGCAAAGGAGCTCAAGTGAAGGCACTGGTCACCGGAGGCGGCGGATTTCTCGGCAAGGCGATCGTGAAACTGCTCAGGGCGCGGGGGGACGAGGTCCGCTCCTTTTCCCGCAGCGAGCATCCCGAGCTTTCGGCCCTGGGCGTGGAGCACTGCCGCGGTGAGCTTGGCGATGCCGAAGCCGTGTCGCGGGCTGCCGACGGCTGCGACATCGTCTACCACGTCGCCGCCAAAGCGGGGGTCTGGGGCCCCTATGAGGAGTTCCACCGGGCCAACGTGGTCGGCACCAGGCACGTCATCGAGGCCTGTCGCCGCCAGGGTATCCGCCGCCTGGTCCATACCAGCTCGCCGAGCGTGGTCTTCGACGGCAAGGACATGGAGGGGGTTGATGAGTCGGTCCCCTATCCCGATCATTACGAGGCCGCATTCTCGAGCGGGGCAAAAAGGGCGCCCTGCGCAGAATCGGCGACAGGCCCTGCCTGGTCGATACCATCTACATCGACAATGCGGCCGAGGCCCATCTGCAGGCCGGGGCCCGGCTCGATATCGGCTCCCCTGTGGCCGGAAAGGCCTATTTTCTCGCCCAGGGCGAACCGCTTCCCGTCTGGGAGGTGGTCAACCGGATCCTCGAGGCAGGCGGAGTTCCCCCGGTGTCGGGGTCGATCCCCCCCAACCTGGCCTACGGCATCGGCTGGGCCCTGGAGAAGGCCTACGGTCTGCTCGGTCTCAAGGGCGAGCCACGCATGACCCGCTTTGTCGCCAAAGAGCTTTCCACCGCCCACTGGTTCGACCTGAGCGCTGCGCGACGCGATTTCGGTTACGAGCCGAAGGTTTCCTTCGATGAGGGAATGGTGAGGCTCAGAAAGTGGCTGGACGAGGGCAAAGGGTAGGCTGGGGCCTACCCCACCATAAAGAGCAACCGTCCCCATTAGTAAGGACGTATCCGTAGGATGGGCAGAGGGCACCGATGCCCATGCTGATGTCGAACCACCCAAAAAGCCGTTGGGTCCGTCGCTTCGCTCCTTGACCCAACCTACGGGGATTTTTCGTATTTGTAGGATGGGCAGAGGGTACCGATGCCCATGCTGATGTCGAACCACAAAAAAAGCCGTTGGGTCCGTCGCTTCGCTCCTTGACCCAACCTACGGGAAATTTCGTATTTGTAGGATGGGCAGAGGGCACCGATGCCCATGCCGATGTCGAACCACCCCAAAAGCCGTTGGGTCCGTCGCCTCGCTCCTTGACCCAACCTACGGGAAATTTTCGTATTTGTAGGATGGGCAGAGGGTACCGATGCCCATGCTGGTGGCTTTTGTTTCCAGGCCCGGAGTGCCATGCCAAGGTTTCTCTCTCCATGGACCTCTGCTCCCAAAGACCTCTGCCTTGAAAAAGGCGAGGTCCATCTCTGGCGTTTTCCTTTAGACCTGCCCCCGCAAAAAATCCTTTTTCTGAAACAATTCCTCGCCGCTGACGAGTTGCAAAGGGCCCGGCGCCTGCTCGACCCGCTGAAGGCCGAGCGCTTCATCTCCGCCCGGGGGCAACTGCGGCAGGTCCTCTCCCGGTATCTTCCTGTCGTCCCCGCCGACCTTCGGTTCAGCTACGGTTCCAATGGCAAACCTTCCCTGGAGCAAGGTCCCATCCAAACGCTCTCCTTTAACCTCTCCCACTCGGGCTCCTGGGCACTGCTCGCCCTGGCCACCGACTGCGAAATCGGCGTCGATCTGGAAGAGATCGATTCCAGCCTGACTTTCGAGGCGATCGCCAGGCAATTTTTTTCTCCTGCCGAAAACACCTGGTTGAGCCGCTTTTCACCGCCAAGGCGTAGACGCGCTTTTTACCGGTTGTGGACGAAAAAAGAAGCCTGGCTCAAGGCACTGGGCTGGGGGTTTGCCAACCCTTTGAGCAGCCTCGACCTTGAAGAGGCAACCAGGGGCGATGGCCGGTGGCGGGTGAAGAATTTTGCGGTGAGCCGAAATTACCTCGGTGCTCTGGCTATCGACCGCGAAATATCTTCCATCCGGTGCTGGCAGCAATAGGGGTCAATCCGCCCCCATGCCCTGCGACCAGGGGTCGAAGCGCCTGAGCAGCATTTCCAGGTAGCGTGATTTTACCTGGTCACTGGCCGCGGCTCGTTTTATCGGCGGGAGCCTGAGAATGCTTCCCAATACCGCAGCAAGGGCCCGGTGACTCCAGAGCACCCGGTTGTCGAAGATATAGTCCTGCAATTTCCCTCTTTCAATTGCCATCAAAACGGTGCGGTGGCTGGTGTTGAGGGGGGTCAGAACCCGTTTTTCCCTTGGCAGCAGCTTGATTGCCCGGCTTGGGCAATTCTTTGCGCAGACTCCGCAGCCGAGGCAGACCTGGGTGTCGATGCAAGCTGTTTTTTGCTGGGAATTGGTGTGAGCCCCATTTTTTTTGATGCTGATGGCGTCCACCGGGCAAATCGGGACGCATTTGCCGCATCCGCTGCAGCTCTCTGGTGCGACCCGGGGCAGAAAATTGGTGGTATGGACAGGGTTATAGATGGCAAACCGCCGGGCTGCGATCATCGCTTCACAGCAGCACTTGCAGCAGTTGCAGATAAAATCGATCCCCTGGCGGACATTTTCGCCGAACTGCACCAGGTTTTGCTCATAGGCTCTATGCAGTAGATCGAGGCACTCCGCAGCGTCGACCTTGCGGGCGAAACCATGGCGAATCAGCGAGGCGGCGGCGGTGTTGAAGCTCATGCAGATTTCCATGGGGGCATTGCAGGCGCGACCGACATGCTGCATCTTGTGGCGGCAGTAACAGAGGCCGATGCCGATATGGGAGGCGGTTTTTATGACCTCGCTGGCCCGTTCGTAATCGAGAACCTGCAGAGCGTTTTCTGCCGAGAGGATCGGTTCGTGAACGAAGACCCTTCCAAGCTGGGTTTTCCCAGAGGTGAACAGGTCCCGGATGAAGTCCTCCTCAACATTGAGGTATTGGTAAAGCAATTCGCTCAATAGTTTCTGGTCGAGGTTTTTTTGTACCCGCATCATCGAGAACTCGAAAAAACCCGCCATCGGCGGAGGCAGAACGTAAAAAATCTCATCTTCCCGCTCGATATCGACCAATATGGCTCGGCGGGCAAGGTCGTCCAGATGTTTTTTGGTGGTGGCCAAATCCATGTCCCAGATTCGGCTTGCCTTTTGGGCGGTAAAAGGTCTTAGGGGCAGCAGGGCAGCCAGGGCCGCTTCTTGTTTCCCGAAAAGCATTTTGAGGATTTTGAACAAAAGGTCAGAGGGGGGCGCTCCTTGCGGAAAGCGATTGAGCCGATCCGCCAGCAGGGCGTAGCCTGATTTTAAGGTCCGGTGTGCCATAACTCGCCTTTGGCGCTAAAAAAGACGGTCTTTTTGGACTATTCATCCCAGCACTGTCCGGTTAGAATTTTGCAGTCGCTCCGTTTCGCCCCTAGAGCAAAAACCCTTTGCCACAGAGGCACAGAGACACAGAGTTTTTATAAGCCAATCAGCCAAAAACAGGATTTTCTCTGTGACTCTGAGTCTTGAGTGAGCGAAGCGAGCGGGTGGCAAAAAACACTCCGGACACGAATATGTTCATTGAAAACTATAGGCCAAAGGCGAACCTTTTCAAATCGGGTCGGGGGTGGGCCCGGGTCCAAGGGGGTAAGCCTGGCCCGCAATGGGAGATGGGGAGATGCCGAGAAGGGTCGGTTAAGCCTTCTCCTGGGTGAGGGGTTGGATTTCGCGAATCAGGGCGCCGTTGGCCAGGTAACCGGCTTCGGAGCCTTGCAGGGCAAACCAGCCGGGTGCGGCGTTGATGTAGTCGATGAGGCGGTTTTTGCCCTGGGGCATGTTGAGGGTCAGGGTGCCCTGAAGGAGTTCACCGCCGAAAAAGGTGACCTGCACCTGCATCGGCTCGCCGAAGGGGGGCTCCTGGTGCTCTTCTGGCTGGTAACGCAGGTGGGTGATGGCGTCCTTGTTGACCAGGGTGAAGTTGCCGGCCTGGCTGCGAAAGGGAAAGAACTGCTCCTTTTCGCGCATCAGGTCGAGTGGGCTCTGCTGGCCGGTGTGAGTCGAGGCATAGGGGCTGAGAAAAATGACCCCTTCCTGAACCATGCCATCCGCAGTAAACAGAACCACGGGGCATTCTTCCTTGTCGACGCGATAAACGCTCATGACCACCCTCCTGAAAAGTTATTTGAGACGAACGTCAAGGGTAATGTCTTTCGGCGGCCGAATCAAGCAAAAGCCATCCGGACCGCCCCTTTGGGAAGTTTCCCGGCAGGTTATTGTTTACAGCTCCGGGAGATTTTTTCAACACCGGGGTTGACAAACCCAAACAAAAAAGTTCTAAAATCCCATGCATGGGAAGAGAAGTGGTGTGATATCGAGTGCTTTTGTCTCTCCGAGGGGATGGCGTAGTTTATTTTGAGTAAATCTTTTTATCCCTAATAAATTATTTTTGTTGACTTTTTTGGTCGTTTCCGTTTATATCGTCCGTTGAAATAGAACTGTTTTTTATTTTCCCGGGGTTTTGAATATGGATTTTAACATCGGTGCCAAAATTAAAAAGTTGCGTAAGGCCCGCAAGCTGACCTTGCAGGATGTGGCCCGAGAGACAGGTTTTTCACCTGCCCTGATTTCCCAGATCGAAAACAATAACGTCTCTCCCCCGATCGCCACCCTGTCGAAGATTTCGCGTTTTTTCGACGTCAAGATGGGCCATTTCTTCGAAGAGGAAGAAGAAGAGTCCAAATACGAGGTGGTGCGCAAGGATGGCCGCCGGGTGGTCAGCCGGGTCATCTCCAAGGCGGGGACGGGACATGGATACGTCTACGAGGCTCTGTCGTTTCGCAAGCGCAACAAGAAAATGGAGCCCTTCATGGTGACGGTTTCCGAGCGCCCCGACGAGGAAACCCTCTATAACCATGAAGGTGAGGAGTTTTTGCTGATCCTCAAGGGCAAGGCCGAAGTCATTCTCGATGAGGAGCGCCTGATTCTGGAGGAGGGCGACGCCATCTACTTTGATTCGGAGTTGAAACACCGGCTGCTTTCCTACGATGGTGAAGAGCTCCAGGTGTTGGCCGTCGTCACCCGATAAAGCGGTGCCGCAAATCTCTTCCCTCCCACAACCCTAGGTTCCGGGGGGGATTCTTTTGCCCTTTTGACGACTCAAAATAACAAACAAGGTTCCTTTCAAGTGGGGAAGGGCGGCATCGCCCCGCCAGCCTCCTTGATTTTCGAAGTTCCCGACTCCGCCGCAAGACGAGTCGGGGAAAACTGTGAAACTCAGTAAACGAGGGTCGAATTATGAGCGATTTCGAAAAAACATCCCCTGCCGAGTGGGAAGAAAAGGCCAAGAAGGAGATCAAGGCCGATGACCTCTCCCGCCTGCAATGGGATACCCCCGAGGGGATCAGGGTCAAGCCTCTTTACACCAAGGCCGATACCGAGAACCTGCAGACCGCCGACACCATGCCGGGCCTCGCCCCCTTCGTCCGCGGGCCCATGGCCTCGATGTACGCGGGCCGTCCCTGGACGGTGCGCCAGTACGCCGGTTTCTCCACCGCCGAAGAGTCGAACGCCTTCTACAAGCGTAACCTCGCAGCCGGTCAGCAGGGCCTTTCGGTCGCCTTCGACCTGGCCACCCACCGCGGTTACGATTCGGATCATCCCCGCGTCGTTGGTGACGTCGGCAAGGCCGGCGTGGCCATCGATTCGGTCGAGGACATGAAGATCCTCTTTGGCGATATCCCCCTCGACAAGGTCTCGGTCTCGATGACCATGAACGGCGCCGTGCTGCCGATCATGGCCAACTATATCGTCGCCGCAGAAGAGCAGGGCGTCTCCCAGGACAAGCTCGCAGGGACCATCCAGAACGACATCCTCAAGGAGTTCATGGTCCGCAACACCTACATCTACCCGCCCGAGCCCTCGATGCGGATCATCTCCGACATCATCGAG
>CALZIZ010000227.1 GCA_945787465.1 uncultured Desulfuromonadales bacterium
CTTGGTTATATTTCAAAACAAGGAACGAAGATACCTCCTTTACCTCCTTTCTTTGCGCGCTTAGCTACCCTCCTGGCAAGCGCGCTTTTTTTTGTTTAAAAACAGCCAAACATAAAATGGGCTGCCTACAGTATAGTCTGAGGCAGCCCATTTTATTTCGGATCTATAACCAAAAAAAAGGTTAGCCACGAAGACACCAAGGCACGAAGGAAATCGAGAGACCTTGGAGGCAAGTCTATGGTCGGAAGAGGAAAACACCGCAAAGCATTCAGGATTTCTTGCCCTTTTTGGGTCTTCTTGGTGTCTCCGTGTCTTGGTGGCAATCTCAGCCTTTGTTTGGGGTATAGAACCGTTTAATTTTGGTCAAGATTTCCAAAATCTTGGAAAGCCCCAGGCCCGACGGGGTTTTCTACCGGCCTCCAACCTGCCCCTTAAAAGACCTCGGGGGACTGTTCGGCGGCATCGCCTCTTGCTTCGAGCTTCTGCTGGTCACTATTGTCGAGCAACTGCTCCAGGTGAGCCAGGCGTTGCTGAGGGTTCAAGGCACCGATTTCCGCGGCGGCGCGGTAAAAACCTTCCAGATCACCGGATTGTTGCCTGAGCAATTCGCGAAACGCCGGAACGAGGCTGCGATAGGTGCTGACTGAGACCATCTTGGCGTTGTTGAGATTGGCGACAAACCAGTGGTCGTATCCCGGGTATCCTCCCCAAGACTCCTTCCAGACCTGATAGTCCCCTTTTAGCTGCTCGAATATCCCTGATTTATCGTTTCGTTTTTGTTCAACCGAGGCACTGGATGAATAAAGTTCGGCAAGTTTTTGCCGAGCACGGAGCACCAGCTCTATGAACTCTTCTTCGCGGGTTGCAACCTCCAGATATGCTTGGCGCATGGCCTCGTCCTGCTGCCGGCTGAGCCAGCGGTTGACCCCTTCGAGTTCCACCGTTTTGGCAAAGGCCTCGTTAAAGGAAGAATCGTTTTCAATGTAGAGCTTTTGGTGGGCCAGTTCGTGAAAAATCAAACCGGCGATATCGGGTTCAGTACGCCCGCAAAAGGTGTTGAGAACCGGGTCATCGAACCAATTCAGGGTGGAGTATGCCTCAACACCGTAAAGATTGACATCGTGGCCCTGATTGCGAAGCCCGGCAGCAAAAGCTTCGGCCCCCTCCTTGCTGAAATAGCCCCTGTAGGAGACGCAGCCGGCGACCGGGAAGCACCACTTGAGAGGGGTCAGGGAAAATTCCGGGGCCGCCACCACGTTCCAGACAACGTAAGGTCTCTCGAGGTCGGCGTATTCTTTGTAACTGCCGTTTTCGGGCAGAAAAAGTTCGCGGCTGGCGAATTCGCGTACCTCGAGAATTGTGGTGAGCTTCGTCTTCAGTTCGGCAGGGGTTGTGGCATCCTCGATAACCTGGGGGATGGGCCTGCAACGCCGCATCAAGTCAAGATGCCCGCCCACGCACTGGGCGTAGTACTTGATGTTCGAACAGGACGACAACAGCAACACCGAAACGGCGGCCGTAAGTATGCCTACTGTGCTGATGGTTTTAAACATAACGATTAGAATACCACATCCCCGGGCCAGGACGACAGCCCCCAGAGAGTTTAAGCCTGAGGCGGGTTGCGATTCGTGAGGTCTGTGCCATAATTGCTAAAAATTATTATATGCCAAGACCCTATGCCAGGAGGGATCAGCGATGTCGGCGAAACAACAGGTACGCCCGAACGGGCCGGAGGTGACAACTACGCAAAACGGAAACGGGGACTTCAAGGCACAGCAGGCGGGCTCCATGGACGAACACACAGCCAAAGAAAACATCAATGAGATCAGGGAGATCCTCTTTGGCAACGAAATGCGTTGGCACGAGCAGCGCTTTGCTCAAATCGAAGACCGGCTGCTGCAGGAAACATCTGCAATGAAGCAAGAGCAGACCCGGCGCTTTGATGCCCTGGACCAGCAATTGGCTATGGAAGTCAAGTCGCTGAATAAACGCCTCGACGATTTTGCTCAACAAACCCGCAGTGATGGCGAACACTTTCAGCAATGCCTTGAAACCCAGGGGAAGGATCTTACCAAGGACATCCGCACCCGCCATGCGGAGTTGACCGCGACCCTCCGTGAGGAAATTGCCCGCCTGGGGCAGGAAATGACCGACCGTCAGAGCCTGGCAGAGTTGCTTCACCAGCTTGCCGACCGACTGCAGCCTGAACAAGAGACCGGATCAGAGGGAGAACCGGGTGAAGCCTGATCCCCCCAAACCGCCGGTGTCGAACCCAACGTCCGACGATTCACGCCTGGAGGACCTGCGCCACCTGATTCTGGGCGACGAGGAGGATCTTCTGCACCGCCTCCAGCAACGTGTGGAGGACCAAGGGCAACGGGCCAAAGACATCAGCCAGGTGCTGCCAGAGGCGATCCTGCTGCGCCAGCAGCAGGACTCGAAGCTGCATAAGGCTCTGGCTCCGGTGGTCGAACAGGGCCTGAAGGATTCGATTCGCAAAGACCCCAGGCCGATGGCTGACGCCCTGGCCCCGACCCTGGGCATGGCCATCCGCAAAGCCATCACCCAGGCCCTTCGGGGGATGGTGGAATCCCTGAATCGGGCCCTTGAGCACAGCTTTTCGGTGCAGGGTCTGAAATGGCGATTTGAGGCCGTTCGCACCGGAAAACCCTTTGCCGAGATCCTGCTGCTTCGCAGCCTGCGCTATCGGGTGGAACAGGTCTTTTTGATTCATAAGGAAACCGGTCTGTTGCTTGCCCATGAGGCGACCACCGACCCCCTGGCCCCGAATGGCGATCTGGTATCGGGTATGCTGACGGCCATTCGGGATTTCGTGGCCGACTCCTTCGGCACCAAAGATCGCGACGCGCTGCAAACCCTTGAGGTTGGCGATTATTCGGTCTGGGTCGAACCGGGCCCCTTTGCGGTGATTGCTGTGGTGATCCGCGGTCAGGCCCCCGCGACCCTCAAAAAGGTGCTTCAAGAGACCATAGAATCGATCCACATTAAACAGGGAAACGATCTGGCGGATTTTTCCGGTGACACCAAAGCCTTTGACGCCGCAGGCCCTGATCTAAGGGACTGCCTGCTCAGCCAGGATCAGGGTGAGACTCAAGCGAAAAAAATCTCTCCCGTCCTGATCCTTCTGGCCGCGCTGCTGGTAACAGCCCTGACCCTCTGGGGGGTGTTCAGCCTGAGGCAGAGCCGCAGATGGGATGCCTTTGTCGAGTCGTTACGCCAGCAGCCGGGCATCGTGGTCATCGCCACCGGTTCAGAAGAGGGACGCTACCAGATTCGTGGACTTCTTGACCCTCTTGCTGTCGACCCCGAGGAACTGCTGAGCCGCAGCCTCCTTGCCGACGACAAGGTCGTCATGCACTGGGAACCTTACCAGGCCCTGCACGCCGCCTTTATCGAGCAACGGGCCAGGCGCATGCTGCGCCCTCCCGAGTCGGTGCACTTGCTGTTCGACAAGGGCACCCTGCGCGTTCGCGGGTCGGCTCCCGCGACCTGGCTTGACGAAGCCGAGCGGCTGGCCCCGCTTGTGCCTGGGATCGAACAATTGGACAGCAGCGAACTTCAATTGTCCGTAAGCACGCAAAGCCTCTCGAAATAACCTTGAGGGGCCCTGGTGCCAAAGGGAGGGATACGAATATTTATGATAAAAAAGAAGGTCTGCATGCTCGGCTCCACCGCGGTGGGAAAAACCAGCCTGGTCCGACGTTTTATTACATCGCAATTTTCTGAGAACTACCGTACCACCGTGGGAGTAAAGATCGAGAAGAAGGAACTGGCCTTAGAGGGGAGGACAGTCACCCTGATTCTCTGGGATCTGGCCGGAGACGACCCTTTTCAGGAACTGCGCATGTCCTACCTGCGGGGAGCCTGCGGGTATCTGCTGGTCGTTGATGGTGGTCGGCGAGCGACACTGACCAAAGCGATGGAACTTCAGCTTCGAGTTTCGAAGACTCTGGGCGAAATCCCCTTCGTGCTGATTCTGAACAAAACGGACCTGGGTCCGGGTTGGGACATCGACCAGGAGTTCATCGAGAGCTTACGCCATAGAGGCTGGACGGTTATTACTGCCAGTGCGAAAGACGGCGAGGGCGTCGAGGAAGCCTTTACGACCCTGACCAGGCAGATGCTTGCCCGGCCTGCCGGCGAGATTGACACAGAGCGGAAGAATCATGCCTGAGCCGATCGAGAACTTCCACAGTGACCCCCTTCTCAACGATCTCTTCGCGCGCCTGAATATCGTCGTGCTGAAACAGGCCGAAAACGACAGTTTTACCCTTATCGGCCAGGTCCCGGGGTGGTTTCACCTCTTCTGCAAGGGGGCCAGAACCTCTCCGGAGGGGCTTGCTCCACAGCACCGAATGCCTTTTCTGGAAAACTTTCTGATCGATGCTGAAGAATTCTGGGCCAGGCCCCATGGAGGTCGCCTGACATCGGGCCCCTGGATCGAGACCGATGACGAAGGAAACGAGTACGCCCTGGAGGCCTCGGCAGTTAACCTTGGCGAAGACAGGATTGTGGTCATCGAGCTCTTGGGGACAGCCTACCAGAACGCCCAGAGTCTGCTGCAGAAAGCCCGGGAGAACCTGCTGCTGCAGGAATACCTCGAATCGGAGATCAACCTGCGCACCATGCAGATTCGCCAACGCGAGGAAGAGATTTCTTTGCGCCTGGTTGCGGCAATGGAGTCTCGGGACGGGGAAACGGGACCTCACATCCGGCGCCTTGGCCTGTACTGCGCCGCCTTGGCCGAGGCCTTGGGCTGGAGAGCGGATGCGGTGGAACGGATACGCCTTGCGGCACCCATGCACGATATTGGCAAGATCGGCATCCCGGACCGTTTTCTGCTGAAACCTGGGAAACTCACCCTGAAAGAGTTCGCTGTGGTCAAGTGCCACAGCGAAATCGGCGCCAGCATCCTTGACGGATCCGAAATACCCGCCATTCGCAATGCCCAGGAGATAGCCCTGTGCCATCACGAGCGCTGGGACGGCGCAGGCTACCCCAAGGGGCTGGCCGGAGTAGACATTCCCGAAAGCGCCCGCATCGTCAGTGTCGCCGACGCCTATGACGCCCTGCGCCAGAAGCGCATCTACAAACCAGCCCTGGACGAAGACCAGGCCCTGCAGGCTATGCACCGCGACCGCGGTACCCATTTCGATCCCCGCATCTACGACTGCTTCATCAGCATTCTGCCAAAAATCCGCCAGATCTTCGCAAACAATCCAGGTTGAAGGCAGGTCCAAGGGTCAAGGTAAAAGGTTCAAGGAAAGGTCAAAAAAGCTTTTCCCTTGCTCCTTTTACCTTTGTTTAATCAACCTGAAGTATCAGTAGCGGCCCGTCGGGCACGACGGCCCAGCGGGCTTCGTGGCCGAAGCGCTCGAGCAGGGCTTCGATGGCTTTGTTCATCGATTCGACCGGGTGGAAATGGAAGCGCTTGAGGGTTTCGCGATCTATGCCGTGGGTATAGATCCAGATTTCGTTTTTGAGCATCACCTGGTAGGTTTCCTGGGCGCACCACTGGTCGGGGATAAAGAACTCTTTTTTCATGAGTTTTTTAATGAACTCTTCGGGGGTGGTGACGTGCTCGAAGACCGCCCGGTATTCGGGGCTGCCGAAGCCCTCCATGCACTCGGTGGCGATGAGGATCACCCCGCCCTGACGGGTGGCGCTCGAAACCCCCGAGAGCCCCTTGGCGGTCTGGTAGAGGTTGCAGTCGAGGGGAGCGCCTCGAGTTTGCGCACGCAGAACCGGCTGAGAAAGTCCACCCCGGCCTGGTGGGCCTTTACGGGATGCCCAGCAAAGACCCCGGTGACCTCCTTGCTGGTATCGAGGGTGACATTGACAATGAAGTCGGCGCCTGCCTGCTGCATGATCGCCAGGCCGGCTTCGTGAAAGGGGTTCCCCTGCAATACCCCGTAGCGGGTCTGGGAATGGGCGACCATCTCAGGACCGTGCATGAATTCGAGGGTGCGCACCGATGAGATTCCCGGCAAAATCGACTTGCGCCCGCCGGAAAAACCTGCCCACATGTGGGGCTCGATGAAACCGGTAAGGATTTTCAGGTCGCTGGTGACATAGTGCTTGTTGACGTAGGCCGGTACCCCGTCTCCGATGTGGCCGACGAGCACCATATCCTGATCGTCTTTTGAAAAGTGGTTAATGACCCGGTAGCGCGAGGCGATTTCTTTCCCGACAAGGCGCTCGAGCTCGTTGCCCTCGTTGGGTCGGTGAATTCCGGTGGCGATAAGGATGGTAATCTTGCTGCGGGGAATCCCGCCGCCTTCGAGCTGGGCAAGAATCGGCGGCAGAATAAGGGCGTTGGGGACGGGGCGGGTGATATCGCTGATCACGATGATCGCATCGCGCTTGTCGCGGGCCAGATCAAGAAGCGGGGCCGAGGCGGTGGGCTTCACCAGCGCCTCGTGTACCGCCTGCCGCGCGTCGGCCAGCTTGGGCGCTTCGCGGGGATAAAGAATGCCCTGAAAATTCGGGGTGCGGGGAACCCGCAGATCAAGACCGGTGGTTCCGTACTTCAGCTGCCCAATGAATGTGGAAATTCCTGGTCTTGAGGCTCCCTTGGTGCCTTCGTGTCTTGGTGGCAGCCTCAGCCTTTGTTTTGGTTATAGATCCGAAAAAATACGTTACCAAGTATAACGGTTTTTCCGTAAAGATCGCCCCTCTTGGTTCATTTTTCTTCTCCAAGGCCAGCCAAAAACTGGAACGAATTTTGCGTTATATCTACCAAAACCATAAACCGAAATACCCTTAAAGCATCTTGGAGCAGACAGCCATGAGTGACTCTATCGGTATCAAGCCCTCAGCCGAAACTGGCCACGGGGCGTCTCCCTACGAGGTTCACGAACATCCTGCTCAGAGCAACCTCAGGCAAGACCCCGGTCAATCTCCAGGGGAGGCTGCTTTAAAACCAGCCCCTGGAGAAGTTTCCGACCAGGTGAAATTGAGCCAGGAGGCGCAGCAACTCCGTCAATTGGCGGCTCGGGACCAGGAAGTCCGCACCCACGAAGCGGCCCACTCGACCGTCGGGGGGGCCTATGCCGGCGCCCCATCCTACGTCTTTGAACTTGGCCCGGACGGGCGTCGCTATGCGACCGGCGGCGAGGTGCAGATCAGCGTCGCTGAGGTTCCGGGCAACCCCCAGGCGACCCTCGCCAAGGCCGAAACGGTTCGGGCCGCGGCCCTGGCCCCGCAAAACCCCTCTGCGGCCGATCGCCGGATAGCAGCCAAAGCATCGCAAATGGCGATCAGGGCCCAGGCCGAGATCTCGGTAGAGACGGCCAACCAGAACCGGGAGGCTGAGGAAAAAACCACCAAAGACAAGGATTCGGCATCCCCCTCGGGCTCGACAGCCGAAACCCTCCAATCTCCCGGTGAAGCAGCGGAAAATGTCGCCCCGGGGCAAATCGTCGACCTTCATGGGTGAAAATGCCGTGATTGGTGATTGGTGATTGGTGATTGGTGATTGGTGATTGGTGATTGGTGATTGGTGATTGGTGACAGAAGGTTAACAAAATCCTGGGAATTCCCAAACTACCTTCTACCTTCTACCTTCTACCTTCTTTATTCGATTCGGAAAACTCTCCCCCCTCCTTCCAGAACGTAAAAAGGATGCTATAATGAGCTAACACTTAAACGAAGGAGGGGCCTGCCATGAAGAACAATCCCTTTTGGTTGCTGGCGTTCTGGATTTTCATTATTTTTCTCTTTACCAGCATCATGCGTGCCTGACAGGCCTCGCCTGTTTCTGCTGAGGTCGTCCTCCAAAAAATCAAAAAGGGCGGGTCGGCCCCCTTTGGACCGCCCGCCCTTTTTTCTTACCCACCCCCCCAACTTCTGACCGAACAATAGCCCAAGTCAGTAACCTGCCAAAGGGGTCAGGTACCTCAGAGCAACTCCCGCAACACCTCCAGGGCCTGCCGCAGGGCCTGGCCGCGGTGGCTGATGCGGTTTTTGATCTCCAGGGGCAGTTCGGCCATGGTCTTGCCGTATTCGGGTACCAGAAACAGCGGATCGTAGCCAAACCCGCCCTCCCCTCTAGGCTCATCCAGAAGAAGGCCCGAAACCCTGCCTTCGAACATCTGACACTCCTCTGCGGGGCGACATAGGGCCATGGCGCAGCAAAAAGCCCCCTGCCGCCGCTTGCGGGGGACACCTTGCAGCTCTTCAAGCAGCCGCCGATTGTTGTCGGCATCGCTGGCATCGTCTCCGGCGTAGCGGGCAGATCGCACCCCTGGCCGTCCATCAAGCTCTGCGACCTCAAGACCGCTGTCATCGGCCAGGGTCAGGCACCCCGTAGCCTGGGCGACAATCTGGGCCTTCTTGCGGGCATTGGCCTCGCTCCGGAATATCTGCAAAGGCATCCAGGCCTTTAACCTCGATTCCGGCATCACCTAACAGGCGGCGAATCTCTTTGAGCTTACCCTGATTTCGGGTTGCGACCACCAGTTGCATATCAAGCCTCCAGGGCCTGGCGTTGCAGCTGGGTCAGTTCTTTGCAACCGGCCAGCGCCAGGTCGCGCATGACGTCAAGCTCTTCGACCGTAAAGGGTTCTTCTTCTGCGGTGCCCTGAACTTCAACAAACCGGCCCGAAGCCGTTATCACGTAGTTCATGTCGACCGAGGCACGAAAATCCTCGTCGTAGTTAAGATCGAGCACCGCAGCGCCGTCGACGATCCCGACGCTGATCGCCGCCACCTCCTCGATGAGTGGTGTATCCTCGATCAGCCCCTGCTTGAGCAACCAGTTGATCGCATCGACCAGGGCCAGGTAGGCCCCGGTAATACTTGCAGTACGGGTACCGCCATCGGCCTGAATAACATCGCAATCGATCTTGATGGTGCGCTCGCCAAGCAGATCCAGGTCAATGATGGCGCGCAGCGAACGACCGATCAGCCGCTGGATTTCATGGGTGCGGCCGCCGATTTTGCCGCGGGTCGCCTCACGGGCCGAACGGGAGTGGGTCGCCCGGGGCAGCATGGCGTATTCTGCGGTGACCCAGCCACGCCCTTCGCCGCGCATAAAGGGAGGCACGCTCTCCTCCACGGTCGCATTGCACAGGACCTTGGTTTCACCGAACGAGACCAGCACCGAGCCCTCGGCATACCTGGTGTAACCGCGTTCGAAGCTTATATTGCGCAACTGCTCGGGCCGGCGGCCGTCGGGGCGAAAGATTGCTGTATCAGTCAATGGCTATTCTCCTTTTGCATGTCTGCGTAGTTGTTCAGCCCTTTAAAGAGGGCTGCGGCCAGACGATCCTGACCGGTTGGATCGCCCAGCAGGGCAAGGTCCTCGGGATGGCTCAAGTAGCCGAGTTCGATCAGAACAGTCGGCAGGTCGCCCCGACCCAGGGGTATCAGGGGAGCCTTGACGATTCCATTCACCAGCAAGCCGTCCTGCTCCAGCGCTTCCACCAGTTGCTGGGCCAATAGCATGCTCTCGGTCTGCTCACCGGGAAGGGCCGTCTCTTCGAACGCTTCTTCGGGGCGCACAAACAGGGTCAGCCCCCGGGGGCCCTCACCGAGCGATGCCTGGGCGTGCAGCTGAATGAGAACGTCGACCTCGGGGTTTGCGGCGGGAGAAAACCGCTGCTTGGGGGTCAGGGAATAGTCCCCGTCGCGGCTGAGAAAGATGGGGATACCCAGATTCATTTTCAACCGCTTTTCCAGACGCCGGGCCACTGCCAGGGCTACATCCTTTTCCTTGAGACCGTCCGTCCCGATCGCCCCGGGGTCTTCGCCGCCGTGACCGGGATCGAGCGCAACCCCTCGCAAAGCGGAGCCATTGGCCGGGGCCTTTTTGCGCAGCAAAAAGGCGAACAGGCGATCCAGGGGGTTCTGGTCATCGGATACGGTCTGAACCTGGGGGTGCAGATTGCGGTAATAGATCTGCCCCCGGACCAGTTGCGCCAGAGGAGCAGTTACAAAGGTCTCGGACACCCGCAACCGCCCGTCTATGAAACGCGGCGACTGGTCCAGGGAAATGAAACGCTCCCCCAGGCGGATAAAGCTGCTACCCGGGGAGATAACCGCCGTGCCGAGATCGGTCTTTATGCGAAAGACATGAGCCACGCTATCCCACTTGCCGCTAAGCCCAAGGGATCTCAACACATCGTCCAGCGCCAGGTAAGGCTCCCCTTCGTGGAGGTAGACCTCTTCGATGGTCACCGGGCTCCGCCCCTCGCGGGCCAGTTCGACGACCGCTGCAGCAGGAGTGCAAATCCCGAAAAGCACTAATATGGTAATGAAAATTCGCCTTATCATGGCGCTCCGTTATAACCCAGCTTATCTGTGCTGTCAATGAGGGGCCCTCGACGGCAGGGATGGCTCATTTTTCAGGAACCAGTCGCAGTCCGCGGCGCGCCGGTCGATTCAAAATCTCGAGCAGCCGCTTGGTCAGAGTCCGCTCCATCTTGCGCTGAGCGGCCTTGGTTCCTTCGAG
>CALZIZ010000228.1 GCA_945787465.1 uncultured Desulfuromonadales bacterium
GCCTGCTACCGTTGCCGCCATCGGCTCCATTACCATCCCTGCGATGATTGAGCGCGGATACGACAAGTACTTTTCCGCGGGCATTGTCGCTGCCGCTGGAGCCATCGGGGTCATGATCCCTCCGAGTAACCCCTTCGTCGTTTATGGCATCTCTTCGCAGGTCTCCATCGGCAAGCTTTTCATGGGAGGTATCGTTCCGGGCATCCTCACCGGTGGCACATTGATGCTCTTCAGCTTCTTGTACTGTAAAAAGAAAGGCTGGCAGGGGGATGTTCGCACCCGCAATCTTGCAAGCTTCGTCAAGGCCATCTGGGACGCTAAGTACGCCCTTATGGTCCCGGTTATTATTCTCGGCGGTATTTACGGCGGGTTCATGACCCCGACCGAGGCGGCAGCTGTCGCGGCGTTTTACGGGCTTTTCGTCGGCTTGTTCGTCTACAGGGAGCTGAACCTGAAAAATATCACCCCGGTCTTTATGGAAGCGTGCGGCACTTCCGCCATTGTCATCATCCTGATGGCTATGGCCACCATCTTCGGCAACATCATGACCATCGAAGAAGTGCCCAACAGGATTGCGGCAATGATTCTGGGCTTCACCGAGAACAAGATCGTCATCCTGGTGCTCATCAACCTGTTGTTGCTGGCCGTGGGTACCTTCATGGAGGCCCTGGCTGCCATCGTCATCCTCACCCCGATCCTCCTCCCCATCGTTATAAAGGTCGGTGTCGATCCCCTTCACTTCGGGATCATCATGGTTGTGAACCTGGCCATCGGTTTTGTAACGCCTCCCGTGGGGGTCAACCTCTTTGTGGCAAGCGGCATCGCTAAAATTAAAATCGAACATCTCTCCCGGGCTGCAATGCCGCTGATTTGCATCATGATCGGGATCCTGCTGCTGATCACCTATGTCCCATGGTTTTCATTGGTCCTTGCGCGGTAACTGGTGATGATGGACTGGCTCCATTTGATCAAATCGACTTCGCCACACATGCCCGGCATGCGTGGCGAAGTTAATCTAAGCCTGAACCCGCGGATCCAGGCTTAAAAACAAAGGATGGCAGAATGTATAACAAAATATTAGTACCGCTGGACGGTTCAGATCTGTCGGAGTGTGCCCTGAAGCATGCCGTGGCTATTGCTCAAGGGTGTCGGGTTCCGGAAGTCGTCTTGCTGGGGGTAGCCGAACCTGTGCACCATGTTTATGAGCTCAGTGAAGAATGGCGAAAGACAACCGAAGGGAAGATCAAGACTGAGACCGAGAGTTACCTGGCAAGGGTTGCCGCCGCCCTCGGGAAAGAAGGGATGGCTGCCACCGTTGCCCTGGAGGCCGGTCAGCCGGCCGAGGCGATCCTGGGCTACGCCAAGAAGAGCGGGGTGGACCTGATTGTTATGAGTTCTCACGGAAAGTCGGGAGTAACGCGCTGGGTCATGGGCAGCGTGTCGGACAGGGTTTTGAGTCATTCTGAAGTTCCTGTCCTGGTGGTTTTGCCGGAAGACCGCTAGGCTGCTTAACCATTTGAAATAATATAGAAGGATATGGCCGATGGTAACGTTCCGTCGGCCTTTTTATTGGGGATTAAATACTACCCCCGTCCCGCCCAAAGTGCCGTCATGCTCTCCCTGGGCAATGAAATGCCTGCAATTCTTGTTTGGTCGCGCTTACAGGATGTCGCAGAGTTTCCGTTGCCTTTTCTGTTTTCTCCCCCCTGTAAAGCCGCATGCAACTGGCAGCCTCCACGAGGGGGTCGGTTGCCGAAAAAGCAGCCTGTTCAAAAGCGCAATGCCTGTTGCTGGAATGCAATGGTGGGTAAGTCGGTGTTGAGAAAGGGAAAACTTTTTCCCCTCAGGCCGGGTCGTTGCACTATTGCAATGCTTCAAGCGCTGTTGCCGGAAATTTAAGATGCGGCCCCTGAAGGTAGAACATTATTCTATTTAGTGAGATGGCATGATCAACTGATCCGGGTCGGAGGCGAAACCTTCGAAACCGAAGGTCGTTTTTCGTGTGTTTCCAGATATGCAAGTCACCGTAAATATTATGTAAATTCGCTGTTTTTGGCAAGGGTTACGAGCTCGTATTTAATCTTAAAACTCCATCTTGCCATTCTTTGAAACCACTATGTCGCCTTCTTGCCAAGCCCCCTCTGGGCATTTGTTTCAAACGCAGTTCTGTCTCTTGGCATGCCCCCTGCTATTAGTAAGCTACAAGTCTGCTGCAGGATAGACAAAGCAGCGTTTTTTACAACTGAAGCGGTGTCGGTCGTCAATTGGAATCAAGAACTTAAGACGGTTGGCTTAAACAGCGGCCACTCGGGTAAAACGAAATTCAAAGGAGAAAGAACATGGCTGAATGTTGCGAAGTATTGTCCCCCCAAGAACAGCGTATCAAAGCAGAAATTGCCGGCAAGGACACTTTCAATGGACGCACCAGAGCTTATAACATCCTGAAGTCGGTCGAAGCCATCAAACCCCGTATAGATGTAGAAAGAGCGAAGTACTTCACTGAGTCGATGAGGGAGACCGAAGGTCAGTCGCTCGTCCTGAGATGGGCCAAGGCTCTTAGGCACGTTGCCGAGAATATCACAGTGTATATCGATGACAACCAACTGCTCGTCGGTCGTGCCGGAGTCGCGGGGCGGTACGGCATCCTTTATCCGGAGCTGGATGGTGATTTTCTCGATATCGCGATTGAGCAGCTTCCTACCCGGGTTGAATCCCCATTTGTCATTTCCGAAGAAGATGCGAAGGTTGTTATTGAAGAGATCGCACCCTATTGGAAGGGGAAAACCTTCCACGAGAACCTGACCAAGGCGCTGCCGAGCGAAACGGTTAAGTTGACCTATGATCCGAATGATCCCTTGAAGTCCCGATTCATCGTCAACGAAACGGCTTCTTTCCGGTCGTCGATCCAGTGGGTTCATGACTATGAAAAGGTGCTGAAGAAAGGGTTTAAGGGCCTTAAGGAAGAGGCGCAGCAGAAACTCGATGCCCTCGACCCCATGAGCCCTGTGGACAATATGGAGAAGAAACCCTTCCTCGAATCTGTCGTTATTACCTGTGACGCCATTGTTCACTGGGCCAAGCGCCATGCGAAGCTGGCGGCCGAAATGGCTGCAACTGAGAAGGACCCGCAGAGAAAACAGGAGTTGCTGGAGATCGCCGAAAGGTGCGAATGGGTTCCGGAAAACCCGGCCCGAAACTTCCGTGAGGCCATGCAGTCCCAGTGGTTTACCCAGACGTTCTCGCGCATGGAGCAGAAGACCGGCACCATTATCTCCAACGGCCGGATGGATCAGTACTTCTACCCCTACTATAAAAAAGATATCGAGGAAGGTCGCCTGACCGACGAGCAAACCCTTGAAATGATGGAGTGTATGTGGGTTTCCATGTCCCAGTTCATTGACCTCTTCATTTCTCCGACCGGCGGTGCGTTCAACGAAGGCTATGCCCACTGGGAGGCCGTTACCATCGGCGGGCAGACCAAAGATGGTCGTGACGCCACCAACGAGCTGTCCTACCTGTTTCTCCAGTCGAAACGGGAGTTCCCGCTCCACTACCCTGATCTCGCGGCCAGGATTCACACTCGGGCGCCCGAGAGATTCTTATATGAAGTGGCTGAGACGATTAAAGAAGGTTCCGGCTTTCCCAAGCTCATCAACGATGAAGAGGTTGTACCCCTGTTGCTGGCGAAGGGAGCGCCCTTTGAAGATGCCTACGATTATGCCGTCTCCGGGTGCGCCGAATGCCGGATGCCTAACCTGGATACCTTTACCAGCCCCTGCGCCTACATCAACTTCCCCGCCGCTGTTGAAATGACCATGTACAACGGCCAGATGAAGCTCCACGGCGATGAAGTTATCGGTCCGCAGACGGGAGACCCCAGAAACTTCAAGACCTGGGATGAGTTCTGGAATGCCTACCTGGCGCACCACCTCAACTTCCTGAAGCATGCCTTTGTACAGCAGCATGTCATCAACAACCTGAGAACCGAACACTTTGCCTGGCCGCTCGGGTCCGCGCTGCATGACCTCTGCATGGATGAGTGTGTGGACATCCATACGCCTCATATCAAGGGTGGCATTGACCTCGGGTATTTCGAGTTCATGGGATTTGCAACCGTCATCGACTCTCTTGTCGTGATCAAGAAGCTTGTCTTCGATGAGAAGAAGCTGACGATGGCCAAGCTCATCGAGGCCATGGAAGCCAACTTTGAAGGGAACGAGGTCGTTCGCGCAATGGTCGAGAACGCTCCTAAATACGGCAACAACGACGAGTATGCCGATGCCATTGGTAAAGATTTGGAGGCTGTCTGCCTGAAATATACCAAGCAGTATTCCAAGGAGCTTGGCGTGAACCTGGACCTGCGGCTGGTTCCCTTCACCTCGCACGTGGCCTTCGGTAAGGTCGTTCACGCCTCTCCGGGTGGAAGAAAAGCCTATGCTCCCCTGTCCGACGGCGCTTCGGCCTCGCAAGGCCTTGACGCTAAGGGCCCTACGGCCGTTTTGTCTTCCAACTTTAACTCCAAGAATTACAACTTTAAAGAGCGCGCCGCCCGTCTTGTGAATATCAAGTTCAACCCAGCCACCGTGGCTGGTGAAGAAGGGACGGATAAAGTTGTCTCCTTCATCAAGACCTGGTGCGACCTCAAGCTCTGGCACCTGCAGTTTAACGTCATTAACCGGGACACCCTGCTGGCCGCCAAGGCCGATCCGGACAAATATCGCAGTCTGACTGTCCGCATCGCCGGGTACAGCGCGTTCTTTACCGACCTGTCGCCCGACATGCAGGACGACCTTATCGCCAGAACAGAACACACCACCGTTTAACCCAGTTCCGTGGGGGCGGGGTGGGTGAAGAGTGTAAGTGCTTGGCCTGTATAAGGGTTTCAAAAAATCTGAGGTTCACCCATAGGTTAATCGGTGATTTTTTGATCCCTTTGGCAGGTCAATGACTTGCGCTATTGGCCGCCAAGGTCTCGCGGATCTGGGTTTCAAGGGTCAGAGGTGAGGTGAGTCCTGCCGGCATGGCAGGACTCACCCCAGGGGGAGCTATGAGCGTACTTGAGCATGACAATAAAAAAACGGGCTGCGTCTTTAATATTCAACAATATTCCGTTCATGACGGGCCTGGCATCCGTACAACCGTCTTTCTCAAAGGCTGCCCCCTGAGTTGTCGGTGGTGCTGTAATCCCGAATCGATGCAGAGTTCCCCCGAGCTCGCCTACAACCAGAGCAAGTGCATTGGGGTTGAGGAGTGTTCCAGGTGTAAGACCGCTTGCTCTTTCGGCGCAATCGAAGAAGGAGAGGGCGGTAAGATCACGATCAACCGGGAGGCCTGCCAGAAGTGTTTCAGCTGTGAGGGGATGTGTCCGTCCACGGCCATGCATACTTTTGGCAAACAGATGAGCGTTCCGGAGGTTCTTGAAGTGGTCGAGGAGGACAGCGCTTTTTATTCCCGCTCCGGTGGCGGCTTAACCATCAGCGGCGGTGAACCGCTGATGCAGGCTGATTTTGCTGTCGCACTTCTGAAGGAAGCCAAACGGCGCCGTATTAACACGACCATAGAAACCTGCGGTTACGCGGACTGGTCCAAGCTCAAAGAGGTCGCTCAACATCTGAAGACCATCATCTTTGACATTAAAAGTATGGACGCTGCAAAGCATAAGGAATTCACCGGCGTATCAAACGATTTAATCCTCAGCAACTTTATAAACCTGCGGGAGGCCTTTCCC
>CALZIZ010000229.1:0-9096 GCA_945787465.1 uncultured Desulfuromonadales bacterium
GCAACCCGGGCCTCTGGTTCGCCGGGGGAGGCTTTTCGCAGCGCCATCACTTCTTTGATCTGCTCGCGGGTCAGGGGGCCGGCCAGGTAGGACAGCGCCCAGCGGGTGCCGAAGACCACCGGGGCATCTTCGTGGACGTTATGCAGCAGAAACTTGCGCTTGCCCAGCCTGGCCAGGGTTTGTTCCATCTGCTGGCGGTCGAAGCGGCCTCCGGCCGTTGCCCCCTCAAGCCCTTCCATGACCCGGGCCTTGTCACGCTCGGTTTGCAGGCGGCCGATAAACCAGGTCCCGGCGTTAGAAAGGGCCTTGTAGTCGAGGTCGACGGGGTTCTGGGTGGCGAGCACCAGGCCCAGGCCGAAGGCACGAGCCTGTTTGAGCAGGGTCAGGAACAGTTTCTTGGAGGGCGGATTGGCGGTCGGTGGCAGGTAACCGAAAATTTCGTCCATGTAGAGGATGGCGCGCAGGCTGCCGGTACCGGACTGGGCGCGCATCCAGCTGATCAGTTCGCCGAGCAGAAGCGAGACGAAAAACATGCGCTCCGCATCGGAGAGGTGAGCAATGGACAGGATTGACAGACGGGGTCTCCCGCTTTGGGTGTAGAGCAGGCGGTCGGCGGCCAGGGGCTCGCCTTCGAGCCAGGCGGCGAAGCCCGGCGAGGCAAGCAGCGAGTTCAGCTGCAGGGCCAGGGCCATGCGTTCTTTGGCCGGGAAGAAGGACTCGAGGTCCATGACCCCGATACGATCGAGGGGCGGCTGCTGGATGGCTCCGATCAGAGCTGCGAGATCGAGCCCCTGTCCCGAGGCCCAGAAATGTTCAAATAACTTGGAGAGCAGGATGTGGGCCCGGCTTGAGATGGGATCTGCGTCCTGGCCCAGCAGTACCAGCAGGCTGGTAACCGTGGCTTCGATGCGATCACCGAAAAGGTCTTGATCCTCGCGCACCGCGACAGGCGGGGCGGCGAAAGAGCTCAATAGCGAAATCGGCAACCCGCTCGAGCTGCCGGGGGTGTAGATGGCCGATTCTACGCTGTCCTGAAGTTTGCGGATTCGCTCCCCAGATTGTCCCCAGTCGGCGAGGCCCCGGCGCCAGAGGCCGGCCTGTTCGGCGGCAAACTCCTCGGTGCCCAAACCCTTGGCCTGGGCCGCGCGGCGGTCGATCCAGGGCGCAAAGTCAGCCGCCCGCAGTTCAGGAAAGGTGAGCAACAGGTTGCCCAGATCGCCCTTGGGGTCGATGGCAATGACCGGAATATGATCGATGGCCGCCTCTTCGAGCAGAGAAATCCCCAGCCCGGTCTTGCCGCTTCCGGTCATGCCGATGATCACTGCATGGGTGGTCAGGTCTCTGGAGTCATAGAGGACCAGTTCCTGCGCCTTGTCCTCGGACTTGCCGAGGTAAAAGGCGCCGAGTTTTTCGAAGTCGTCCATCAGGTCCCTCCCTGGGGCTATGAACCATCAACTTCTCGCAGTTGAGCGTTGACTTTTCCGGCACATACCGCCATGACGATTCCCTGCACAGCGCCGATTTCTTTTTCGCTGACGCCCTGTTCCCTGGCGACGCCAAGGTAATGAGCCATTCACGGTTGATGGCGTCGCAAAAAATCCGCCCCACTGCGTTACAGTGGTTTTTCAGGACCTCGACATACACCATGTATGCCTTCGCCCCTGGAAAAGCACTAAGCTTTGTGGGACGAAATTTTTGCTTAGCCATTCCAGAATTTTTTGCGAGTGCATCACGGTTGGCATCCCGCTGCCATGGCCGCGGCCAGGCCGATAATAGTGGTAGTTTTTTGATCCAGGCAGTCTTGACTGCGAACTCTGTCATGAAAGGCATTGAATGCCTGACGCTGCTCAGGGGGCAGCATGAGAGCCTCCTTTGCAGTTAAAACCTGAATCCGTGAGTTCTGACAGGGGAATAGCGCAAGTCATTGACCTGCCTAAGCGTTCAAAAAATCACCGACGAACCATTGGGTGCGCCTCAGATTTTTTAAAACACTTATCCAGGCCAAGCACTTACACTCTTTACCCGCCCCGAACCCACGGATCCAGGTTGAAAGGGAAAAAACCATGGGAAATCTTAGCACGGATAAATGATGTTAACAACTTGCGCGTGGAGATACCGAGGGTAGCGCAGCAGGTTGCACCGGAGAGGTTTGCTGTTGTTCGGGGCCGGGTCGCTTTTGCAGATCGGCAAAACGCTGAATGTTTTTCGTGTGCAGAGCTAAGGGTGGGTTTTTGAGTAGTTTTTCGGTCAGGATACGAAGAGAGGTTTTGCCCGTTTGCAAAAACACAAACTTTGCTCCAAGGAGCTGGCCCTGTTCGGAGATGTGTTGTAAGGTGTCGAAAGTAATACGTATTTTTGGCTGGCAGAGGAGGTTTGTCCAGCATGGCACGGGCGTTGCTGGTATACTTAATAAAAGGAGGACGAGCCATGAAACTCTCTCAAGTCATTATAAACAACCCGTTAGAGTTCTTCTTCTGGGTGGGGATTCTGGCATTTCTAATCCAGGGCCTGGTACGAGGTTTCCTGATTTGCTGTCAGGAGCCGAACCGGGACTGGGAAGTTCACGAATAGACCCTGAAATTTTTAAATAAAACGCCATGCAAATTATTCAGCCCCAGCAGCGCGATGCACTTGAGGCCTGCCCTTACTTGCCAGAGCGTCAGAAGCAGTTCGAGTATTTTCTTGCCGGCCACCTCAGCCAGCAGGAGCTTTCGCACGTTTTGGCCGAGGGCTGGCGCAAGTTCGGAATCTATTACTTCAAACCGGCCTGTCCGGGCTGTCGCCAGTGCATTCCTCTGAGGGTGCCCACCGGCCGCTTTGCCCCTTCCCGCAGTCAACGCCGTATCCAACGCCGTATCCTGAGGCGCAATGCGCATCTGAGGGTGCGTTTTGCTCCCCTGCGGTTCAGCGACCGCGCCTTTGCCATTTACCGGGACCATTCGCGGCAGCGGTTCGATCTCGAGCCCAGCCTGGAGGATTTTCTCCACGGCTTTTACCTGCCGTCCTGCCCTGGCTTGCAGTCCGAAATCTATCTTGATGATGAATTGGTCGCGGTAGGATTTCTCGACCGGGGCACCGACGCTCTGAGCAGTGTCTATTTCTGCTTTGACACCCGCTATGCCCACCTGAACCTCGGTACCTACGGCGCTTTGCAGGAGATCGCCTACGCCAGGCAGCTGGGGCTTTCGTACTATTATCTAGGTTATTTTGTGCCGGGCTGCGCGAGCATGGCTTACAAGGATTTGTTTCGCCCCCGGCAGCACTTCGACTGGGGCTCTCAGCTCTGGGCAGAAGTCGAAGATTCCCCTGATCTGGGCAAATAATCGCCTCTCACCGCCTCATCCCTTGTTCTTCCGTATTCAACCGGTGACCCAAAACCTCAAGAAACTGTAAAATCAACCGGTAGGTGATCCCCCAGAGCACCGGCCTCCCCTCCTGCTGAAGGTCAATGGCCGCTACACGGCGCCTTTTGCCGTGCCACTCCAGGCTGGCCAGCTTGTGGCGTTCTGGTTGCAAAAGGTGGTTGAGGGGAAACCAGAAGCAGCCGGCCACTTCCTCGTTGGGTGTCAGGACCGGGGAGTGCTGCAGCAGGTAAACAAAGCATGACACCAGAACCGGCAGATAGGCCCCGGTGATGTCGTTCAGGCGCCCCAGGCACTCCACCCGGGAGAGGTCCAGGCCGATTTCTTCTAAGGTTTCCCGCTGGGCGGCAGATTGCGGGCCGCAGTCCCGGCGACTGATCTTGCCCCCGGGAAAGGCCAGGTTGCCCGACCAGGGGTCGCCGGGGTGGCGCGCCCGTTCTATAAACAGCACTTCAGGTCCTGAGCTCCCCTGGCGAAGCAGCATAGCGACTGCGGCATGGCGGCGCTCTTCACGCTCGAGTTCTCTGGCGTGAAAAGCGTGCAGGCATTTGCGGATCTGAGTGAGTTGGATGGGCTGTGCCTGAGCTGCAGGGAAGAGCATGGGACTTCTTATTCCTTAGCGCTCGGCAAGGGCGAGGCGAATGCCGAGCCCTGCGAACACTAATGCAGAAACCCTCCCCATCAAGCGGTTGATCTTCGGGTGCTGCAACATGCGGTTGCCGAGGGTTCCCGCCAGGGTGCCGACGGTGCAGAAAATCACAACTGAAAGGGCCATGAAAATCAGCCCGAGCAGGATCATTTGCAAGGCCACCGGGCCGGCAGCGGGGGAGACGAACTGGGGTAGGAAGGCGAGGAAAAAGAGAGAGACCTTGGGGTTAAGCAGGTTCATCAAAAATCCGCGGCGAAACAAAGCCAACCCCTGGGGCAGGCGCGAGACATCGGGGCTGAGCAAATCGCCCTTGTCGCGCAGGCTTTTCCAGGCCAGGTAAAGCAGGTAGGCCACGCCGGCGTATTTCAGCGCCTCGAAAGCCAGGGCCGAGGTGTGAAAAATCGCAGAGACGCCAAAGGCTGCCGCGGTGGTGTGGACGATAATGCCGCTGCACAGACCAAAGGCGGTGGTGATGGCCGCCTTGCTGCCGCGGCAGACACCTTGGGTGATGACGTAGATAATGTCGGGCCCCGGGGCCAGGGTCAGCAGGGCTGCGGCGCCGATGAAGTAGGGGAGTTGGGTCAGATCCATGTTGCAATCGTCCTTGGTCGATGAAATTGAAAACAGGGGTTTTCGTCGGAGGCCTTTGACGGCCGCCGGTGCTTCGTTTGGTTTTTGCCTTTATTGCGACAGAGACATGAATGTGAGCAGGCCGAAAATGATCAAACCGGCCAAGGTGGATACATATCCGTAATAGGGCAGGCCCACCTGGCCTTTTTGGGCTTTGGTGATCTGCTTGTATGTCTTGAGATGTTTATGGATTTGCCAGCGAATTTCAAAAAAACCGACCTTGACATTCGAATTGGCAAGTTGGCGCAGGATGATAATCGAAAAAACAAAATTGGTGAATCCGGTAACCAGAAAGAAAACTAGAAAAAATAGAGTCAATTGCCCTCTCCGAAGAAGGCCCGGGTTTGAGAATCGCTCTAAAACAGGATGTTTCGAGCAGCCTGAATTGACGGTTGGGCCAGGCCGTCAAAGATTTTTCCCCGGGGTTGGTTTTACTTGTCTGAAGGCTCAACCTCGCGCTCACAGTGTTTGCATTTGGTCGAATCAATTTCGATAGCTTTATCACAGTGGGGGCAGTAGCGCATGCCATAAAACAGCAGGTTCTTTTCGGCCGGCTTGATGGCGAGGGCATGAAACATTGCGAAAATGAACAGGGTCGTACCGTAGAGCCACCAGCCGAGGAAATTTCGCCCCTTGCCGAGGGCAATATACGCGGGAAGTAACCCTAATAACATGGCGATAAAGATCAGTTCCATAAATCGGTTCTCCTTGGGGTGCCGCCGGTGGCCAGAGATCGGGAGGCCGGGCCTTTGAGTATGATAATTACCTTTTTGGAGGGTTTTGTCCATGGTTTAACTTGGTGAGGCTGGGGCGCCTGAAATGATCCCGGCTCCGGCCTGTTGCATTTTTTCAAGAGCGAGGTTCCCACCTTCCCTGGTCACGGCACGGGTTCCGTCAACCAGCAGATTGACCGCAAAACCCTCTTTTAATGAATCGACGACCGTGGCCAGAACACACACATCGAGGGCCAGGCCTCCGATGAACAATCTCTTGAACCCTTGACGCTTGAGCCAGAAAGCCAGGCCCGTCTGGTCGAAGGCCGAGTTCTGGTCCTGGTCGAAGCGGGTGCCTTTGGTTACCACCAGCACATTCTTCGGCAACTGGAGATCGGGGTGGAACCCTGCTCCAGGGCTGTCCTGCAGGCAGTGGGGGGGCCATGGCCCCCCGCTCTGGGCAAAGCTGATGTGATTATCAGGATGCCAGTCCCGCGAAGCATAGATCGGAACCTGTGCTTCAGATGCCGCGGCAATCCATTTGTTGAGCACCGGAACGACCGCGTCTCCTTCTGCGATCGGAAGGGCCCCTCCCGGACAAAAATCGATCTGGACGTCGACCAGTAACAGCGCATCCCCCTTTTGGAATTCAATGTTTTTTGTCGGCATTGATCGCTCCTGTGAATGACTAAATAACGTACCTACGATGCAATACTTTAACGCAGACGGCGCACCTGTCCAGTCTTCAAGGCCTTAAAGTCATTAAAGTATTTGAGCTTTTTTAAAGAGATTCACTGATGCGAGGTGGGATGGGGCAGGGGGAGTTCGGCCTTTGCAGGGCAGAGAGTTGGTGCGATTGTGATGATCGTGCCCCGGCAAAGAGCAAGGGCTTTAACAGACTTTGTTGCGACCGGTGTTCTTTGCCTGGTAGAGGGCTTCGTCGGCCCGTTTTACGAGGGTTTCAGCATCCTTGCCCATTGCCGGATAGGATGCCAGGCCGATGCTCACCGTAACCTTCCCGTCGGGCTGATTTTCCCGCCCTGCAAAGGGGTGCTCCGCGATCAGCAGACGGATTTTTTCCGCCACCAGACGAGCATTTTCCAGGGTCGTTTCTGGCAGGATGATCGTGAATTCTTCTCCGCCGTAGCGGGCGAGGATGTCCGAGACGCGTAGCTTTTCCGCGATGAGCTGGCTGAGAGTTTTCAGCAGCGTATCCCCTTCGGGGTGTCCGAGGGTGTCGTTGTAGTTTTTGAAATGGTCGACATCGATAAAAATAAGCGAGAATTCACGCTGGTGACGTCCGGAACGGGAGACCTCCATGCTCAGATGGGCCTGGAAATAGCGATGGTTGAACAACCCGGTCAGACCGTCGCGAATCGACAGCTCGCGATACTCGCGATTTGCCTGCTCCAGGTTGGTGATCTGGCGTTTCAGGCTGTCAATCTGCTCTTCATTTTTTCGAACACGTTCGAGTTTCGCCATGGATTCCCTGGCTAGATTGGGGATATGGGAAATGTCATCGAAAGGTTTGACTACATACTCGTTGGCTCCGAAGCGCAATGCCGTAATGGCCGTGTCCAGGGTCGCGTGGCTGGTCACCATGATCACCTGGGTCGCCGGGTGTCCATCTTTTATCTGGCGAAGAAGTTCGATTCCGCTCATGCCGGGCATGATAATGTCACTGAAAACCACGGGAAAAGGGTTGTGCTGGAAAATATCCAGGGCTTGTTCGGCACTTTCGGCCTGGGTCACCTGGAAGCCTTCCATCTCCAGGATTTCGTACATAACGGCGAGGATACTCGGCTCGTCGTCTACAATCAGCACCCGCGAGGGATGTTCTGATGCGCTCATGGTACCTCCTGGATATATTTTCTGCGGGGATCGGTCAGGGCTCTGCTATTGGTTTCCTAATGCAAAACCAGTACCTAGATTCGTTTTGCAGTGGGGAATCGCCTGCGCCCTTGCTTAAGTGTCAGCAATGACCACGGGTTTTCTCTGCAGGTCGCTTCTCCTGACATGGGTGAGGACGGAAGGACGTCAAAAATTTGAGTTTGGCGGGCTTTGGCGGACAGGGGGCAAATCCGAACCCCAGGATTGACCCAGCAGCAGGTTTTGTTGTAATATTATCTTTGTACAAACGGGCCCATCCGGCCCGCATTTTTTTTGTCCGAAGCCCTTTTTAATCTCCCGGATTCAGGAATATTTGAGGTAGACCGTTGTGAGCAAGTTCCACCAGAAAGAAGTCGATCGCCGCCGCACCTTTGGCATCATAAGTCACCCTGACGCCGGTAAAACCACCCTGACCGAAAAACTGTTGTTGTTCGGCGGCGCGATACAGATGGCCGGTGCGGTCAAGGCTCGCAAAGCCGCCCGGCATGCCACCAGTGACTGGATGGCCATGGAGCAGGAAAGGGGCATTTCGGTGACCTCCTCGGTGATGAAGTTCAATTACCGCAACTTCGAGGTCAACCTGCTCGATACGCCTGGCCACCAGGATTTTTCCGAGGATACCTACCGGGTGCTCACCGCAGTAGACAGCGCCCTGATGGTCATCGACAGCGCCAAGGGGGTCGAAACACAGACCCGCAAGCTGATGGAGGTGTGCCGGATGCGCAACACGCCGATCATCACCTTTATCAACAAACTTGACCGCGAGGGCCTCTCACCCCTCGATCTGCTCTCCGACATCGAGGAAACCCTGCAGGTCGAGTGTGCGCCGCTGTCCTGGCCGATCGGCATGGGCAAGCGCTTCAAAGGCACCTACAACCTCTACCGGAAACAGCTGACCCTGTTTACCCCCGGCCAGGAGACACGCCCGGAGGATGCGGTGGTTATCAACGACCTGGCCGATCCCCGTGTCGATGAACTGCTCGGCAGCCAGGCCGATGAACTGCGCGAGGACATCGAGCTTCTCGAAGGGGCGGCCAACCCCTTTGACCTGGAGCATTACCTCAAGGGAAACCAGACACCGGTCTTTTTCGGCAGTGCCATCAACAACTTCGGTGTGCAGGAGATGCTCGATGCCTTTGTTGAACTGGCTCCTGCGCCGCTCTCGCGTGAAACCACTTCACGGGAGGTGTCTCCTTACGAAGAGGCTTTCAGCGGTTTTGTCTTCAAGATCAACC
Source organism: uncultured Desulfuromonadales bacterium (assembly GCA_945787465.1). Classification (GTDB taxonomy): domain Bacteria; phylum Desulfobacterota; class Desulfuromonadia; order Desulfuromonadales; family Trichloromonadaceae; genus CALZIZ01. Next base: position 8,480 of record CALZIZ010000229.1, read on the forward strand.
GGGGGATGAAGCTTCGGCATCACCGCATCGGCAAGGACGTCAGCGTTTCCAACGCCACCATTTTCATGGCCCAGGACCGAACCAATGTCGAGGAGGCCTACGCCGGCGACATCATCGGGGTGCACAACCACGGAACCATCAAGATCGGCGATACCTTTACCATTAAGGAGCCGCTTAAATTTACCGGTATCCCCAGCTTTGCTCCTGAACATTTCCGCCGGGTGCGCCTGAAAAACCCCCTCAAGACCAAGCAGCTCGAAAAGGGTCTGATCCAACTGGCAGAAGAGGGTGCGGTGCAGCTGTTTCGCCCCCTGATCAATACGGACTATATCCTCGGTGCCGTTGGCGTGCTGCAGTTTGACGTGATCATGTCCCGGCTAAAGGCGGAATACGGGGTCGATGCCATCTATGAAGGGATTGACTACGCCACAGCCCGCTGGATCGGTTGCGGTGACAAGAAAAAGCTCGAGGAGTTCGAGAGAAAGAACCAGGGCAACCTGGCGATGGATGCTGAGGGTAACCTCTCTTACCTGGCCTCGAGTGAGTGGCGCCTCGGGCATACCGCAGAGCAGTGGCCCGACATCGCGTTTCACAAGACCAGGGAACATAATTGATGT
>CALZIZ010000229.1:9115-10913 GCA_945787465.1 uncultured Desulfuromonadales bacterium
GACAAGTGACAAGTGACAAGTGACAAGTGACAAGTGACAAGTGACAAGTGACAAGTGACAAGTGACAAGTGACAAGTGACAAGTGACAAGTGACAAGTGGGGCCGGCATTTTTTGCCGGCCTTTCTTTTTATCTGATCCAAGGTTGAACTTTAGATAATGATTTAGGATAATTGAGCAGGGTCAGAATCCGTCGTTTCTCTCGCATTTATCGCAAGGAGTCAGAAGATATGAAGTCAGCAAGAACCAGGATCAAGGACGTTCTGGCCTGCAGCCAGCCCATCGCAGAGGTCTGTGTCAAAGGTTGGGTGCGGACCCTGCGTCGCGGCAAGGGGGTGGCTTTCGTAGAACTCAACGACGGATCTTGTTTCGCATCGCTGCAGGTGGTTATGGAAGCGGGGATGGCTGACTACGAGACAGCTTCTAAAATCGGCACAGGGGCCTGCCTGGCGGTAACCGGCGCCCTGGAGTCATCGCCGGCCAAGGGCCAGACCTGGGAGCTCAAGGCCCAGAAGGTTGTGGTTCTCGGAGACTCAGATGCCGAGTACCCTCTGCAGAAAAAACGTCACAGCTTCGAGTACCTGCGCAGTATCGCCCACCTGCGGCCTCGCTCCAACACCTTCGGGGCGGTGTTTCGTATGCGCAGTGCGCTGTCGTTTGCGATTCACCGGTTTTTTCAGGAACGAGGCTTCCTTTATGTACAAACTCCGATCATTACCGCAAATGACTGCGAAGGGGCCGGTGAGATGTTCCGGGTGACCACCCTTGACCCCGCCCGACCGCCCATGGAGAATGGCCAGGTGAACTGGGGCGAGGATTTTTTCGCTGAACGCACCGGACTGACTGTGAGCGGACAGCTGCAGGCCGAGCTTTTTGCCACAGCTTTCGGGGATGTCTATACCTTCGGGCCGACCTTCCGTGCCGAAAACTCCAACACCAGCCGCCACGCCGCCGAGTTCTGGATGATCGAGCCGGAAATGGCTTTTGCCGACCTGGCCGAGGACTGTCGCCTGGGCGAAGATTTTATCCGCTACCTGGTGCGCTATGCCCTGGAACACTGCCGGGAGGACCTGGCATTTTTCAACGATCGCATCGAAAAGGGGTTGATCGATAAGTTGGAAAAGGTCGCTGATGCCGAGTTTAAGACCATGACCTACACCCAGGCCGTTGATGTTCTGCAGAAATCGGGGCAGCATTTCGAGTTTCCCGTCGAATGGGGCCATGACCTGCAGTCGGAACATGAACGCTACCTGACCGAAAAGGTCATTGACGGGCCGGTTTTTGTCACCGATTACCCCGCTGGTATCAAGGCATTTTATATGCGCATTAACGATGACGAGCGCACCGTGGCGGCCATGGACCTGCTGCTTCCGCGAGTCGGTGAAATCATCGGCGGCAGCCAGCGCGAGGAGCGGAAAGAGGTGTTGCTGAGGCGCATGAAAGAGTCGGGAATCGCCCCCGAGAGCCTGCCCTGGTATCTTGATATCCGCCGCTGGGGCAGCTGCCCCCATGCCGGATTCGGTCTTGGTTTCGAGCGTTTTTTGATGTACGTCACCGGGATGGAGAATATCCGCGACCTGATCCCATTTCCCCGGACTCCCGGCAACGCTAAGTTTTGATCAGTTGTAAAAGCGGCTTTGCCACAGGGACACGGAACCGTCAAGTAAAGCCTTCGATAAGGGCTTGGGACAAGAACGCCGCGACCTGCCAAGGTCGCGGCGTTTTTTTTAAAAAGAGTGGTCAGGGGCTTCTGATTCCGTTTTTATAGATATAGACCCCGTCGAGCCAGACTCCCGGTTC
>CALZIZ010000230.1 GCA_945787465.1 uncultured Desulfuromonadales bacterium
TGTCAGCTTGAGCACCAACGACCATGCACAGTGAAAGGCAGACGGCAAGAACAAGGCTTGTAAACTTTTTCATTTGTTTTTCTCCTTTTGTTCATTTTTGTGATCGAATGAGTGCAGCCTTGACAAGAGGGACACCTCCTTTTGTCCCTGGTGGAAAAAAACGGTATTCAAGAGGAACTAATATACTAAACAGAAAACCGTTTCTGTTTTGCGACACTTGATTTAATACAGTTTTTTTGGAAAACCTGTTAAAGAAATATCTCCTCTTGGATTACAAGGAACAACGTTTTATCGTCGGAAGTTAGACTAGTGTAAGAAGATGGCTTTGTCAAGTGGGAGGGGGGCATTTTATCGATCAGGAGACAAAAGAAGAGGAGTGATCCTCAGAGCAGGTCCTCAGGATCGGCTCTGCTGTAAAGATAGTGTAAAAGGAATTGTAAATAAATTTTACAAAAAAATTAATATAGTGGGCTCTCCCTGAGGCATTTCGGCGGGTTAGTGTGTTGGCACAACGGTTGCTTTATTAGTTATTGACAATGCTCTGCCTTTATGTGGGCTGTGCAGCCTTTTGCTTCTGCACTGATGTTTCGCCAAATGGCGGGGAAGGTTTCGCTTATGCGAGCTTATTATTTTCACAAAACCCCCAGGCTTGACTATTACAAGGCCCGCCTGGTTCGGTTTTTGCGCAAGGATCTGATCCCTACGGTTGTACTCTTTGTCCTTTTCGCCATCTGTATGATTCTAATCAATGTACATTTTTAAGCCCCGGGATTCATCGTCCCGGGGCCTTATTGGTCTTTCTGTCATTTTGTCTCGATGGGGTAATCAGCCTCAAACCATTCGTTCCAGCCTCCCTTAAGGGCATAGACCTGGCTGAATCCATTTTTGATCAGTTTGCGCGCCAGACCGGCGCTGGTGTACTCTTCGCCTCAAGCGCAGTAGAGCACAAGGACTTGATCCTTATCATACCTGGTTGCCCAGGATATGTCTGCCGGGTCTTCACGGTTGGCGTCCTTGATTTTATAGTCGCTCTTTTCCCAGTCCCCACCGCGGCGCACATCAACAACAGTGGCCTTCGATTCATTTAATAGCGATTTGAGTTCCTCTTTGGATATTCTGGGTACCTCGGTGGCCGCCGCTGCAGCGACGAGAGCGAGCCCGAAGGTTAATCCTGAACACAATAGCAATCGGTAGAGCCATTTACGTTTCATGGCGCGTCCTTCCTTCAGCTTTTACAAAGTTTTGCAGAACGTCTTCCCTTTAACCCAGATCCGCGGGACAAGGGTGGATAAAGAGTGTAAGTGCTTGACCTGAAGAAGGGTTTCAAAAAACCTGAGGTTCACCAAAAGGTTAATCGGTGGTTTTTTGATCCCTTAAGCAGGTTAATGACTTGCGCTATTTGCCGCCAGGGTCTCGCGGGTCTGGGTTTAATCTGAACAAAATAAAACGGCTGTCGTCCGGAGCCCTAGACGACAGCCGGATAAAAGTATTCTATCACTTCTTGTGACAAGCGGTACATTTGGTGGGGCCGGCACCATTGTCTTTGTGGCAACCTTTACAAAGTTTGTGGGCTGCATCTTTGCCCAGTTCGAAGGGCCCCGGGGTCGCTTCGCCATGACAGGTCGTGCAGTCAAAGGTTTCTGCATGCATCTTGTGGGGCAGGGTGACAGGGCCGTACTTGTTTTCTATGGTCACTGATTCGGGAATCTCTGCTGCGGCCACGGTTTTGGCGACTGTCTGGGTGGTTGCCTCGGCTCCTTCGGTGACTTTCTGGGTAACCGTCTGGGTTGTTTGGACCTGTTTCTGGGCCAACTTCTGGCCTGCCTGCTCAGCCTGCTGCGTAAGGCCGGTAGCGACTCCGGCGGCCGTGCCTGCGACGGCCCCTGCGGCGGTTTCGGCGGTCTCTTTTGCCATCTGCTCGGCCGGTGCGGTCGTTTGAGTCCCGCTAAGAGTTTTCATCGTCTCCTGGCCGGTTTTTTCAATGCCGGTGGCTGCCTGTTCGGTCAGTTCCTTGGTCTTATCCACCACGGCCTGTGCTGTCTGATCTACGCCGGCCTTCATTTCTTTTGCTGTCTCTGCTGCTTCTGTAGCCCCCTCCTTGGCGGTTTCAGTGACCGCTGCTCCCGTCTCGGTTGCCTTTTCCGCAGCTTTTTCGGCCATGGTCTCGGTTTTTTCTGCCATCGCCGTCACTTCCTGCTTGGCCTCCTCAGCAAGTTTCTCGGCTGTTGTCATAGGTTGCTGCGCTGCTTGTTCCGCCTTTTCGGGTGCCTGCTGCGCCTGTTGAACCTTGTCTTCTTTGCTGCAGCCAAAGGCAAGCAGGGCAAGAACGATGAGAGAAAAAAGTAATGTCCGTTTCATAAACGACCTCCTCAATTTATGGCTTTCGGGGGGAACGTGATGAAAAAGTTTAGCAGCAATTCACCGAATCGCCACAAGAAATATTGGGCTGGACTCATTTTGGGCTTCTAGTAAATCATAAATCCCTACCTTTTCTGGGCTGCATGGCCGGTATCCTGAGGTCGCAGGCAGGTTAACGCTTGAAAAAGAGTGACCGATCCTTTTACAATACGCCCCCTGCAAATCTAACCGTTGGGATGACACATGAGTATAAAAGAAGACGACATTTACAACCGGCCTTACGGCAAGGTGGCTCCTTTTGAGTTTAACGAGCAGGTCGTTGAGGTTTTTGACGATATGCTCAGCCGCTCCGTGCCCCTGTACGCTGAAAGCATTCGGCGTCAGGCCCAGCTTGCAGAGCGTTTTTATCGGCAGGGCACCCGGATTTACGACCTGGGCTGCTCCAATGGGAATCTCGGCCTGAGCCTGGGTAAGCAAATGGGATCTCAGGTTTTCAAGATGGTTGCTGTGGATAACTCACAGCCCATGCTCGACACTTATAAGCAACGACTCGCAGGCCTGGATTGTAAGAATCAAGTCGAACTGCGCTGTGCTGATATGCGTGAGGTCGAGCTCGAGGGGGCTTCAGTCATCATCCTGAACCTGACCCTGCAGTTTCTTCCGGTGGCTGACCGCGATGCCTTTATCGGTAAGATTTATGATGCGCTGCTGCCGGGGGGAGTCTTTCTGCTGACGGAAAAGGTCGTGCACGGCGAGGACGACCTTGCTGACCTGCAGAGGGATTTCTATTATCGCTTCAAACGCGAAAACGGCTACAGTGAGCTTGAAATCAGTCAGAAACGTGATGCGCTGGAAAATGTCCTGGTGCCAGAAACCCTCGAGCAGCACTTTGATCGCTTGCGGGGGGCCGGTTTCAAAAGCTGGGACGTCTGGCTTAAATGGTTTAACTTTGCGGCGATCCTCGCCCGGAAATGACGCACCTCGATGGATGTTTTGTTGAAAAAAATGGCCGATTACGGACTTGAGTCCTGGGCCGATGCTCTTGCCGAACGAATCGAGGCAAAAGAGCGGTACATCGGCAAGGTCGATGTCAAGGGCCGCAGATATCTCCAGACCTTCAGCCAATTGCCCGATGTTTTCCCGAGCAGCCTGGAGCTTGACGCTGATTGGGTGCGTATCGGCCAGGCGCAGGACCTCAGGCCCGATCAACGTCAAGCCCTGCTCGGGGCTTTGCAGAGCTTTGGGCCCTGGAGAAAGGGGCCCTTTAACCTCTTCGGCATTGAAATCGACAGTGAATGGGTTTCTTATCTGAAGTGGAACCGGGTTAAGGACTGCATCGCGCCGCTGGCCGGGCGGAGGGTCCTCGACGTTGGCAGCAGTTGCGGTTATTACCTGTTTCGCATGGCCGCCGCCCGACCGCAGGTTGTCCTGGGCATTGAGCCCTATCTGACCTTTTATTTTCAATACCGGCTGCTGCAGCATTACGCGCGGCTGCCCGACGTCCATTGCCTGCCTTTGAAACTTGAAGAGTTCCCGGCGATGAAGGGTTATTTCGATACCATTTTCTGTATGGGGATTCTCTACCACCGACGTTCGCCCATCGACTCTCTGAAAGAGATGCGTGAGAACCTGCGCCGGGGCGGTGAGCTGGTTTTGGAAACTCTGGTTATCGAAGGGGAGGGGGAGCTGGCGCTGTTTCCCGAAAAGCGCTACGCGAAGATGAACAATGTATATTTCATTCCTACAGTGCGGTGCCTGAGCCACTGGCTGAAACGAGCCGGGTTCGAAAATATACGGTGTGTCGATACAACCCGCACAACCTTAAGGGAACAACGCAAGACAGAGTGGGTAAATACTGAATCCCTGGATGATTTTTTAGATCCTGAGGACCCCTCAAAAACTGTCGAAGGCTACCCGGGTCCGGTGCGGTCCATTCTGATCGCCAATGCCAGGTGATATCTGCGTTCAGGGTATCGCTGCACGGGATGGAAAACCAAGGAGGATTTCATGGAAGTAACAGAAGACGGAAAATGTTTTGTCTGCGGCCCTCACAACCCCATAGGCCTTAAAGCCACATTTTCCCTCGATCATCAGAAACACAGCGCCGAAAGCCGCCTGATCATCGGTGAGCCCTACCAAGGATGGCAAGGGGTGGTTCACGGTGGGGTTATTGCTGCGCTGCTTGATGAGGCTGCGATCTATGCCTGTCGCACCCTTGGCAATCAACTGGTGACCGTTGAGCTTAACGCCAAGTATAAAAAGCCGGTTCCTTCAGGTCGGGAGGTCGTTGTGCGGGCTGAGGTGACAGAACAGAAAAAGCGCATTCTTCAGGTCAGTTCCCGGCTGGAGCTTGAGGGGCAGGTCCTTGCACTGGCTGAGGTTCGGGTATACCGGATCGATTAAGCGTCCATGGCCCCCTTGGGGCGCATGGGGAATAAACGGGTTCGACAGATACATTTTGTAAACCGGGGCAAAGCAAAGGGCCTGCCCCGGTTTTGAGGGTCTCGGATGGCCACCGATTCTGGTTTGCAGATTTGCAAACAGGTGTCTGATCCCTTCATGCACATCCCTTCCATTTGCTAAAATTCCATCCCATAAGATTCCAAGCCCCCGAAAGCACTTTAAAAAAAGCCTTTTTTGATAGTCCGGCCGGATTGCGCCCGGCTTCTTCTCGTCCCACGCCTTTCAAAAAGGTATTTGCATTTTTGCGAAAATGCAGCTGCCGTTGAAGTTCCATCCTTGTGCCTTTTTCTGACCCTAAGCTGCCGAAACTATTGTTTAAAATAAAAAATGTGAAAATTTTAAAACATTGGTATGGGAGTTGCGATTACCCAGGTTAGAAACGAACCCGCAGCAGGTTAATTATAGCCACGCAACTGAGGAGGATTATCATGGCACAGTCTTCGAACAGAAAAGGGTGGAGTGTGGTTCTCGCAGGTACCGGTATCAACCTGGCACTGGGTATTCTTTACACTTGGAGTATTTTCAAGGGATCGATTAAGACATCGATTGAAACAGGCGTAGAAGGGGGCTTCAGTTGGAGTCTGGCATCGATCAATGATCCCTATGCCGTTTGTTGCCTGGTCTTTGCTTTCGCTATGATTCTGGCCGGTAAATGCCAGGACCGCTTCGGGCCACGGGTGACAGCCTTGCTGGGCGGATTGATGGTAGGGGCAGGTTTTATCGCCATATCCCAGACGACGTCTTACTGGGGCTGGGTTCTGGGATTTGGTGTTCTGGTCGGAAGCGGCATCGGGTTTGCTTATTCTTCTGCGACCCCTCCAGCCATGAAGTGGTTCCCCCCGGC
>CALZIZ010000231.1 GCA_945787465.1 uncultured Desulfuromonadales bacterium
AGAATTTGTTGTCCTCGACCTCCTCCTCCACGGTGACGATCTCTTCGGACATCTCCCCGATCAGGGCCTGCACATTGTCCTCGTCCTGCGTATAATGCTCCTCGATCGCCTCGGCGATCTGGGCGCTGCTGGCCACCGCCAGTTCGATGCGGCAGTTGGTGTTGAAGCGCAGGGTGTCGGGCAGGGTCGGGTCGGTCGGGGTCGAGGTCGCCACGATCAGGGTGTCGTTGACCAGGTCGATCGGCAGCACTTTGAGGCGCCGGGCCATCTCGACGTTCATCGCCTGCAGCGCTGGCGGGGTGGGGCCGAACTGGGTGAGGTCGAGGTAGCGCATGCGGAATTTCTCGGCCAGGGCCGACAGCAGCTGCTCTTCGGTAATCAGCTTCAGGTCGATGAGGAGCTCGCCGATGCGCTTCTTTTTGCCCTCCTTCTGGCTGGACATGGCCTTCTCGACCTGCTCCCGGGTGACCAGGCCGGCAGAGACGAGAATGTCGCCGATACGGGCCTTGGCCGGGTTGATCCCCTTGTCGGCGGCGGTGCTGACGGTCCGCTCGATCGTTTCCTGGGGCAGGTTGTTCTGCTCGGCGATGATCTCACCGACCCGCCGCTTGCGCAGCCGCTCCTGCTCCTTGAGGGCGCCCTGCATATCGGTGGGGGTGACCAGTCCCTTCTCTTCGAGGATATCGCCGAGCAGGCGTTTCTTGTCGCGGCGCTCGCGGACGCCGTGGGTGCAGAAGAAAAAGACCTGGCAGGGGCCGTCGGCTTCGACGGGGCGGGCGAAAAAACCGGCAGGAAAGAGCGGCTCCTGGCGGAAGCGGACGTGGAAGCACTCGTCGGTCGTGGTCTCGACCTCGCCGCTGGTATCGGATTTGCCGATCGGGGGCATGTTGGTCTGTTCTGCGGTTACAAAGCAGATATAGCACAGGTCCACCAGCGGGTAGGTCAGCTGCAGGTCGGTGCCGGCAAGGAAAACCTCGATGGCGTTGATGCTGGGGTCGAAGGGTTCAGCGAGCGTGGCGTCGACCTGTTCCCCGTCCATGAATTTAAGGGTGAGCTTTTGGGTCATAACCGTCCTTGTCCGGTACCGGTCCGTTCCGGTGCGCCCTTTCTCGGGAAGCCATTCCTTGGAAAGGGCTGTCGATCTGTTCTAAATGCGGTGCGCCCGGCTGCTGCCGATCATAGCATGCCTGGCCGTACCGTGCGAGCCTCCCTGTGACGGGGAGCGGCGCTCAGGGCTGCGGTATCTGATTGATGAACACTTCCCGCGGCCGGCTGGTGCCGTCGGAGGGGCCGACGATCCCTTCCTGCTCCATCTTTTCGATCATCCGTGCGGCGCGGTTGTAGCCGAGGCGCAGGTGGCGCTGGAGCATGGAGATGGACGCCTGCTTCTTGTCGGCGACCAGCGCCAGGGCGTCGTCCCATTTTTCATCGTAGCCGTCGTCTTCATCGCCGCCGGAGCCCCTTCGACCTCGGAGACGAAGGCGCCGTGGACCCGCTGCAGGGCCCCGGTGCCCGGGGGCAGATAGAGCATGTCGCCCATCCCCAACAGGGCCTCGGCGCCCATGGAGTCGAGGATGGTGCGCGAGTCCGTACGCGAGAAGACCTTGAAGGAGATACGGGTCGGAAAGTTGGCCTTGATCAGGCCGGTCAGTACGTCGACGCTCGGACGCTGGGTGGCCAGGATCAGGTGAATACCGGAGGCCCGGGCCATCTGCGCCAGGCGGGCGATCGATTCCTCGATCTCGCGGCCGGCGACCATCATCAGGTCGGCCAGCTCATCGACGATGACCACGATGTAGGGCAGGTGCCCGTGGTCGAGCTCTTCGCCTTCTTCGGCGACGATGACCGGGGCGTCTTCGTCAAGCTCTTCGACGGCTTCGACCACCACCGTCTCCTCGGCCCTGAGCTTTTCTCTCTCTTTTTCTTCCTTGGCGATCTTCTTGTTGTAGCCGTCGACATTGCGCACGCCCTTGTCGGACATCAGCTTGTAGCGCCGCTCCATCTCCCGCACCGCCCAGTTCAGGGCCAGGGCGGCCTTTTTCGGGTTGGTCACCACCGGCAGCAGCAGGTGGGGGATCCCCTCGTAGATGGAGAGTTCGAGCATCTTGGGGTCGACCATGATGATGCGCACATCCTCCGGGGTCGCCCGGTAGAGCAGCGAGAGGACCATGGTGTTGATGGAGACCGATTTACCGCTGCCGGTGGAACCGGCCACCAGCAGGTGGGGCATCTTGGCCAGGTCGGCGACCACCGTGTGACCGAAGATATCGTCGCCCAGGGCCATGGGAAGACGGCCGCCGAATTTCTGGAATTCGGCCGACTCGATGATCTCTTTGAGGTAGACGGTCTGCCGCTCCTTGTTGGGGATCTCGATGCCGACCACTCCGCGCCCGGGGATCGGAGCCACAATACGGATCGAGAGAGCCTTGAGGGCCATCGACAGGTCGTCGGAGAGGTTGGCGATCTTGTTCACCTTGACCCCGGGGGCCGGGGAGAATTCGTACATGGTGACCACCGGGCCGGGCTTGACCTCGACCACCTCGCCGTCGACGTTGAAGTCCTTGAGTTTGGCCTCGAGGATGCGCGCGTTCATCATCAGGCTGTCGCGGTCCACCGGCTTGGGCGGTTCGCCGTCGTGGTCGAGCAGCGAGAGGGGGGGCTTGTGGTAGTCTCCCGAGAGTTCAAGAAATCCGAAGGCTTCCTGGGCGACCTGCTCCTGTGCCTTGGCCTTTTTCTTCTTCTTGCTCAGCTTGGCCGGTGGCGGAAGGGGCATCGGTTCGGGCTGGATGATGATCGGGGCGGCGGCCTTAGCCTCTATTCTTATCAGGGCCTTCTGCTCCTTGCGGGCGGCCCGGGCGTCACGGCGCCTTTCGAGATAACCACCGAAGCGCGACAGCAGCCCCTCTAAAAACAGCACCATGGAAAAGCGCGCCACCAGCATCAGCGAGACCAGGAAAAAGACCAGCAGAAAGATGGCGGCGCCGGTCAGGTTGAGGTACCCGGCCAGGGTGTCGACCAGCAGGCGTCCCACCGCGCCGCCTGCCTCGTTGATGGCCTGTCCGGTTAACATCACCTCGCGAAAACGCAAGGAAACCAGTCCGTCGAGGGAAATCAGCAGCACAGCGAAGGCGCCCACCTTGTAAAAGCGCAGTTTGATGTCGCGAAATTTGAACAGCCGCCAGGCGAAGAGCAGCAGCGCCAGCGGCAGCAGCAGCGCCGGCAGGCCGAAGAGCTGAAAGAGCAGATCGGCCAGATGCGCTCCGACGGTGCCGCCGTAGTTCAAAATCTGTTTCGGGTGCAGGTTGTTGTTGAAGGACGGGTCGCTATTGTGAAAGGAGATAAAGGCCAGCAGCATGAACATGCCGATGGCCAGGCAGAGGACTCCGCCGATCTCTTTTTTGATGTGTTCGCGGATAAAGGGTGTGGGTTCTTTGCTCATCAATCGTGTTCCTTGAGGAGGCAGGGGCCCCTACAGAGAGTATGACAACAGCAGGCTGCCGGCCAGCCAGCAGTAAACGGCAAAGGCGAACAGGCGTTTTTTGCGAATCACGCCCATCAGAAAATGGATGGATGCTAGCCCGGAGGCAAATGCAACGCCCGTACCAGCCAGGTAGACCGGAAGTTCGCCGGCTGCCAGCCCCTGCAGGTCGCGAAGCGAAAGGAGCGCCGCGCCGAAAACCGCCGGAAGCGCCAGCAAAAACGAAAAGCGCGCTGCGGTCTCGCCGTCGACACCCTTAAGGAGCAGCGCGGCGATGGTCGAACCGGAGCGCGAGATCCCGGGAATGATGGCGCAGCCCTGAACCGTGCCAACCACCAGGGCGTCGGTCAGGGTCAGCTCTCCCTCTTTGCGTCCCTTGCGGCGAAAGCGTTCGGAGAGAAACAGCAGGGTGCCTGTGACCAGCAGCATCAGGGCAACCACCGGCAGGTTGTCAAACAGGCCCTCGAAGAAGTCCTTGAAACTCAGGCCGATCAATGCTGTGGGTACCGAACCGGCAATCAGCAGCAGCAGCAGGCGGCGGTACAGACGTGCGTCCTCATCCCGCCTGAAAGGGGCAGTGGCCATGGATGTCAGTTCTGAACGAAAATAGATGATCACCGCTACCATGGTGCCGACATGCAGCATGACATCAAACAGAACTCCAGGCTGTTCGAAGCCGGGAAGGAAGTGTTGGGTGATGGCCAGGTGTCCCGAAGAGGAGACAGGCAGAAACTCGGTCAGCCCTTGGACCAGGCCGAGGACGAGGGAGTGAAGTAAATCCATGAAAAAACCGTTGGCTGGGGGCTAGGGGCTAGGGGCTAGGGGCTTAAGGTTTTACCTATTGCCTCGCGCCTCTTGCCTATCGCCCGGGTTTGTTAGAGTTCCATAATTACCGGCAGAATCAGCGGCCGGCGTTGCAGGTTGCGGTTGAAGAAGCGGCGCAGGCCCTTGCGTACCTCGACGCGCAGCTCCTCCCAGTCGGCGATGGCTTCGAGACTGTGCTCGTCCAGGGTGTCGCGGACCACCTGGCGGGCCTGGTCGAGGAATTCCTCGCTTTCTTCCTCCGGAACGAAGCCGCGGGTCAGCAGGTCGGGGCCGTAGAGGATCTCCCCGGTTGACTGGTTGAGCGCTAGAAATACAACAACCATGCCATGGTTGGCCAGGTGGCTGCGGTCGCGAAGTTCCATCTTTCCCAGGTCACCGACCCCCTTGCCGTCGATGAAGACCCGGCCCGTTTCGACGCGCTCTTCGAGGCGCAGGCCGTTGGCCGAGACCACCAGCGGCTGGCCGTTTTCGATAACCACGGCGTTTTCCGGGGCCACGCCGACGGTGCGGGCCAGCTGGGCGTGCTTGACCAGGTGCCGATATTCGCCGTGAACCGGGACGAAGTAGCGGGGTCGGGTCAGCGAGTGGACCAGCTTGAGCTCCTCACGACTTGCGTGCCCTGAGACATGGACCTCGCTGGTCGATTCGTAGAAGACCTCGGCGCCGCGGCGGTAGAGGTGGTTGATCAGGTCGGAGATGGCCTTTTCGTTGCCGGGGATGAACTTTGAGGAGAGGATGACAGTGTCCCCGGTTTCGAGCTGCAGCTGCTTGTGGTCGTCCATGGCGATGCGCGACAGGGCGCTCAGCGGCTCACCCTGGCTGCCTGTGGTGATGATCAGCACCTGCTCCCGGGGCAGGTCGCGCATCTGGCCGAAGCCGATCAGGACATCGTCGGGGATCTGCAGGTAGCCGAGCTGTCGGGCAATGGCGACGTTGGCCACCATGCTGCGGCCGTTGATCAGGATTTTGCGGTCGTCAGCCAGGGCCGCATTGACGATCTGCTGAATGCGGTGAATGTTGGAGCTGAAGGTCGCCACCATGACCCGCTGCGGACAGCGCGGCAGAATATCGAGCAAGGCCTCGCCGACGACGCGCTCCGAGAGGGTATAACCCTCTTTTTCGACGTTGGTGGAGTCGGCGAGGAGCAACAGCACTCCCTCTTCTCCGTAGGCTGCCAGCCTTGCCAGGTCGGTGGGCTGGCTGTCGACGGGGGTCTGGTCGATCTTGAAGTCGCCGGTATGCACCACCAGCCCCGCCGGGGTGCGGATGGCAAAGCCCACGCCGTCGACGATCGAATGGGCGGCGCGAAACGGTTCGACTTCGAAGGGGCCGAGGGCCAGCTGCTGGCGGGGGGCGATTTCTTCGAGTTTGGCGCGGCCGAGCAGGTTGTGTTCCTCGAGTTTGCCCTTGAGCAGGCCCAGGGTCAGGCCGGTGGCGAAGATCGGCGGATTGCCCAGGGCCTCGAGCAGAAAAGGAATCGCACCTATGTGGTCTTCGTGACCGTGGGTCAGCAGCAGCCCGAGGATGTCGTCGGTGCGTCCGCGCAGGGCCGAGATGTCGGGGATAACCAGGTCGATGCCGAGCATGTAGGCCTCGGGAAACATCAGGCCGCAGTCGATGAGCAGGATTTTTCCTTCGCTCTCGAGCGCCATCATGTTGAGCCCGATCTCTCCCAGCCCCCCCAGGGGGAGCAGGCGCAGGCTGTCGGGGGTCAGGGGTGTAGTCATGCTGATTCTCCTACCATGGAGGCGACCGGTCGGCGGACCGCAGCCATGAATTCGTCTCGATCGGATGTTGCCACCGGCGCAAAGATATGCACCCGAATCGTCCCGCCGCGGATCCAGCGGCTGTGCTTGGGCATGATGTCGCGGCTTCCGGTAATTGCGATGGGGACGATGCTGGCCCCGGCCTTGAGGGCGAGCAAGAAGCCGCCCTTTTTGTAGGGCAGCAGATTGCCGTCGGGCGATCTGGTCCCTTCGGGAAAGATGACCACCGAGGCCCCGGCTGCGATGCGGCGGGCGGCCTCGGCCATGCTGGCCAGGGCCTTGCGCCGATCAGAACGGTCCACGGCGATATAGCCGCTGCGGTGCATGGCATAGCCGAAGAGGGGGATTTTGAACAGTTCCTTTTTTGCCAGCCAGCGGAACTGCCCCGGCAGCCCGGCGAACAGGGCCAGGATATCGAAGTTGCTCTGATGGTTCGGCATAAAGATGACCGGCTGGTTGCGCGGGATGTGCTCCTGCCCCGCCACCACCAGGCGCACACCGGCCAGAGACAGGCCGACCCTGGCCCAGAGGCCCGAATAGCTGTGCAGGTAGTTCGGGTTGATGAAAGAAAGCGGTACCCCGGTGAAGATGACAAACAGCGTCCAGGGGATAAAGGTGATGAAAAAAAAGATCGTTCGCAACATCCTGAAAACTCCGTAAGCTATCGAATCCGCTAGTCTACGGGAGGTGCCGGGATAGAGTCAAACCTTTTTCCTGAAAAGCCTTTACAGCCCCCGGAGGTTTTCGTTACACTCAGCCCAACGTCAACTACTAAGGGGGAGGTCATCCTTAATGTCTGTCAATAAAGTGATAGCGTTACAAGGATCGCAGCGGTGAGTGGGTCGATAAGACCGAGTGGCACAACATCGTCGCCTGGCGCAACCTGGCCGAAATCTGCGGCAAGTACCTGCACAAGGGCAAGCAGGTCTACATCGAGGGGAAGATCCAGACCCGCTCCTACGACGACCGCGACGGAAATCGGCGCTACATGACCGAGATCATTGCCGACCAGATGCAGATGCTCGGTCGCGCCGGCGAAGAGAACGGCCTCGCCCCGCGCAACGACAACCGTCAGCAGCGCCAGCCGCAGCCACAGAACCAGGCTCAGCCCCAGGCTCAACCCCAGCAGTCGTACAATCAGCCTCAGCAGTCCCCCAATCAGGCTCCGGCACAGGGCGGCGCGCCGGCCTACGACGACCAGATCGATCCGCCGTTTAACCCCGACGATGATATTCCGTTGATGATATTCCGTTCTGACCTATACCTTTTTAGGTTTTGTTTAAATAAAAGCCCCAATCCCTGTCTATGCAGCGGGTTGGGGCTTTTTTTGTTTACAAAGAGACATCTTGAACAAAATAAGTTTCGGCTGCGGATTTTTTCGCGTTGGGCCGGCGATTGAAACTGAGCTTCCCAAGCTACCCGATCCGATCAACTGTCCATAGTTAACCGGACAACCGTTTCGTAAGCAAGGTAAAGCGATTTTGGGATTTAACGTTCTTTATTGCAGTCATCAGGGCCTTTTCCTGGCCGATAAGGACGACGAGCTTTTTCCCCCTGGTGACCCCTGTGTAGAGCAGATTTCTTTCAAGCATGACATGATGTTGGGTGGACAGGGGGATGACCACGGCCGGATATTCCGACCCCTGGCTTTTGTGAATGGTGGTGCAGTAGGCCAGCGAAATTTCGTCCAACTCGGGGATGTCGTAAGGGACAACTTTGCCATCAAATTCAATACCGACTTCCCCCTCGTCAGGATCAACGTAGGTGACCCTTCCGATGTCGCCGTTAAATACCTCCTTGTCATAGTTGTTCACGCCTTGCAGGACCTTGTCGCCAGCCGACATGGCGATGCCGAACCGTTCCACCCTGGGCCCGCTGATAGCATTCAGCCTTTTCTGCAATTCTGCGTTCAGCGCCTT
>CALZIZ010000232.1 GCA_945787465.1 uncultured Desulfuromonadales bacterium
TGAGAGCTCATAGCCGTAGCTATGGGCCGAAAAGGAGCCGAAATATGGGCCAAACAGCTGGGTTTGCAGCCGGTCTCTAATTGTCGGACAGCCTCCTAGTGACCTGTGCGGCTAATCCTGTCCTATAATTCTGGCCCTTTTGGCCGCTGTTTTCGTTGTGCCTCCTTGACTTAGCGCACGGCTAGGCCTGCGTCGGCAACGCCTTGACAGCAACCAAAATGACTCAGAGTTAACTGACACGATTAACCAAACAGGCCACTAGTGGGTCCTGGTGGATCTGAATAGCCCCCAGAAGTGTTTAATAAGTTGTGCCACCCCAAAATATTGGACCGGTGGGGGGGGGAAATGATGGATTCACACAGATCCAAAAAAATAAGAAAGCTCAACCTGACCCAGATAAGCGAAATGCCCCTCTCCACAAAAATATCAAGGCAATAGGAAAGCCCCTATTCCGCAAGGAGTCGGGGCTTTCTTTTTATTCTATGGTTTTTCAAACGGCTATCCAGGTTGGCCCCCGAAGGCTGCCGAACGCTGTCATGCCGCTTGGCAGAGGCGGCCGTCGCGCACCTCTATCAGGTGCTGGGCCCTGCGGGCAATCTCCAGGTTATGGGTGACCATGACCAGCGTCTTGCCCTGGCCCTGCAGTTCCAGAAGCAGGTCGAGGATTTCGGCCTCGGCGACCGAATCGAGGTTGCCGGTCGGCTCATCCATCATGAGGATCTCCGGGTCGTTGGCGAGAGCCCTGGCGATGGCGACGCGCTGCTGTTGGCCACCGGAGAGCTCCGAGGGCTTGGCGTTCGCCTTCTCGGAGAGCCCCACCTGCGCGAGCAGCTCGCGAGCGCGGGCTGCCTGCTGCTTTTCGGAGAGCCCGGTGAACATCATGGCAGTCTCCACGTTTTCCACCGTGGTGAGATGGCGCAGCAGGTTGAAGAACTGAAAGACGAAACCGATTTTCTGCGAGCGCAGGCTCGCCAGTGCCGAGTTAGCCAGATCGGTAAGTTCGATGCCGTCGACCTCCACCGAGCCGGAAGTCGGCCGATCAAGGCCACCGAGCAGGTGCATGAGGGTGCTCTTGCCGTGCCCCGAGGGGCCAACGATGCAGGTGAAAGATCCCCTGGGGATGGCCAGGCTCACCCCCCGCAGGGCGTGGGTCGCCGCCGGGCCGCGACCGTAGGTCTTGAGGGCGTTTTCGGTGCGGATGATGACGTCATTCATAGCTCATGGCCTCCACGGGAGAGAGTCGGGCCGCCCGCCAGGCGGGATAGAGCCCGGCGAGGGTTGCAACCAGCGCGGATAAGGTGATGGACCCGAGGATGATGAAGGGATCCAGGAGGTGCGCCGACCCAGAACCCTTGACAAAGGAGGTGACGGCGTTCTGGCTGATATGAGGGGCGGCCAGCGCCGAAAAGAGCAGGCCGCACAAAGCCCCGGCCAGACCGCCAAGCACACCGTAGGCCCCGGACTCGAGGAGGAAGATGGTGAAGATGGTCCGTCGCCTCGCCCCCAGCGACTGGAGGATGCCAATTTCACGCCGACGCTCGTAGGTTGCGGTGAGCATGGTGTTGACAATGCCGAAAGCCGCCGCCAGAACCGCAACAGCCGCGATGAGCTGCAAGGTGACGTTGACCGTACCGACGATCCCGAGGACCGATTTGAGCATCTGCTTGTCGGAGACGACGCCGAGGTTGACCACCTCTTTGATCTTCATGGCGTAATTCTCGACCTGGGCGAGGTCATCGACGCGCACCGCCACGTAGGAAACGAGGTCCGCCTGCTCGTAGATGCTCTGGGCCGCAGGCAGGGGCAAAAAGATGGTCAGGTCGTCCTTGCCCCCCGTCTCGGCCAGCACCCCCCGAATGTCGACCTTTTGGCCGCGGATGGTCAACTCCTTACCGGGCCCGAGGCCGAACTGGGAGGCGACCACTGATCCGACCACGGCACCCTCTTCGTCCCCCTCGCCGAAGTAGCTCCCCTCGGCGATCTCCCACTCCTTAAAGGCCTTCGTCTGCCCGGGGATGATCCCCATAACGGAAACCGGCCGGTTCTGCAGGGCCGTCCTCCCGGTAAGGAATGGGATAGCAGTCAGGCCGTCGATCTCCTTGATCCGAGCAACCTCCTCCCTGGTGATGGTTGTGGGGAGCTGTTCCCCGGTCAATATGGAGACCTGTTCGTAGGCGCAAGAGCCCTTGGGGGTTACAACCAGATTGGCCCCGAGAGCCGCCGACTCCCTCTCGATCTCGTTCTTCAGGCCACCGCCGAGGGCGAGAAAGGTGACGACAGAGGCGATGCCGATGGTGATCCCCGCCAGGGTGAAGACGAACCTTCCCCGGCGTCGGGTGAGATTCTTAACCACAAGTTTGGAAACGTTCACGGACTAGCCTCCCAGCTTGTGATTGCGTACAACCTCGACCTGCTCCGAGGCGAAGAGGTAGCCGTTGCCGGCTGCGACGAAGCTGCCGGTAACCCGGACCTCGTCACCGAGATCCGGTACCTTCCCGGTGAAGCGAACGGGCAGGATCTTCTTGTTGCAATTGGGGCTGTTGCACTGCAGCTCTTTGAGATCCATGATGCCGAAAAGGGTCTGGTCGTTGGGCGCAAAACCGGCGGTCACGCCGGCAAGAGTGATGGTTCCAGCGAAGGCGCCGGGATCGAAAGCGACGTCGTTGACGTTGAGGGCCGAGGTCTCCGCGGGGCGCAGAACAGTCATGCCGACGGCGATGCCGATGGCCAGCACCACGCCGATAAGGGCGAATTTCTTCATAAAGTTTCTCCATGTGGTTCGAGTATCAGGGGGTCAATCGCACGCGTCGGAGCGCAGAGGACACACGAGGGCTCTCCGCTCGAAACAGGCGATGCGAATTGACGATGGGTAGAAAAGTAAGGACGGAACTCAGGCCGTTTCGGGGGGATACTCGATGAGGCGGATGTACGCGGAGGAACAGATGGTCTGTAACGGGCCGTAGGAGAACTTGGATGGGGTCCGCAGAAAACTCAGGGAGAGGCTATCCGGGCGGTCGAGAAAGAGGCAGAAGGGGCAGGAACATTCCGAAGCCGAGCACGGCTCGTCTTGCCCCCGATCGCTTTCCCCCTCTTCGCGGTGGTCACAGCAGGACTCGGTGGAATCCTGATGCACCAGGGCCGAAGCGGTGGCGCCGAGCCCTGTTAGAGCCACCAGGGAGAAGAGAAGAAGGATGTAGGCGATCGCACGAAACATGAGTTAGATCATATTCGCTGGAAGTAGTCTCTGTCAATAGGTCGTCGTCCAAGTTTCTGGCGTCAGTTCGTTAATTTTCGATAACTTGGCAAATCGAAGGCCTGCCCCCGAAGCCCTCCCCCCGTCAAACACCCTCAAACAAGAGCCTTGTACTCCACCTTGACGATCTCCAGTTCTTCAACGCCACCGGGAGTCTTAAAAGAAACCAGGTCCCCTTCCGAGCGGCCGAGAAGGGCCTTGCCGATCGGCGACACCCAGCTGATCCGGCCATTCGAAAGATCGATCTCATCGACACCGACGATGCTGTAAACCTTCTCTTCAGCCGCCTCATTTTCTACAGTGACCGTGCAACCGAAGAGCGCCCGGTCGCCGGCGATCTTCTGCTGCGCGACCGGATCAACGATTTCCGCTGCATCGAGTCGTTTCTGCAGAAAGCGGATCCGCCCGTCGATCTGCCGCAGGCGTTTTTTTCCGTAATGGTAATCGGCGTTTTCCGAGCGATCGCCGTTGGAAGCGGCCCAGGCGACGGTGTTGACCATTTCGGGACGCTTCACATAGAGCAGATCTTTAAGTTCGGCTTTCATTCGCACCGCACAGCCGGTGGTCATATAGTTTCTCTGGTTCTGCGACATAATTATCCTTCTACAGCTTTTCGCAAAGCTCAGGGGGAAATGCCCTCAAACTTAATAGTGTCAGCCCGAATTTTCACCCTTTCCTTTTTACCATTATCCAGCAAACAAAGGCAACGAGCCACGAAATCATTGAAATGCGGCCCTGGCGAGGGTAGGATTTCACTATTGAATGCCCTCCCTCGACCTGACGGAGGGGGCCGTCCAACTCAATGGCTCTTACTGCCGCCGGGGAAAACATGGGAATTTTCGAAATTTCGACCATAGTCATCGTAATTACCGCCCTCTTCAGCTATATCAACTACCGCACGATTCGCCTGCCGACCACCATCGGCGTGATGGTGATCGCCCTGGTTGCTTCACTGGCCATGGTCGGTTTGGGGCACCTGGGGATCGGCGGCATCGAACAGACCGCCAGGGGATTGCTGGAAAACATTGATTTTGATGAAACCCTGCTTCACGGCATGCTGGCCTTCTTGCTCTTTGCCGGAGCGCTGCACGTCAACCTCGATGACCTCAGGCAACAGAAATGGGTCATCACCATCCTGGCGACGGTGGGCATCATAGCCTCAACCTTCATGGTCGGCAGTCTGACCTGGCTGGTGTTGAAGATCTTCGGCCTCGACATCTCGTATCTTTATTGCCTGCTGTTCGGGGCGCTGATTTCCCCTACGGATCCCATTGCGGTTCTCGGGTTGATGAAAACCGCCAACGCCCCCAAGACCCTCGAAACCAAAATCGCCGGAGAATCGCTTTTCAACGATGGCATCGGGGTGGTGGTCTTTATTGCCCTGCTTGGCATGGTCAAAGGCGGGCAGGACATCACCGTTGGGCATGTCGCCCTGCTGTTTCTGGAGGAAGCGGCCGGAGGCATTGTTTTTGGCCTGGCGTTGGGATTCCTGGTCTATCAGATGCTCAAACGGGTGGACAACTACCAGGTCGAGGTGCTGCTGACCCTGGCCATGGTGATGGGCGGATACGCCCTGGCCGAACTCATCCACACCTCGGCCCCCCTGGCTATCGTGGTCGCCGGCCTGCTCATCGGCAACCATGGCAGGTCCTTCGCAATGTCAGATACCACCCGCGAGCACCTCGACACCTTCTGGGAGCTGCTCGACCAGATTCTCAACGCCGTGCTGTTCGTTATGATCGGTCTCGAACTGCTGGTCATGCCCTTCACCCCCCGATTTTTCATGGCAGGCGTCTTCGCCATCCCCATCGTCCTGCTCGCCCGCACCGTCAGCGTCACCGGCACCGTCAAACTGCTGCAGAGATGGCGCGAATTCACCCCCGGCGCCACCCCCATACTGATCTGGGGCGGCTTGCGTGGCGGCATCTCCGTCGCCCTGGCTCTGTCCGTGCCCCCGGGCCCGGAACGCACGGTGATTCTGGCTATTACCTATGTGGTGGTGGTCTTTTCGATTATTGTTCAGGGATTAACCATCGAGCGGGTGACAAAGCGAAGTCTCAACGCCTGAAAAAGGACCACGGTTGAGGGGCCAAAAGGTTTTGGTATCATTCCCTCTGGGGTCTTTGCATCCCTCCCTGCCGATCGAAACAAAGATACATTCGGCGGGTCAGGAATGCAGGACTGCAACTTGCGAGCTTGCCCCTGATGCCCTGTCAGGCAGTTGCCATCCGGAAACTATGCATGGGTTTAGCGCTGTTTTCATATGGGATACGGCCCTTTTCCGGATGAATACCAGCTAAACGACCAGCACGAAGACCTTGTCCCCCTAAAGGGAACAGGGTTTTCCGTCCAGGGCGTAAAAGAGGTAGGCCACATCCACGTTGCCAAGGGTGCATTTGCGGCCGCCGAGAAAGGTGAGACCCCGGCCCTCAAGGGAGAGCAAGGCCACGTCGAAATCGAGCCGGCCCCTGAACCAGGCGGCGATATCGGTCACCCCCTTGGCGTCGAACTGCATGGCCATGCCCGCCCGGTGGTTTTTTTCGGCGAGTCGGGCGATCTGGTCCATGCTGGAAAGGCTTGAACCAAAGGGCTGAAATACGAGAAGCAGCAACAGGACGCCGGTCATGGCAGAGATGGGAATGGCCAGCCTCGGCCAGATTGGGCGCGATTTTTTCGAAGGTGCCTCGGTAGCGATGAGCGCTACGCTGGCCCGCAGCCTTGCCGGCGTTTCGACCCGAGAAAGGCCCGCCTTAATCGCCTTTTCGGTAGCATCGTCGAGCTTCAGAAGCCGGGCACATGAGGGGCACTGGCCGACGTGATCCAGGGCCTGCTCATTGTCCTGGTTCTGCAGGAGATCTTTGTTCGTCAGCCATTTTTTGAATTGCCTGCAACTCATTGCCACCTCATCCCTTTTCCGAAGCCCGGTCGAACGCCGGGGTGATCAGATTCCCCCTGGCGGCCGGTTTTCGGTCTTTCAACAGCTTTCTCTTCATCAACTCCCGGCCCCGCGACAGGCGTGACATGACTGTCCCCATGGGCAGATCCAGCCCTTTGGAAATATCCTTGTACGACCATTCCTCGGTGTAGTGGAGAATAATGGGCGTCTTGTACCTCTCTGGCAGGCTGTGCAGGATTCTCTGCACTTCCTGCGAGGCGGTTTTTTCGAGGAGGAATTTTTCCGGGTCTTCGTCCTCGGACAGGCTTTCGATGATCGAAAGATACTCATCGTCGCCGTCGACATCGAGAAGGTCTGGCCGCTTTTTCTCAAGGCTTCGCAGGTAGAGGTTGCGCAGGATGGCGAGCAGCCAGAACCGGCATCGGTCCGCCTTCTTGAGCTGCGAGAGCTTCTCGAAGGCGATTACGAACGTCTCCTGGGTCAGGTCCTCGGCGTCGTACCGGTTCCCCGAAAGGCGCAGCGCCATGTTGAAGACGAAGTCCAGCTGGGGGTGGACCTCCTCCGCCGCTCGCGTTGGGCCCGGGTAAGAAACAACAGGGGCACCGATTTACTCCGCCAGTCGGGCGAAATGCTCGCCAAGGTCATCGGGGACAGCGGCGCTGCGGTATCGGACGACACCTCTCTTATCGAGGATCATAATGGTCGGGGTACCCACCACCCCGAAGGTTTTGGTGACACGGCTGCCCTTGTCAAAGGCAACGGGGTAGTCGAGATTGTATTTCTTCTTGTAAGCCGCCATCTTTCGGGGCGAGTCGTTGACCCCCACGTTGACGCCGACCACGGCCAGTCCGCGCGGGCCGAACTCGTCGGCAATCTTCTTGATCTGTGGTATCTCCTCTTTGCAGACCGGGCACCAGGTCGCCCAGAAGACCATCATCAGCGGACCCTTGTCCTTGAAGTCATCCAGGTTCAGCGAAGCACCCTCGCTCGAGGTCAGGCTGAACGCCGGTGCCGCTTCTCCCACCTCCAGGGCGAACCCGGATGCGGCGGTGCAGAGCAGGAGCAGGGCGGCTATGCAAAAGGCTCTTAACATGGTTGTTCCTTTCAGGAATTTCAGAACAGCAGTTGTCCCATTTTGATAAGGAAGTATTCGCCCAAACCGAGCATGGCAAAGCCGAGGCACTTTTTAACCGTCACCATCCATTTGCCCGATTTGGGCAGCGAGGCCAGCAGACCGGAAAAGGTTCCCGCCAAAACCAGCAGGATGCCCATGCCCAGGGAAAAGGTGAACAGAAGGCCAGCGCCGAGAAAAACATTCTTCTGGGTGCCAACGTAAGTCAGCAGTACGCCCATGACCGGCGCGGTGCAGGGGGAGGCGACCAGCCCCGACGCCGCTCCT
>CALZIZ010000233.1 GCA_945787465.1 uncultured Desulfuromonadales bacterium
GCAAAACCCCGAAGACTTCGACCACTTCTTCATTCCCATCATTCCCAAACGCTACACCACCGCACAGCCGAACAAGCAGCAGTCCGCCGACCTGAGGGACGGGTGGCTGTACATTTACAGAAACGGCTACCTGTGGCGCGAGTTGCAAGTTTTCTCACAGGGGATGATGAAGGACGTCAACCTGCAGTCCTTCCAGGGCAAGGATGTGCGGGAAGCAACCGGCCAGAACGATTCGAGGGTCATCGTCCCCTACAAGGTCAACGGTGAACTCCAGACCGTACAGGTCGCCTATTCGGAGGTTCAGTGGAGTTGGGCGCGCATCAACGCCATGGGGGGGATGAATCCCGACCAAAAAGAAGAGCCCCGCCTGAAATCATCAACCCAGATGCCGCAGGTATCAGAAGATGAGGCGGCAAAGAACCGCAGTGAGCGGATGCAGTGCATTTGCGCGAGCTTGACCCAGTGGCTCAATGATGGGGATGGAGAGCATATCCAGAGCGTCAAAAACGTCACGGCGGATATTTATTCGCTCAAGCTGCATGAGAAGAGTGAACTGCCGGTGGTGTATCTGTTTGATCCGCTGGGGGTTGCGCGAGAGCTGGCTGGGAGGTATCAATTAGCCTGGTGGGAGATGGACAGCTTTCTGACCGATCTTGCCAACCCCAATCATCAGGGAGAGAAGGCCCTGATGTACCCCTTTGCTCCCTGGTTCGATTCGGCGGTTTTGGCTAACCGCTACTTTTTCGGAAAAATGCCGGACATTGAACCGGAAGGACAGCGGCCGCCCACCGGAAAAGAAAAGGAGCAGTGGGTACGGGCCAAGGTGCAGCGCGAGAAGTGGAAAAAGCAGCTCAGCAAGGCCGAAATCGACCAGGCCCTGGGCGTGGTTCGGCGTGGTGAAATCCGCGAGAAGATCATGGCTGCCAAGCTGGACCTGGTGAGCTATCTGGACAGCCCCTATTTCGAGGACATGCTGCCGCTGATGCAAGCCCTCGACGACTACTTCACTATGCCGGTGCCCGAGGATCGACCGTGGGTCGCCTCCACCGCCCCCCACTACGGCGACGCCTGGCGCATTGTGGAGCGGCTCGTCGCCAAGCTCGGCGATCACGAATACGCCCTCGACGCTGGCCTGGAGGCCGATCCGCCCAACCTGCACCAGCTTTCCCAAAACGACCCCGGAGCGCAGTTTCTGCTCAAGCTGGCCGATCCGCAACAGGGATATTTCCTTCAATCGCGGCTGTTCCCCCGGGCTGCCGGCGGCGACAATCCTCTGTCGCCCGAGCTTGCAGCCGGCTTCGAGAGCGGCCCCGAGTTCCGTCCCCAGCACATCCATCCGTCATTCCTCCGCGATCCCGAGGCCTTTGCCGGATTTTTCAGCCACTTCATCCGCGTCGCCGGCCTCGCCGACACCGACCACGCTCGCAGCAACCTGCTGCGGCTGGTCAACGCAGCGCTCGACCTCGATCTGTGTGAGCAGGAGATCACCCAGGCCGAATATCAGAGCGGCGAGCTTCCGAACGGCGACGTTATGCTGCGCATGTTCGCGATCCAGGAGCAGTTCGAAGGCAAGGTCCCCGGCCGCGAAAGCGATCCGGATTTCGAAAACCAGCCTGCGCAGACCGAAGAAAAAACCTCCGACTCCTTTCAGGCCAACCGCCGCGGTGCCCTGGCTACCAGCGAGGGAATTAAACACCTCAACGATCTCGCCGAAAGCACCGAAAATATGACGGTTGCCACGAACCATTCGGTCATCAGCCGAAATGGTGCCGATTGGAGTGGTGCCGTCCCGACCCTCGAAGGCACAAACGGGGACTACCAAACCCGGAGCAGCGTCCAGGATCGCAGCCCCCTCAATCAGAATGATGCCCACCAATTCAAAGGAACAGACCAGGTCCAGCTTCCCGGCGGAGGAAAGGGCACGGTGCAGATGTTCGGGAATGACGGCAGCCTGCTTGGAACCGTTACGCTAAAAGCCTTTAAGCAAGGCAAAGGCTACAGCCGCCGCCAGTGGAGAACCAGGGTCCACAACACCCACTGGGAAAAAGTCACCGTGCGCACCGTGGTCAATCGCCAGGCCAAGGGTTTGCCCGCCCTGGCCAAGAAGCTCCACGACAATGGCGTCTGGACTCGGGGAATTCTGCCGATTTTGGTGGGGGTGGAAGTGTTGAATTTTCAGGCTGCAGCCAAGGGCCTTTACCAAAAATGGGATAAAGACGAGTCTGGGCGCGCATGGTTTGATTTAGGAGGTGCAACAACTGACTTGATCGCTATCTCCGGGGTCGTCACTGAAGCCCGAGTCAAATATTTGGCCGAACATGCCACCGGTCAGCCATTGGAGAAAATCCTAGAGAAAGGTGGGCCGTGGGCCGACAGAGCCCTTCTCTCGCGCATGGCCGCCCGCGGCTTGGGGGCGGCAGCAGGGCTCTACAGCCTAGGACTATCTCTGCATGATATGATTGAGAATCTCCACCAAGGGGATGACGCTGCTGTTGCTCATGGAATGATGACAGCTGGCTTTGCTCTGACGGTTGCAGCTGACGTATCCGGGCTATTGGTGGCCGCCGGTTGGGCAGGTAAAGCATCTCTTGCTGGGACCATCGCAGGCGGGCCCTGGATGTGGATTGGCCTTGGAGCAGTCTTTGCCAGTGCGGCGCTGCTTACCTGGGTCTTCACCGAAGATACGCCCCTTGAGGAGTGGCTCGCTAACGGCCCCTTCAGCGTCCGTCAACCTGCCCAGCTTTACGAACAAGAACTGCCCATTCTGGGACGCCGCAAGTATTGGCGTGAGGCCAATGGAACGCAAGTGATCTTCAAAGAGGGTGATGTGCTGGAAAAGATACTCTATCCGGCCGGCGGTCGTTTCGTAGAGAAAGACGACGGCAGCGTTTACCTGATTGAAGAAAACGGCAACACCCTCATCGGAAAGATAGGCCAGCCCTTTACCGCCTGGGACAGGTTGATGGATCGGTCCGGCCGTTTTGCAGGGCATGAGCCCGGCAGCGAGGCTGAAGACAAATTCGGACGCTGGTGCGAAACTCCTCGTAGCGCCTCCCTGGCCCTGGCCGACGCCATCTACCGGCCCAGGCTCGGATTGAAGGTCAATCAGAACCCGAATTTGCTCAGGGCCGCAGAGATCACCATTCAGATTCCTAACTTCATCGAGGAGAAGTCCCTGCTCTTCGTGGAGCTGTGGGAGAATGGGGTCATTGAGCATCAGGGCATCGAGTCGTTCACCGGCCTGGGCAGCGGGCCTCGCACGGTGCGGGTGGTCTGGCCTTTGACAGGAAACGGCAACGCTCAGGTCAAAGCCAAAGTTCGCATGGACCTCTATGGCAATGGCGACGTCTGGCTACCCAGTTCCGAAAACAGCGACAGCGATTGGATCGAGGCTGAAGAATTAGTCAATCTCCCCCAAGGCACTGATACGCGGCAAATGTTTCATGGAAATCCATTAAAGATATGAGTGAACTTCAAGGAAAACAGATTAAGCGCCCTTTCAAGGCCCAAGGCAAACCTCTTCCCAAAGTGGCTTTGCGCCCCTTCTGGTGCATGCCCACTAGCATCGACGACAAGGAGTATATCCATGTCGCCGCGCGAGACAAGAAACTCCTTCTCTTTCTGCCGGTGATTTTTATCTATGGGGGGGGGGGCTTTTGCTTGACTGGTTGGACAATCAGCTTGCTAGCGAATGACCCATATTGGTTCATGCTTCTGGGTGGCCTAACCTTGCTGGCGTTTGCGGGTTGGGCACATCGGAAGTTGCGGCGGATGAAGCCGACCGAGTTTACCGTCTTTGACAGGGAAAAGGGAGTTTATCGTGCTAAGGTGGGCATTTTCCCGCCGAAAGTTATAGAGATGCCTTTCGGAGAGTGCGAAGGGCGCCTGGCGTTCGGCCCTGGCCCGCGGGGTGTCCCGGAACACAGTCTCTCATTGTTTCATCCAACGCTGAACGGATGGTCTCTTTATGAATCCTATTCCGGTGTCGATTATCCTCTCGCTTATTGGTCCTTCCTAGTGCAATACATGGATAAGACCAAGCCCCTGCCCGAAGTCCCCTGGCTGCGCGACTATCCCAACCGCACCAAGGGCTTGGGTACCATGGAGGAGTGGGAAGCCCGGAAGAAAAGCCCCAACTTCATCGACCCCTGGCACGAGTGGGAGGCGATCGTCTCGCAAAACCCCAAGCTCGACTCTAACTACTACATGGAGCACCCCGGAGAACTGGCCCAGTGGAACGGCAAGCCGCCTTGGAGCATGAACGGCGAAGAGCTTGCCGATGCCGGCATCATGCCTGAGTGGATGCTGCCGCCTGACGAGCAGGAGCGCTACCAGGCGCAGAAACGTCGCAAGAAGGCGCATAGCGGAGCCAGGCGGTAAGCATGAAGCGCAATTTGCGTTAAGATCTCGGGTTTCGGAGTGCTAGGAGGCGTACTACACATTTCACAGGATTTGTGCAGTGTATAGACGCGACCCTTTTCCCCGACCCTTTTCCCCATGCTCGGAGACGCCTGATGTGTCAACACTTCCGGAGTTGGAACCTTACCGTCACCTGGACCCGGTAACCGCAGAGCATGACAAAGCAACCAGTCGTCCAGCAGATTACTGGCGAGGCAGTGACCCGCGGGACGTGGATTTCCAGAATGGGAAAATTATTGAACGCGCAAAGCGCTTTGCCTGGAGCCGAAAAGAAGACATTATGGTCCCTTATGTTGGAGAACTAGAAGAAGAGTTGGATTCCGCGGAAAGGGAACTGTCCTTTGTTGCTGATAAACGTGGGGACTTTGAGGAGTTGTGAGGGCTATGTTTTGATCGAAAATTTGCCCAACGTGAAATATAGCGACCGAGCAAGAGGTGCCCCTCACATGTTGCCCCCTTAAGCCCGGGGTCAGGCCTCCAAGTTACCAAGAATGTATTTTGTGTTAGATTGGAAAAATGGCGCTCAAAGCACGTATTCATATCCCTGGCGGACTCTATCACGTCATCTTCCGTGGCAATGGAGGTGCTCCGGTCTTTTTCTCTGATGAGGATCGATATCGCTTCTACCTTCTGTTGAATGAAGGGACCTGTCGGTTCGGGTATCGGGTTCATGCATTTTGCCTTTTGGGAAACCATATCCATTTGGCTTTACAGGCCGGCGACCTTCCCCTGTCTCGCGGCATACAGAACCTTTCCTTTCGATATACTCGCTGGATAAACTACCAGAAGAAAAGGACCGGGCATCTTTTTTAAGGTCGGTATAAAGCTCTTCTGGTGGATGGCTCTACTTACCTAATGGAACTTGTTCGATATATACACCTTAATCCGGTGCGTTCCGGAATGGTGACCTCCCCTGACGATTACCCATGGAGTGGGCATTTGGCCTACTTGGGAAAAGAGCCTCTTCCGTGGCTAAGGACCCGGGGCCCTGGGGTCGGACCAAGCCAACCTATTGATATTACAACAATCATGCTCAATATCAGGGCCTAAAAGGGCCTTAAAAGCCCCTTTTTGGGGCAAAAATGGCACGTTTAAGGATTGAACTGACATGGCCAGAGCAAACCGTCATCATATCCCAG
>CALZIZ010000234.1 GCA_945787465.1 uncultured Desulfuromonadales bacterium
GTACACCTGGCCAAGATGCTCAAAGAAGGCGCCAACGTCATCCTGCTTGACGAACCGACCAACGATCTGGACGTCAACACCATGCGCGCCCTCGAAGAAGCGCTGGAAAACTTCGCCGGCTGCGCGGTGGTCATCAGCCATGACCGCTGGTTTCTCGACCGCTTGGCCACCCACATCCTCGCCTTCGAAGGCGACAGTGCGGTAAGTCTGTTCGAGGGCAACTGGAGCGAGTACGAAGCTGACCGCAAAAAACGCCTCGGCGCCGCCGCAGACCAGCCCCACCGCATCAAGTACCGCCAGCTGACCAGATAGATCAGGCCCGAAATGGGCGTTTTGCCTTGGGGGCCGGCAGAAAGCCGGCCCCTCCACCTCCGAAGTCCCCTATCAGCAGTCAAAAACGCCCCTCAAAAACTCCAAGGCACGGTTTTTGCGTAAAAACCAAAAGAATATTTGGTAAAAACCACCGAGGAAACGATGTCATGCAGCTGAACCGTAGGATCCGCACCGTCGTAATAATCCTTGCTGTCGCCCTTGCCGGCCTGGGGGCGTTAGCTTCCTGCAGCGATCCTGAGCAGCCTCTGAGCATCCGCCTTGATAACCTGCAGTCGCTGGACAATCTGCAAAGCCTAGAGACCACCCCGACCCTGACCATCAGTGTCGGCTCGATGATCACCCCCCAGGACGGGTACATCTATTACCGGAAGCTGCTGGACTATCTCGCCGAACAACTCGGCGTCAGCATCAAGGCCCAGGACCCTGAAAATTACGATCAGGTCAACCGGCTGCTCGAATCGGGCGAGGTGGATGCCGCCTTTGTCTGCGGTGGCCCCTACGTCGAGGGGCACGATAATTTCGGCCTCGAGCTGCTGGCCGCGCCGCAGGTTGACGGCCAGCCCCTGTACTATTCGTACCTCATCGTTCCGGCCGACAGCCCCGCCCGGGGTTATGCCGATTTGCGGGGCAAAACCTTTGCCTTTGCCGACCCCATGTCCAACAGCGGCAAGATCGCCCCCTCCTATATCCTGGCGCAAATGGGGGAAACACCCGAGGCCTTTTTCAGCTCCTACCTGTTCACCTACGCCCACGACCGTTCGATTCTGGCCGTTGCGAACAAATTGGTCGACGGGGCGGCGGTCGACAGCCTGATCTGGGAATTTATTGCCCACACCGAGCCGAACCTGACCCAAAGAACAAAAGTCATCGCAAAGTCCGCCCCCTTCGGCATTCCTCCGGTCGTGGCCAGCCCCAACCTCGACCAAGCGACCAAAGACAAGATCAAATCGGTGCTACTTGACCTCCACAACAACAGCGCAGGAAGAGATATACTGCGCGGCATGCGTATCGAGCGCTTCGTTGAAATCACCAACGACCGCTATGACTCGATCCGCCAGATGCGCCAGTTTACAAGCCCTTCGCCCAGCGGGCAGAAAGACCGCAAGCAATGAGCCTGCGCTGGAGCCTGCGCCAGAAAATCCTGACAGCCCTGATTGCGTTGGTCGTCTTTCTGGGCATCAGCATCGCATTTTACCTTAAGGCCAATTTTTCAAAGAGTTTGCGCGAGGAGCTGCAAAAAAGGGCCGTTTCCATCGCCAGGCACATCGCCCATGAAAGTGCCGGAGACATTCTCGCCAGAGACCTGCTGGCATTGAAAATCTCCGGGCACCAGCTGCTGAAGACCGAGGAAGACATCGCCTATGTATTTTTTCTCGACATCGACCAGCAGAAGGTGCTGGCGCACACCTTCGGCAAAACCTTTCCCGTAGAGCTTCTCGGCATTCATGAACTGATACCGGAGCAGGAATACAACATCCGCCACCTGTTCACCGACCAGGGGCCGATTTACGATATCTCGATGCCGATTTCCATGGGAGGCCTGGGCCAGGTTCGGCTCGGCATTTCGGCCAGCCATACCGAGGGGATTGTTGATAAACTGACCGGAGAGGTGCTCTCTATCACCATGATCCTTGTGGTTATGGGTGCGTTGATGGCCATCCCTCTTTCGAGGGCTATCGCCTCGCCCATCGAGGAACTGACCAGGGCCAGCAATGCCATCGCCCTCGGAAATCTCGACCAAAAGGTCGCCGCAAGCAGCCGGGACGAAATAGGTCAACTGACCAAATCCTTCAACCACATGGTGCAAAGCCTTAAATATACACAGGGGGCCTTGCTGCGTAGTAACCAAGAGCAGGCCGCCGAGGTGGCCAGGCGCAAGGCGGCAGAAGGGGAACTCGTCTCTCGACTGAACTTTCTCAAAACCCTTATGGAGGAGATGCCCCTGCCGGTCTACTTCAAGGGTTTGGACGGTGCCTACCATGGCTGCAACAGGGCATTCGAGGAATTTTTCAATTGCACCAAAGCTGACCTCATCGGCCTCAGCACCTCAGAGTTTCTGCCCGCAGATCAGGCCAAGGTCCACCACCGGGTTGATCAGGAGCTGCAGGCCCAACCCGGAACACGGATCTACGAGAGTGAGATCCTGCGGAAGGATGGCTCCGCGCGCCAGGTGATCTTTCATAAAGGCACCTTCAGCGACGGCCAGGGCAAGTTTGCCGGCCTGGTCGGGGTCATGCTCGATGTGACCTCGGAGCGCCAGGCCGAGCAATTGCGGAGCGAATTTGTTTCAACCGCGGCCCATGAATTTCAGACTCCCCTTGCGGCGATCATCGGCTTTTCTGAACTTCTGATCACCCAGCACGAATTCAATGCCGGGGAACAGGCGGAATTTTTGACCATCATCAACGAAAAAGCCGAATACCTGTCACGACTGGTTGACGAGATGCTCGATGTCAGTCGCCTCGAAAGAGGGCGTGAGTTGCCCCTGGACATGGTCCCCTGCCACCTGGCAGACCTGATCCGACACCAGATCAACCATTACCGCAAAAGCCATCCCTCGCATCATTTCGAAATGCACTTACCAGAGTCTTGCCCTCAAGTATCCGTAGACGAGGACCGCGTAATCCAGGTTCTGGAAAATCTTCTTTCCAACGCTGTGAAGTTCTCTCCATCGGGCACCCTCATCCAGCTTCGCGCAGAAATGCTATCTGAAAGCTTCCAGATCATCATCGAGGACCAGGGCAAGGGGATGGGCGCCGAACATCTCGACCTGGTTTTCGAAAAGTTCTACCGCGCCGACTACTCCGACACCGCTCCTTCGGGCACCGGACTGGGCCTCTACATCACCAAATCGATCATCGAAGCCCACGGCGGCTCGATCGGTGCCGAAAGCACCCCGGGAGAAGGGACCCGGATCACCTTCACCCTGCCCGCCAATCGTTCGGCATCTCCTCAAGCAGCCCCCCACTCCGAACTGCCCCAAGACAGCCCACCGGCCCTCTCGGCATAAAGTGGCCTGAGCGCAGCGATGACCAGGCTAAATTCCCGCTTGACCACATCCGCCTATCCGGATACATTAAAGTCATGAAAAAAACCGCGCAACTTTTCAAGGCCCTTTCCGACGAAACCCGCCTGCGCATCCTCGCCCTGCTCAGCCGGGGGGAGCGCTGCGTGTGCGAACTGATGGCCGCCCTCGACCTGCCCCAGTCGACGGTCAGCCGCCACCTCTCTTACCTGAAAAACGCCGGCTGGATCGACGACCGCCGCCAGGGGGTGTGGATGTACTACAGGTTTGCGCCGCCCGCCGGCCCTCTGCAGGAGTCGCTGCTGAGCCTGCTTGAAGCCGAACTGGTGAAGCTCCCCGAGGCTCAAAAAGATCTCGAGGGGCTGGAGAAATTCATGGGCGGCCAGCAGGAGCAGAGCTTGGGCAATTGCCGCTGATTTTTTTACCAAAGACATCCGCCTATGCGGATTGACATCTCCCAAAAACTTTATGGAGAACACCAATGAGCATTCGCATCGGCATCAACGGTTTCGGCCGCATGGGACGCCTGGCGCTGCGTGCAGCCTGGGACTGGCCGGAGTTTGAAATCGTCCACATCAACGAGGTCAAGGGGGGCGCCGAATGCGCCGCCCACCTGCTTGAGTTCGATTCTGTCCACGGGCGCTGGGAACGCGATATCCGGCACGATAGCGAATCGCTGTCGATCGACGGTAGGCGCATCGGCTTCAGTGAGCACAAAAGCCCTGGCGAAGTTCCCTGGGATGAGTTGGGGGTCGACATCGTCATCGAATCCTCCGGAAAATTCCGCACCACCGAGTTGCTGCAGCCCTATTTTGATCGTGGGATGAAAAAGGTCATCGTGGCCGCCCCGGTGAAGCAAGGGGCACTTAACATCGTCATGGGCGTCAACGATCACCTCTACAATCCTGAGGAACATCACCTTTTGACTGCCGCCAGCTGTACCACCAACTGCCTGGCCCCTGTGGTCAAGGTGCTTCACGAAAAGATCGGCATCGAGCACGGGGTGATCACCACCATCCACGACGCCACCAACACCCAGGTGGTCATCGACGCCCCGCACAAGGATCTACGCCGGGCGCGGGCGGCGAGCATGTCGCTGATTCCGACCACCACCGGCTCGGCGACCGCCATCACTCTGATCTACCCCGAACTCAAGGGCAAGCTCAACGGCCACGCCGTGCGCGTGCCCCTGCTCACCGGCTCGATCACCGACGCCGTCTTCGAGATGCAGAGAGAGGTCACCGCCGAAGAGGTCAACGGCCTGTTCCACGAGGCGGCCGAGAGCTATCTCGAAGGGATACTCGGCATCGAGGAGCGCCCCCTGGTCTCCATCGACTTCAAGAGCGATCCCCGCTCGGCCATCGTCGACGCACCCAGCACCATGGTGGTCGACGGCAAACAGCTCAAGCTGTTCGTGTGGTACGACAACGAGATGGGGTACGCGAACCGAATGATGGAATTGTGCAGGAAGGTGGCAAGCCACCTGAGGTAAAAGGCTAAAGGTAAAAGGAGCCAACCCCTTCCCCTTCAACGTCCTCGGAGCGGGAAACTGTAGGTTGGGTTGAGGAACGAAACCCAACGATTTGTTTGCACCTGGACAATTGTTGGGTCCGTCGCTACGCTCCTTGACCCAACCTACGACTCGGTGCTTTTCGTGGACATACGTGGTTTAATGCAATCTCAACCCGGCGATTCAAAACGAATAAATCATATGACCGACCTGCGTAACTACACCCTCGTCACCGCCGCCTACTGGGGATTCACCCTCACCGACGGCGCCCTGCGCATGCTGGTGCTGCTGCACTTCCACGAGCTCGGTTACACCCCGGTGCAGATCGCATTTCTGTTTCTGCTCTACGAATTCTTCGGCGTGGTGACGAATCTGGTCGGCGGCTGGGTCGGTTCCCACATGGGGCTGAAAATCACCCTCTTCGCCGGACTGGCCCTTCAGGTGGTTGCCCTTTCCGCGCTGGCGCTGCTCGACCCCGGCTGGCCAATGGCCCTGTCGGTGGGCTACGTGATGGGTGCCCAGGCCCTCTCGGGAATCGCCAAGGACCTGACCAAGATGAGCTCCAAGAGCGCCATCAAGGTGCTGATCCCTGCAGAGGCCCAGGGCGCGCTGTTCAAATGGGTGGCGATCCTCACCGGTTCGAAGAACGCCCTCAAGGGGGGCGGAGAGTCGTGAAATCAACATCCTGTCAGCCGCGCGAATGTTCCTGTTCGGGTCGCGCGATGTCTGGTTCGTGGTCGCTCTGCCGGTCTTTCTTTCCGCCAGCCTCGGCTGGAGTCACGCTGAGGTCGGAGGATTTCTCGCCCTGTGGGTGATCGGTTACGGTGGGGTCCAGTCGCTGGCGCCCAACCTGCTCAGCCGGGGGCTCGCCGGCGGCACTCCCCAGGGGGGGACAGCCAGCATCGGAGCCTTTGCCCTGGCCGGATTGACAGCGCTGATCGCCCTCGGAGTTCATGCCGGGCTCTCGCCATGGCTAACGGTGGTGGCGGGGCTGGCCCTGTTCGGCCTTATTTTCGCCATCAACTCGGCGGTCCACAGCTACCTGATTCTGGCCTACACCGAGAGTGACGATGTCGCCCTCAACGTCGGTTTCTACTACATGGCCAACGCGACAGGTCGACTCTTCGGCACCCTGCTCTCCGGGCTGGTTTTCCAGTGGGCGGGGCTGACCGGTTGTCTGTGGACCTCAATGGTCCTGGTCTTTAGCGCCGGCGTCCTGTCCCTGTCCCTGCCACGGGGGAGGCGCCTAGCGACACACTGAACCAACCTTTTGGGGCGCAGTTCAAAAAACCGGACAAGGAGGTTCTATGTCATCAGGAGTTACCAAAAAACTCTCTTTTCTCGATCGCTACCTGACCCTGTGGATTTTTCTCGCCATGTTCGTCGGTGTCGGTACCGGCTGGCTCATCCCCGGCGTCAAGGATCTCGTCAATGCCTTTTCCGTCGGAACCACCAACATCCCCATCGCCATCGGCCTGATCCTGATGATGTACCCGCCGCTGGCCAAGGTGCGCTACGAGGAGCTCGGCGAGGTATTTGCCAACAAG
>CALZIZ010000235.1 GCA_945787465.1 uncultured Desulfuromonadales bacterium
GCCGATGACCGAAGGCAGACTGTCCGGCAGAACCGTGACTTTGGACTGGTTAAAGGGGATGATCTCCCGCAGCTTGTGAACGTTGATACCGAAGGACTGAACGCCCAGGTAGAACTCCATGATCTCCATCTCGTTGGTTCCGCTCTCGAGCAGAATTTCCTGCCTGGCCGTCACTTCTGTCATGATCTCAACTCTCCCGGGGATAAGGTCTGCTGCCTGGAATTCGTCACCAAGGCCTGCTTCACACATGCATTGCAAAAACTGTGCAAAGCCAAAACCGGTAAAAGGAGAGGAGGTATTACAGGAAGGATCAGCCCATGCTGCCGAGGCTGGCAAACGAAACCAGGGGGCTAAGATTGAGATCGGCTTGGGGATCGAGGGCCATCAGATCGCAGCGGCCCTGACGTTCAAACCCCGCGGCCCCGAGAAGCTGCTGAACCGGAGAAGCTTCGAGAACATCGGCGACCAGTTCCCACTGCGGTTCCGCTGCGCTGATCAGGGCCATCAACAACTGGCGGTTCTCTCTGGGGCAGAGGTTCTCGGAAACCCAGGGGCCGATAACCTGCACTCCTGCGACCTGCTGCAACAGGGCCACGGTGTTGCCGAAAGCAAAGATTTTGCCCTTAGAGCTCAGAGGTTCGAGCAGGTTAGAGCGAGACTCCCCCCAGACCCCGTGGTCACCGCGATAGAGCAGCTCCCGGAGGGCGTCGACGGCGTGCTCGAAAAGCAGGCTGCCGTAACCTCGCCC
The DNA here is from genome assembly GCA_945787465.1 of uncultured Desulfuromonadales bacterium. Taxonomy (GTDB): domain Bacteria; phylum Desulfobacterota; class Desulfuromonadia; order Desulfuromonadales; family Trichloromonadaceae; genus CALZIZ01. The sequence continues at coordinate 749 of CALZIZ010000235.1, forward strand.
CCGGCACTCGGGGTCGACCAGCAGGTTGCCGATCCAGCCGCTCTTTTCATGTCGCATCACAGTCACAAAGCCCCGGGGCTCGTCCCCGACCCTCAGTGCAAAGGCGCTGTCGGCCATGGGGCCCTGATAGAGAGCCACCTCCTGGCGGGGGATCCGCCACCCTTCCCTCTCAGCCAACAAAAGAAAAAGGTCCCACTCTGAAGTTTTTATCGCCGTAATTTCCATGGTCCAAATCTTTATTCAGTGGTCAGACTTGTCAGACTTGTCAGACTTGTCAGACGGGTCCTTGAACCTGCCTTTCAAATCGACCGGCAGAGGGTCATCAATTCCGGGTCGGTCAGCGCCCGTTTGTTGCGCTGCGAAATGCTGCGCACCCGATCCATGAGGTCGTTGGCCTCGAGACGGTTCAACTCGTAGCCGAGTCGTTTGAGCCGGTGGATCAAGGCATGGCTTCCCGAATGCTTGCCCAGCACCAGGTGCCGCGTCAACCCTACCTCAGCAGGGTCGAATCCCTCGTAGTTGCTGGGGTTCTTGATCACCCCGTCGGCGTGCAGCCCCGACTCGTGGGAGAAGACCCGCTCGCCCACCACCGACTTCCACTCGGGCACCGGACGACTGCTGGCCTGGCCGACAAATTTGGAGATCTCAACAAAGCGCCGGGTATCGATGCCGAGGTCGTGCCCGCAAGCGTGCTTCAAAGCCATCACCACCTCTTCGAGGGCCGCGTTGCCGGCGCGCTCGCCCAGGCCATTGACGGTGGTGTTGACGAAGTTCGCCCCGGCCTTGATACCGGCGATGGCGTTTGCGGTGGCCATCCCCAGGTCATCGTGGGTATGAACTTCAATCTCCATGGGGACCCGCTCCAGCAGGTACCTGACATTTTCGTAGGTTGTAAAGGGCTCGAGAATCCCCAGGGTATCGCAATACCTGAAGCGGTCGGCTCCGAGATCTTTGGCAATGGTCATCAACTCGACCATAAAATCAAGATCGGCGCGGCTTGAATCTTCGCCACCGACGGAAACGTAGAGGTCGTGTTTTTTGGCAAAATCAAGGGCGACCTTGAGCTGCTCTTTGACCCAGCTTCGGCTTTTACGCAGCTTGTTCTTGATGTGAATATCCGAAACTGACAGGCTGATATCCACCGCTTTGACCCCCGAATCAATAGAGGCCTGGATGTCTGAAATGGTCGCCCGGTTCCAGGTGATCAACCGGGCCTTGAGGCCGAGATCGACCAAAGCCCTGACCGCGGCCTGCTCCTCGGCGCCCATTGCCGGAATACCGCACTCAAGCTCGCCGACCCCGATCTGATCGAGCATACGAGCGATGCGGATTTTTTCTTCAAGCGAAAAAACCACGCCGGCGGTCTGCTCGCCGTCGCGCAGGGTCGTATCGTCAATAATGATGTTTCGGTCTTTCAGCTCGCCCATCGCTGTCCTCCCTGAAAAATAAAAAGCCCCGAAACCATAAGATTTCGGGGCCGCTTTGCCCAGGACCTGGCGACACTGCCAAGTGTTTCGTTGTTTTGAGTATCATTTAAAGCACGGGTCGTGCCAATCCGCAAGCTGCTGATTTTACATAAACATCGGCTCTCTGATCAAAAAACTTGCCTACAGGTTAAGCAGAAGTGATGAAATTTCGGCGACCTAAGGCCCGATTTATCATCAGAGAGGTGATGCTCAGCCTCTGACTGGTCTGACATGTCCTAGGCAGAGGGGGCTCCTCCCCACTCCAGGCAAGCTGGCTCCTTCAGCGGGGCCAGTTGCCTTGCAGCAGAAGCAACCAAATTGGTCGAACCGGAATGACCGCTCCCGGCCGGCTTAAGCCTGAAACGAGCCAGCATGTGCTTTAGCTCAACAGCCTGCCCGGAGAGTTCCTCGGCGGCTGCGGCACTTTCTTCAGCGCTGGCTGTGTTCTGCTGGGTCACTAGATCGATCTGCTCCAGCCCCTGGTTGATCTGGATCAGTCCCTTGTCCTGGTCAATGTTTGCCGAGGCGATCTCGGACACCAGCTCAGTGACCTTTGTAATGCCAGCCAGGATTTCATCGAAGGACAGAGCGGTGCGGTCCGCAATGGCGCTGCCGTTTTCGGTCTTCTCCACAGTCCCCTGGATAAGCTCGGCGGTCTCCTGAGCGGCCTTAGCACTGCGGGCGGCAAGGCCCCGAACTTCCTCGGCAACGACAGCAAACCCCTTGCCGTGTTGACCGGCGCGGGCCGCCTCGACCGCCGCATTCAAGGCCAACAGGTTGGTTTGGAAGGCGATCTCGTCGATGGTCTTTATGATCTTTGAAATATTCTGCCCGGCCTGATTGATTTCGCCCATGGCATGCACCATCTCCTGCATCTGCCCGTGCCCCCGGTCGGCAATTATCTGAGCCTCGGAAGAAAACTGGCTGGCCTGGGTGGCATTCTCCGCCGACCGCCTGGTCTGGGCCTCCAGTTGAGTAAGCGAGCTGGTCATCTCTTGCAGAGCACTGGCCTGTTCGGTGGCCCCCTGGGAAAGGGTCTGACCGGAATCGGCAACCTGAGAAGCGGCCGAAGAGACCTGGTCCCCCGCCATTTTAATCTGGCCCATCAGATCATTGAGCTTTTCCCCGAGCCTTTTCAAGGCCCCCCCCACTTCGTCTTTTTCATCCCTGGGCTGAACCTCAAAGGTCAGGTCGCCTTCGGCCAGTTTGCGCATGGACCCCACCATTTCATGTTGCAAGTTGTCGGCAAAGTCGTCGATGGCCCTGGCCATCTGACCCAATTCGTCCTGGCGGCGTTCATTCAGCCGGTCGTCAAGATGTCCTTTACCAAGCTCATCAAGCATTTTCACCACCCGCCTGACGGGCCCGCAAAGATTCCGTTCCAGCAAAAACCCAATAAGAGCAGCCAGCAGGGCACTAATGACGGTGCCGGCAACAATGAGCTGCAGCACCATACCGATGAGCCCCCCAATGGCTGCGGTACTGGGGTCCACCACCGTTTCTTTATAGCGGGCCTCCAACTCCTCCAGAGTTTTTGCCAATTCCTCGCCAGCGCTCCTAAACATCTTTCGGGACTCGGCTAATTGGGCCGCTGAGGTAAATACGGCTTCCCCCTTTTCCTTAAAGGGGGCATACAGCTCTCTGAATTGAGCAAACCTGGAGTGGTTTTCAATCAAAGAGGCCTGCTTATCGAAACGCTCACGTTCTGCCGGGTCATGGGTTATAAGGATATCATTGAAGGCCATGACCGCCTCCCAGATGGCAGTGGTCAAAGCGGCATCTCCCAATGCTTCCACCTTTTCAAGCACCGGCCCCAGTGCGGCATCAGCCACTTCCATCTTCTCCCCCGGAACAGGGTAAAGCCTGACCGGTTCGCCTAAGGTGGCACTGATTTTCTCCAGCATACCGGTCACCTGGGTGACGTCCGTTTTTCCAAGCTGGGTCGCCAGGAAATGCTCACGGAATTTCTCCAGGCTCTCTTGGGATGTATGGACGAATCGCTCCTGGTCCAGATCCTCAGGTGGATTCAAAACGGTCTTTTCGATTTCATCGAAGCTGATACGGGTCTCCATGAGCAGATCGGCGGTCGGCCAGTACTCGCCAATGAACTTTTCGGACCTGCCACCAATTTCTTTAACCTGGGAAATTGCAAAAGCCCCGCACATCGCAAAAATGCCCACGACACAAAAGAAACTTAACATCAGCTTGGCTTTCAGAGTCCGACCCATCCCATACTCCCTATTGAAATTTTATTTGGTTTCCCTCACGATTTTTGTCTTTATTGCCTCACCGGTTATTCAAGTAACATGCCCAAGAGGCTCCAAATGCCCCTGGCCCCGGACCGCCCTTGTTCTACCCGCGAGCATAATTAAATATTTTCAAACCTTTAACGTCAAAAGGTTTCCCTAGTAAAAGAATAAACAATCAAAAATAAATAAGCAAAAGTTCCCGACAATCCCGACACATCAGATCCCGAATCAAAAAGTTGGCTCAAGAAACCTTAAGCTCGGACGCCTAAAGCGGTAAAGCTCAAACGCCTCTGCCACCCCATTTTAAAAAAAAACGGAGAAGCCAGATAGATGGCCCCTCCGGATCAAGTGTATGTTCTTTTCCGTCAATACCTGCCGAACTCAGTATCTTCCAGGGTGATAAACTTCTCAGCAGACAAGGAGGAAGATGGCGCCCCCTCAGGGGCCTGGGCAGTTCATTCGAACCGCGGCGGTGAGAACACGCCTGATTCCCCCGATAAAGCCGCGAGAGAAATCGGGGCGGCTCCATGTGCATCCTTCAGGGTAAACCGCTGCAGCATCTCCCGCAGTTGGCCAGACTGACCGGAAAGCTCTTCGGCGGCCGCGGCGCATTTTTCAGCGTTTGCGGTATTCTGCTGGGTCACCTGGTCGATCTGTTCCAGGCCAAGGTTGACCTGGCCGATCCCCTGAGCCTGCTCATTACTGGCCGATGCAATTTCGGCCACCAGCTCGGTTACCTGGGTGATGCCTGTAACAATCTCGCTCAGCGCTTCAGCGGTGCGGTCGGCAATCTGAGTCCCCTTCCCCACCTTCTCCACCGATCCCTCGATCAGTTCGGCCGTCTCCCGGGCGGCCTTGGCGCTGCGGGCGGCAAGGTTGCGCACTTCTTCAGCGACCACGGCAAACCCCTTACCGTGTTGACCGGCCCGGGCGGCCTCCACCGCGGCATTGAGGGCCAGCAGATTGGTCTGAAAGGCGATCTCGTCAATGGTCTTGATAATCTTGGAGATGTTCTGACTGGCCTCGTGGATCTCGCCCATGGCTTCGATCATCTCCACCATTTGGCTGTTGCCGTTCTCCGCTGCATCCTTGGCCGTAATTGAAAGACGGTTTGCCTGGGAGGCATGTTCGGCATTCTGTCCTGTCTGGTCCCCCATCTGGGTCATTGAGCTTGAGATCTCTTCGAGCGAACTGGCTTGCTCGGTGGCCCCCTGGGAGAGTGACTGGCTTGAATCAGCGATATGGGTTGCCCCAGTGGCGATTTGATCCCCAGCCACCTGAATCTGGGCCATCAATTCATTGAGGGAGGCATTGGCTTTAGCCAGCGGCTGGCGGATAACCCCTTGGGCTTCAAAGGTGAAATCCCCCGCGGCAAGTTTCTGGAAGGCGGTGAGTACCTCGTTTTGCAGGTTATCGGCAAAGGAGTCCATCGCCATGGCCATCTGGCC
>CALZIZ010000236.1 GCA_945787465.1 uncultured Desulfuromonadales bacterium
ATCTGGTCGCAGTCGTCGCAGAACCAGGCGGGGATACGGTGGCCCCACCAGATCTGGCGACTGATGCACCAGTCCTGGATGTTGTACATCCACTCGTAATAGGTCTTTTCCCACTGCTGGGGCACAATTTTGGTGTGCCCCTCCTCGACGGCCTTGATGGCCTCCTTGGCCAGGGGCTGCACATTGACGTACCACTGCTTGCTCATGTAGGGCTCGATGACCGTTTTGCAGCGGTAGCACTCGCCGACGGCATTGGCGTAGTCTTCGATTTTCTCCATCAGGCCCTGCGCCTCGAGGTCGGCCACGACCTTCTTGCGCGCCTCATAGCGCTCAAGCCCCTGGTAGGCGCCGCCATTTTCATTGATCACCCCCGATTCATCAAGGACGTTGATGCATTCAAGGTCATGGCGCTTGCCGAGATCAAAGTCGTTGAAATCATGAGCCGGGGTGATCTTCACCGCACCGGAGCCGAACTCCCTGTCGACGTATTCGTCGGCGACAATGGGAATCTCCCGGTTGAGCAGGGGCAAAACGACGCTCTTGCCGATCAGGTCCTGGTAACGCTCATCCTCGGGATTGACTGCCACCGCCGTGTCGCCGAGCATGGTTTCGGGAGATCTGAAAGGGCGGTGTGGCAGCGGGGGCACCAGTTGATCAGGCGGTTGTCCCGGTAGATCAGCCCGTCTTCGAAGAGGCGCACGAAGACCTCGCGCACCGCCTTGGAGAGCCCCTCGTCCATGGTAAAACGCTCGCGCTCCCAATCGCAGGAGGCCCCCAGCCGCTTGAGCTGGTTGATGATCTGGCCACCGGACTCCTCGCGCCACTGCCAGACGCGCTCGACGAACTTGTCACGCCCCAGTTCGTGGCGGTCCTTGCCGTCGGCTGCGAGCTGCTTTTCCACCACATTCTGGGTGGCGATGCCGGCATGGTCAGTCCCTGGCATCCAGAGCACCTCATGGCCGCTCATGCGCTTCCAGCGGCAGAGAATGTCCTGCAGGGTGTTGTTCAGGGCGTGACCCATATGCAGAACCCCGGTGACGTTGGGCGGGGGGATGACGATGGAGTAATGGGGTTTGGCAGATTTTTCGTCGGCGTGAAAAAATCCGTTCTGCTCCCAGAAGCCGTACCATTTATTCTCGACTTCGTGGGGCTCATATCCTTTGGGCAGCTTCGGTTCCATGGAACGTGCATCCTTCCGGGGTAAAATGAATCGGCCAGGCGGGGCCGCTAAAACCATCCACCTGGATCCGTGAGATCGGGCCGGGAAAAGAGTGTAAGTGCTTGGCCTGAATAAGTGTTTCAAAAAATCTGAGGCGCACCAATAGGTTCGTCGGTGATTTTTTAAACGCTTAGGCAGGTCAATGACTTGCGCTATTGCCCGTCCAGAACTCAGGGATGCAGGTGTTAGAATAGAAAATGGGGATTTTAACAATCCCCATTTCATCAGTCAACTGTTGTGAAGCGGTGCCAGGCCCCAGGCCAGAAGGCTGTCGAACTTAACATGAACCTACTGCGAAATCGGCTGATCGGCTCATACTCTCGACAGTTTTCGACAAATAGCCCTGCTATTCGCACTCAAATTCTCGAAAATCTGAGCTCGAACATCCGCTTTCTCATTACGGTCCGTCAAGTCCAACAACCTCCTATTCGACCTGCTCCTTGATTTTCCGGATCTCTTCCTGGATCAGGGTTTCGGCAAGATCAGGAACCACCTCCCAGGCGATTTTTTCAAGGATCGTGTTGGCCAGGCGTTCGATGACCGTGCCCGCCACCCTCTCGACGACTTCGGCGAGCTGCTCTTCGGAAAGCGTCGCCACCCGGGCCTCGACCTCGGCGACATCTGCAACTGGTGCAGAGGGCTCGGCCATGGCCGCGGCCATTCCGCCAGCTGCAGCGGCCGCCGCTGTTGCAGCAACCGCCGGTGCGCCCCCGAAGGGCTTCGCGGCTGCCGGCTCTTCGGCGGGAGCCCATTCGGGCTCTTGCTCGATCACGAAATCATCAGCTTCAGCGGCCTCAGGCTCGTCAAAAGATATCTCTTCCTCGGCCGCCTCAGGCTCGACAAAAGATATCTCTTCCTCGGCCGCCTCAGGCTCGACAAAAGCGATCTCTTCCTCGACCGCCCCAGGCTCGACAAAAGCGATCTCTTCCTCGGCCGCAACAGGCGCGTCAAAACCGCTCCGCACTTCGGCAACAGGCTCTTCGAAAGCCGCGCCAAGATCCTCGATCGGCTCAAGGTCCTCTTCGAGCAGAACCTCCTCTGCAGGAAGGTCTTCGACAGCCTCTTCGGCGGCAGTGAATTCCGCCTGTTCCTCGGCAAAATCCTCTTCGGCGAAAATATCGTCGTCGTCAAGGGGCAGAATATCGTCATCATCCAAGGCCAGGATCTCGGCGTCATCCTCAAGAACCTGGGGCCCAGCGGAAACCTCCTCGGTCATCCCCAAAGGCTCTTCTTCTTCTTCTTCGATGATGAAATCTTCGTCGTCATCGAGAACCTCAAGGACATCTTCGTCCTGAAGCTCTTCGAGGGGCTCATCGTCGAAGACAAAAAGCTCCTCCTCATCATCCAGTTTGTTTCCCTGAATTCCGGGCTCGGGGGACTTTTCAACCGCAGGGGCGGCGAAAGATTCCGCAAGGGGCTCTTCCTGCAGCACCGCGGCCTCCTCGACGTCACTCCAGAGCCCTTGCTCATCGTCCGAGGAGGCAGCTGAGCCCTCGAGCAGATCATCTTCGTCAAATGATACGGCGCCCCAGATATCGTCATCCTCCAGATCTTCGATCGGCGCAGCAGCTTCGGCGGGCTGCTCGACATCGGCCCAAAGGTCAGCTTCGAGCGCGGCCGGAGCTGCCTCTGGTTCGGCAGCTTGCGCAGATGCCGCAACCGGGGGAGTCGAAACCGCCTGGGGGGGGGCGGCAGCAACCAGCTCGGCCTTGGCAAGCAGATCTTCGACCCGGTCTATCAGGGTCTGGGATTCAAAGGGCTTGGCAATCCAACTGTCGGCACCGCAACTGCGGGCCTTGTCTTCGTCAAAAGGCTCAAAAGTGCCAGCGAGCAACAACACCGGGACATTGGCCAGGGCCGGGTCCTGCTTGACTGCCGAGCAGAGCTCATAGCCGTTTTTTCCGGGCATAAAAACGTCGGCGAGAATCAGGTCGGGACATTCGGCCTTTGCCTTCTCCAGGGCGGCATCGCCGTTGTCAACCACTGTCAGTTGGTAATCTTCGTTGACGAAGGTTATGCCGATGACTTTCTGAATCGTGATACTGTCGTCAGCCAACAGCAGCTTTCTGCTCATTCAAGCCTCCTTGACACCGCCAGGGCGCATCGTGCTTTCGGGTCTTTGATTATGATATTCCTGAATCCGTGAGGTCTGACCGGGCAATAGCGCAAGTCATTGACCTGCCTAAGCGTTCAAAAAATCACCGATGAACCTATTGGTGCACCTCAGATTTTTTAAAACACTTATTCAGGCCAAGCACTTACACTCTTATCCCGCCCCGATCTCACGGATCCAGGATATTGGGCAAGGGATGCAACCAGGGTCTCTACGTTGAGCACGGGATACTTGCGGTTTCGATGCACAAATTGCAAATCTGCCCCGCGAATCTCCTCGAGTGCGTCAATCTTTTCGAAAGTCCCCTGGCCCCTGTCGACTATTTGCAAAACTTGTTCCGCCTGAAGTCCGACAAGGCCGCTTTCGGTGCCATAAACAATAACAAATTGGTCGTCCCCCTTCGCGTGAGCCTTGGCGCCCGCCAAATACGGGTCGACCAGAGGGACTGCTTCGCCTTTGTAAAGAAAGACTCCTTGCACCCCCGAAGGAAGCAGAGGCAAGGGAAATACCTTTGGGCTGGAAAGAATGTGCAGGATTCCCTCGACCGGAAGGGCATATTCATGCCGACTTAATCTGAAGAGAGCAATCTTGGGTATCATTCGCATCCCCAGCACTTTTCAAGCTTACCGGTATCGCAAAACACCAGAGGCTCACCCCGCCAAAGATCAAGGGTATCATATTCCCTGGCACGCACCCCGGCAAAGAGCAGGGACAGCGGTTGGCTCTCGAACTGGGCCTTGGGAAAAATCCCGTCAATCCGGTCGGCTACCACGGCCCAGGGCCGGGAGGCTCCGGCCATAACCAGCAGGGCCTGGCCGTCCTGCGGAACAGAACCCTGGAGCCGAAACAGCTGCTTGAGGTCGTGGACGGGGATATGGTCGCCACGGTGGGGGACGCTGCCCAATTGCAGAAGGGAAGCATCGGCAGAAGAACGATCCAGGTACTCGCGGAAATCCTCCCTGATCTCAACCAGGTTTTTCACGCCCAGGGAAAAACCAAGACTTCCCAGCCGGAACACCAGTTTCATTTCCTCGCCAACCGACATAAGCCGTCCACGACCACCGAATTGGAGCAGCGAATCCTCATTTTCGGCAAAAAATAAAAACAATTCACGAATAATGCGGGCCGCCTTCAAAAACTCTTCATGCACAGATTGTGCCCGATAGACATTCTCAAACAACCAGTCCCGCAGGTCGGTTATGGCTTGCCCCACCTCAGCAGAAAGAGCGATCTCACCGCCGCCACGAGCCAGGGACGCCTGGATGATGTCAGTCACCATGTTATGAATGCGCTCGGATCGACTGCCCCCCAGAACCCGCAACAACTTCTGGGGCAGGTGCTGCTCGCAGAGCAGACCGGCCCGCAGGGCATCGTCAAGGTCATGATTGACATATGCAATAACATCGGCAAGCCTTACGATGCGCCCCTCGAGGGTCAAAGCCATGACATCGGGATCTTCGCTGAGTAAAGGTCCCAGCCCTTTTGAATGCTTGAGAATCCCATCGCGAACCTCAAGGGTCAGGTTCAATCCCCGGCCATCCTTCTCCAGAACCTCCACCACCCGAACACTCTGACTGACATGGCGAAAACCGCCGGGGGTCAACTCGTCCAGCACCCGCTCTCCTGCATGCCCGAAAGGCGTATGCCCCAGGTCGTGCCCCAAGGCAATAGCTTCTGTCAGATCTTCGTTTAGGGCCAGAGCACGGGCGACAGTCCGTGCGATCTGCCCAACCTCGAGGGTATGGGTCAGACGGGTTCGATAATGGTCGCCCTCGGGGGCAAGAAAAACCTGGGTTTTGTGTTTTAAACGGCGAAAAGATTTACTGTGAAGAATGCGGTCCCGATCATGTTGAAAAGCCGTTCGAACAGGGCAAGGTTCTTCTTTGAATTGACGTCCGGCACTTGCCGTACTTAGACAGGCAAAACTTGAAAGAATCTTTATTTCGCGTTGTTCAAGGCTGTTGCGAATGTTCATATCTCCACACTCCGTTTACAGCAGAAACCATCTAAAGCTACCTATACAGCACCCTGAATTTCCTTGCAAACAAATTGCCAACTTCCCTGAAAGCCGAGCTGTCTCCCGAGGGAAAGCTTCGTCCAACACTTAACAGGGCTCGCGTAAACTCAGGCATTAAAAATTGCATAGACAGAAACCCGATTTTCAATGGTAGCTGTTCTTAAATGGCGATAAAGGTCATTAAAGACCTTTCCATACGACACCTCGAATCATCAAAGACGCCCTAACAATTTTGCAGATACAAATAATTTTTTTCAGCCTCTTATTACTATCAACAATTGATTTTTATCTTGATTTTAATTCTATTTATTGTATTAGTTTATCAAGATTGAACAACAACTAAAGCCTATATTGCAGTTCAGATTACAAGTAGGCACAACCAAAGGGAGGATCACATCATGGCAACTCTGCTCGAAATGGCCGCTGAAATCGTTGCTGCCCATGCTTCAACAACCACCATGTCCAAGGAAGAACTGGTTAGCGAACTTGGAGAACTGTACCAGGCCCTTTCCTCGCTGGAAAAAGGTGAAGCTATTGCCGCTGAAACAGAAGAAGCCCCTGCTGCGCCTGCCGTCTCCCGAAAAAAGGCCTTCGGCAAGGACAAGGTGATCTGCATGATCTGCGGCAAAGAAATGAAAACTCTGGCCCGTCACCTCAAGACCTCTCACGACATGAAGCCGGGCGAATATCGCAAGCAGTTCGATATCCCCCGTACCCAGCCTCTGGCTGCCCGCGCCTACTCGGAAAGCCGGCGGCAGATGGCTGTGGATCGCGGCCTTGGTGAAAACCTGGCCAAAGCCCGTGCGGCCAAAAAAGCCAAGAAAAAATAAGCAGACAGCTCTGGACCTGTCTTGATCCAATAAAAAAAGCGCCCTTGTGGGCGCTTTTTTTATGTTTTTATTTTTATCGGCTGATTTCACAGCAGGTCCATATTAAGCCCGACAGCCGCTTGGGATACGCTGAGACATAAACGGTGATCAGAGCAGTGTGAAGGGGATGGTTTTGAGGAGATTTCCGTCGGCATCGAGGATATCGACGTTCCAATTACCCGACCAGGAAGAAAGAATTTTCTTCGAAGACCAGGTTCGCCAGTTGGGCGAACGTACCGGCAACTCGACACGGGCCATTTCTTCGCCCTCGTGGAACCAGATGTGGGTAATGACGGTCTCATCATTACCGCCGACAACCCGTGTAAAACAAAAGAGCTTTTCCACCGTTGCCGGATAGGTTTCTACCGAGTCGACCGGTGCACGGTCTGCAACCTGGGTCGTGATAACCCCCTCAAGAACTTCAAGGGCCAGGGCAGAAGCCGGAAAAACCAACACTGCCGCCAGCAATAAACAGGACAAAAACAAGCGCTTCATGGTAACAATTCTCCTTTCGATTGTATGCAAAAGCCTTAACCAAGGCTAAAATATAACATAGTACTCAGCCCCCTGCCAGATCAACCTGAACCTGTCGGGTGCGCGAAAACAATCAACCCCAATGGCCGGAAGACTCATATATTCGGCAACAAAGGATCACCTCAATGAAGCGGCTGCTTATCGGTGACAATCGTGAGCCCTTGCTGGCCAGCCTTGAAACCATTCTCAAACACTGGGGCTACAGGGTTACGGCCTCTTCACGACCGCAGCAGCTTGTTGCCTTTCTCAAAGAGATCTCCCCTGATCTGCTGATTATGGGCACACCGCTGCTCTCAGCCCCGGACCCAGGCCTGAGGGAGGCGGTCGCCCGCAAAATCGCCACCGCCCCCTGTCCCCTGATCATCCTGGGCGACCCGGGCAGCGCCGTTCCAAAGGCACTGTCCTGCGAAATCCTCGACGTACCGCTCGATATCTTTGCGCTTTTTGAAATGATTCAAAAATACCTTGAGAAGTACCCCCGCAAAAACCTGCGATTGACGGTCAAACTGCCCGGCATGTATTCGCGCGGCGAGTCATCGCTGCTTGCCGAGGTGCTGAGCTTGAGTTCGAAGGGCCTGTTTATCCGCACCGGCAACCACCTGGAGCGGGGGGATCAGCTCAATGTGGTCATTCCGCTGCTGGGCATGAAAAAGGAGCTTGAAATCACCGGAAAAGTCCTCTACCGCACCGATCCGGCACCGGAAAACAACTACCTGCAGGGGGTGGGGCTCGAGTTCTCCGAATTATCCGAAGAGACCCGAGAGACTCTCACCGCGTTTATCGAACAGCATCTGCTCGGCGAGTTGGCCAATCGGGACCCGAGCCTGGAAGACCAGTTCCAAAAGCCGGCGGACACTGAGCCAGAGTAGTGCCTGCTCTAAACCAGGCCCGCAATACAATTCTCCATCCCGAGGCCCCCGGGCACCGGGATGGAGGTCGCGGAGAAAGCCAAGGGATTTAACCTGGAAGGCAGACAGCCCATATCTGTGGCAGTCCAAGCAGCCTCAGCCGATCAACAGCCTTGAACAAAAGCTCTTTCCCACCCCGAATTCAAGATCGAACCATTCAGCAATGGTCGCCGCCACATCTGCAAAGCTCTCGCGCACACCAAGATCCACCCCGGGTTTCTGCTGCCGGTGCCAGGCCAGCACCGGAATATGCTCGCGGCTATGGTCGGTTCCGGCAGTGGTGGGATCGCAACCGTGATCAGCGGTGATCAACAGCAGATCATGGGGTTCCAGGCGGTCCATCAACTGCGGAAGCCAGCGATCAAACTCCTCCAGGGCTGCGCCGAACCCCTCGGGGTCCAACCGATGACCAAAGAGCATGTCAAAATCAACCAGGTTGGTAAAGACAAGCCCCCGCTGAACCTTGCCCAGGGCCGCCAGAGTCTTGGCCATGCCATCTGCGTTGCTTTCGCTGTAGACGTAATCGGTGATGCCCTGCCCGGCGAAAATATCCCGGATCTTTCCCACCCCGAAGACCGGGAGTCCCGAATCGACCAGCAGGTCAAGCACTGTGGACGAGGTCGGCGGCAGGGAAAAATCGTGGCGCCGCGAGGTTCGGCAGAAATCCTCGGCACAGGTCCCTGAAAAGGGCCGGGCGATGACCCGGCCAACTCTGTAGGGGTTGAGTATCCTGCGGGCGATGCGGCAGATTTCGTAAAGCCGCTCCACCGGGATCACCTCCTCATGGGCGGCGATCTGAAACACCGAATCGGCACTGGTGTAGACAATGGGGCGGCCGCTGCGCAGATGCTCTTCGCCCAATTCGCGAAGGATGTCGGTGCCGCTTGCGGCCCGGTTGCCCAAGGGGCGCAAACCGGTTTCCCGCTCAAAGGCCTGGATGATCTCTTCAGGGAACCCCTGGGGATGGGTCGGCAGGGGCTCGCTCTGGATCACTCCGGTCAGCTCCCAATGCCCGGTCGTGGTGTCCTTGCCGATGGAGAGTTCCTGCATGCTGCCGCAGGCTGCGCCGGCCTCTTTCTGCGGCGCCACACCAGGCAGTTGCAGGATGTTGCCCAGTCCCAGTTTTTCAAGATTTGGCAGATTCAGCCCGCCGCAGCGCTGCGCGACGTGGAGCAGGGTGTTGGCACCTTCATCTCCGAAGTTATGAGCATCGGGAAGAGCACCGACCCCCACCCCGTCGAGAGTGATCAGCACCACCCGTTTGACTTGCGGACTCCTCACAGTATCTCCAGCTGCCCCCACTGGTCCACAATTGTCGTCCCGGCGCTGGTACCGATACGCGAGGCACCAGCCTCGATAAACGCCCGGCAACTCTCCCAGTCGCGAATGCCCCCTGCGGCCTTGACCTTAATTCGCCCGGCGGCAACGTCGCAAAGCAGCCGCACGTCTTCAAGACTCGCCCCGCCAGGGCCGAAACCGGTGGAGGTTTTCACATAGGCAGCCCCGGCCTCGACAACAACCTCGACCAGGTCGCGCTTACAGGCGGTGTCAAAATAACAGCACTCGATGATGACCTTTACCTGTGCCTCACCTGCGGCCGCAACCACCTGGCGAATCTCATCGGCAACGGCCTCAAAACGTCCCTCCCGAGCCGCCCCCAGGTTTATGACCATGTCGATCTCCTGGGCTCCGGCGGCAACCGCCTGAGCAGCCTCGAAGGCTTTTACGGCCGGAAGCTGGTAACCAAGGGGAAAGCCGATGACCGTCCCCACCAGGGTTTCCGAACCATAGAGCAGCTCAGCAGCCAACGGAACATAAACCGGCGCAAGACAGACCGACGCGAACCCGGCCTCCACGGCCTCCTCACACAACTGCCGCACCTGCTCGCAGGTCGCATCGGCCTTCAACAGGGTATGATCGATAAATCGAGCTGGATTATTCACGTCCATCTTTCACCCAAAGCACTTGTCACTTGTCACTTGTCACTTGTCACTTGTCACTTGTCACACGTCACACGTCACACGTCACACGTCACACGTCACACGTCACACGTCACACGTCACACGTCACACGTCACACGTCACACGTCACACGTCACACG
>CALZIZ010000237.1 GCA_945787465.1 uncultured Desulfuromonadales bacterium
GAGACGCTTGGCCCATCGAGCCAGATAAACCTGGTACGAGAAAGTCATCCGCTCCTTGCCATATGCCCACGGAAGGGCCTCTACCTTGACCCCATGTTGCGGGCAAGCTACTCGGCGGGGTGCATAGCGGTAATAGGCCTTGAACGTCAGGATCGGCAGATACTCAAACAAGCGCTGCGGTTGCCGGTCATACACCTTCCGCCGCTTGCCGCACTCGGGGCAAATCGGGCGACTGTTGCGACGCGGATCGATGTCAATGATCAGGGCTTCCACTCCGTCAACAAGCATGAGGCTGATGGAGCTGTAAACGAAGGACTTGAACCTTTCGACCTTGTTCAGTAGAGTCTTTATCAGCATTGTCTTTCCTCTGGTTGGGGTTAGATCGTTTCGGCAAAAACAATCTTAGCCAACCATGAAAGGCAATGCTCTATTTTTTAGCGCCTTCTAACCACGAATTCGGCGAACGAGGCACTAAGTTGTCAGCTTATCCAAGAATTATTGGGTTTTTCCGCTGTCAAAACTTACTACTTTTGAAAAACGGCCTGATTCCGCCAAAAGTTTATTTCAAAAGTGAAATCCTGATTTTCTGGGGCGTTCAATGTTCTGGAAATAGTGAATTATCGGGCAATATCTGGGTAGCACTAGGGCCAGCATTGATCGGTGCTCGCTCCTTGGCGCATGGGTTGTTTCTTCAATATTATGTTGTGTAAACCAGCCAGGCCCCACCCAGCATCACAAGCAAGCCACACACCTTCTTGAGTCGAACAGCACCTTTTGATCGCTCATTCCAATCCAGATAGCGCTGAATAATCTCCGTGAACGTGCCGGCCATCACAATGACCGCACAATGACCAATACCGTAGGCTAGTAGCAATGAAGCGGCATAGACGAGACTTCCGGCGGCCTCATTGAAAACCACACCCAGCACCGGGGCCATAAATGCAAAAGTACATGGCCCCAGGGCAATGCCGAAAATAAGCCCCAGCAAGAAGGCAGCGATCATCCCCTTGCGCACCATGCCGGTGCAGCCCAGACCAGACCAAGGCATTGGGATGACTCCGAACAGATGTAGGCCGACCAAAAAGAAAATGACTGCGACAAACCAGTTTCCCCAGATACCGACATCACCCATCATTCGACCGGCGGTCGCCGTGATGAGTCCAATCAGGGCAATTGTGATAAGAATGCCGACCGCGAACAGGTTGGAGATGACAAAGGCGCGCCTGGTGGTCATCTGCTCCTGGTCGTCGATGAAGCTGACAATGAGTGGGATGCTCGCCAGATGACAGGGAGAGAGCACCACACTTAGGATTCCCCAGGCCAGCGAGGCCGACAGGGCCACCAGCGGCGCCCCCGCCACTGCCTCGGTCAGGGTGATGAACAGCAACTCAATGCCCCCCATCTCAATGACTGCCGAAGTCGTAGCCGAGACCCTGCCACTTCGCCAGGATTTCTTCCTTGCCGATAAAGCCCTGGTGGCGATAGAGTTCCTCGCCGTCGGCGGCGTAGAAGATCTGGGTGGGGATCATTTTGACGCCATAATGACCAGCCTGTTCCTTGTTTTTCCAGACATCGATGAACTCCACCTCCATTCTGCCGGCGTAATCCTTTTTCAACCCATCGAGGATTGGTGCCATCATCTTGCAGGGGATGCACTTGTCGGCTCCGAGATCAACCAGTCGTGGGAGGTTGGTTGCCTGGGATGCGGAGGCACTGGCGAGTTGGTCATTGCTCCCAGACGATTCGGCCCGGCTGCAAGCGGCTAGGGACAGGAACAGCAAGGCGGCAACCAAAAGCCATAGAATTTTGCGGAAAAACATCATCACACCCCCTAGTCGAGAAAATTAGTCAGGGACATTCACGGGACGGATCAGCTTCATTATCTGATCCGGCTTGAGCACCTTGCCCTGGGAAACTACCTGCCCATCGATAGCCAGCCCCGGGGTGGTCATCACGCCGAACTTCATGATGTCGTTGATGCTGGTAACTTTTTCAAATTCCACTTCCTCGCCCAGTACCTGGGCCGCCTCTTTGGCGTTCGCTGCCAATTCGTTGCACTTGGCGCAGCCTGTTCCAAGAATATGGATTTTTTTCATCTTTGTCCTCCTTTTCTTCGGGTTGTTGAGCTGTTAACTGAAAAGCGCGCCGTAGAGAAGCCCGGAGATCGTCGCCATGATGATCACCAGACTGACGAAGACCACTGTTTTTTTCGTCCCCATGACACTGCGGATCACCAGCATGTTCGGCAAGCTGAGAGCCGGCCCTGCCAGCAGCAGGGCCAGCGCCGGCCCCTTGCCCATACCCGCGCCGATCAACCCCTGAAGAATCGGCACCTCGGTCAGGGTGGCAAAATACATGAAGGCCCCCACTACCGAAGCAAAAAGGTTGGCCCCCAGGGAGTTGCCACCGACCAGGCCGGCAATCCAGCCGGAAGGGATCAGCCCTTCATGATTGGGGCGGCCGAGAAGCGCGCCGGCAATCAGCACTCCCCAGAACAGCAGTGGCAGGATTTTTTTTGCGAAATCCCAGGTGGTGGAAAACCACTCGCGCAACTCGCCATCATCGTCCTTGCCGGTTGCCGTCAGAGAGGAGAGCCCCACCGCGCCAGCGACAAAGGCCAGAGAGGGGTGGTCCGGTAAGGCAAACGCAAGGGCTGCCACCGGCAGACTGACGATCAGCATGCGCCATTTGCCAACCTTGAACCAGGCGACCAGAATCGCCGCCAGCGCCAGGGTGAAAAGCCCGGTGAGGGTCCACTTGTCGGCGTAGATCGCTTGCCACAGTCCTGACGGGTCCGCCGGCCTGCCCCAGTTGGCAAAGACCAGAATGCCGACCATGCTGCCGAAATAGAGAGCGTTCTGCCACAGGGGGCGGGTCACCTCCGGTTCAGGCATGGCGGCCGTCTTGACCTTTTCGAGCTCTTCCCTGTGGAAAAACAGATGCATGAGCAGCCCGATAACGATGGAAAAAACGACAGCACCAACCGCGCGGGCGATGCCCATCCGAGGGCCGAGCACGGATCCGGTCAGAACGATGGCCAGGATATTGATGGCCGGCCCCGAATAGAGAAAGGCGCTTGCCGGCCCAAGCCCAGCGCCCATGCGGTAGATACCGGCGAAGAGCGGCAAAATGGTGCAGGAGCAGACCGCCAGGATCGTTCCCGAAACCGAGGCGACCCCGTAGGCCAGCAGCTTGTTCGCTTTGGGCCCGAGATACTTCATGACCGCCGCCTGGCTGACGAATACCCCCACCGCACCGGCGATGAAAAAGGCCGGGACCAGGCAGAGCAATACATGCTCCTGGGCATACCACTTGACCAGGTGGAGCGATTCCCAAAGAGCGTTCTCCACCCGCTGCGACTGCCTCAGCCACTCCACCGGGAGATAATAGCAGGCAATAAAGACGGCAACGATCGCTGCCAGCGGCTTCCATTCCTTGGTCCAGTTCATGATTCTGACCCCACCTATCGTTTTTCTATTTGGCATAATGACCAAATGCTTGAGTAAAAAAAATGGGAATTACTTCCCCATAGCCTCAAGAAGGGCTGCCTGCTCCCGCACCTGGGATTCCAGCACCGATTCCACGCAACCGAAAAAGTTCAGGATGCAGGGCACCCGCAGGCTATAAAACACCTGGTTGCCCCGCTTATCATCGACCACAATACCGGCCTGTTTCAGTACCGACAGATGCTTGGAAACGGTGGACACGTCGGCCCCGATCTTCTCGGTCAGGTCGCAGACGCAGCGCTCTTCTTTTTCAAGTTCTTCGATAATGAATAGCCGGGTCGGGTGGGCCATGGCCTTAAGCACCCGGGCTCGGGCTTCGAGGTGGTTTTTACGGTTTTGATACATGATGAAGTTCCTTTCATTGCTTGGCAATATAGCCAAATAGCCAAACGATTGCAAGGCCGAAATTGGTCCTAACGTCTACATCAAAAACTTCATGGGAGAGCATGTACTATTAATCATCTCGCATTGGTCTGGAGTTGTTTAATTAGCAGATTTGAGAGATACCTACAATCCCTGCAAAATAAGAATGGCCAACCCGATAGATAGAGAGAGCCTTTCAAATGGACTTCTGGTTCTTATAGGGTAAGTTTTACACACAATGCCAAACCAAACCTGGCCGGGAATGGGCTTTTGTCTCCCCATCTCCAACGGCTTCAATTCAGCGATAAGAGGGCGACCCCGTGCGCAGCAGCGATCGTAATGCAAGAATTCTGATTCTCGGAGCGGGCCCGGGAGGGCTTTCGGCCGCGCACTACTTGCGGCGGTACGGCTACAAGAACGTTACGGTTTTTGAGAAGCTGGGACGAGTGGGAGGACTGTGCCGCTCCGTCACCGAGGACAACCAAGCCTTCGATCTGGGCGCGGCAGTGGTCTCACCCGATTACCGCGAAGTACTCAAAATGGCTCGTCGTACAGGAGCTCGCCTTGAGAAGGTTTTCGGTGCGGCGGCGTTCTCGTTGAAAAAGGGTGAGATCGGCGAGCCCTACCATCGGCTGTTGGACTATCTGGCGGGAGGTTCGTCGTGGGCCGAGTACCTTCGCTACCTGCTGCTCTGCCTGCAATATATCTGGAAGCGTTTTCTTCTTCGCGAGGTGTTCCGACGCCCGGGTTGGGCGGGAATCGCTTCACATCCTGAGTTGTGCGTCACCTTCTCCGAATGGCTGAAAAATAACCGACTGGAGGAACTGGGCCGTCTCTTTGAAATGCCCATCACAACCTTCGGCTACGGCAACCTCGATGAGATCCCCGCACCCTATGCGCTGCGTTACATGAGCCCCATGACCCTGGTGGCCGTTCTGCTCAGTGGGATAAAATTCTCTCGGTTCCTGCCCGGGGTGCTGTTGGTGAGACGGTTTAAAGATGGTTTTCAGCGATTCTGGGAAAAGGTAGCTTGGGACCTAAATGTGCGTCTGAATGTCGAGGTCAAGGCAATCAAGCGAAGTGACGAGGGGATCACCGTTACCTACACCCATCCAGTACAAATCATTGGGGATCAGTTAGCTCACGCTGAAGACAAGACCCGGTTCGATTACTTGATTGTCGCTTTTCCGGTGCTGAAAGAGAATCTGGAAAAGACGATGGATTTGACCGAGGAGGAAGCCTGGCTGCAATCGAGGACGGAGTTCATCCCCTATGCCGTCGCTTCCTTCGAAATTGCCGACCTGGTTTTAAAGGAGAGGGTGGCTTTTCACCTGCCCCTTCCTCCCTTGGGCGAGCCTATGATCGTTTCCCAACCGCATCCGGACAACGAATTGATGGCTTTTTACGCCCGGCTCCCCTCTACTGAACCGACTCCGGATGACGAGCGTCGGCTGCGGGAGCATATCGAACGCTATGTGAAAGCCTTCGGCGGACGAATCAAAACGGATGACGATTGGCACTCCTACGATGCCTGGCTCTATTTCAAGCACGTCTCGGTAGAGGAGTTTCGCGCTGGCTACTACGACAGGTGGGAAAATATCCAGGGAGACAACCGGACCTTCTACGTGGGAGGGCTATTCGATTTCGATTATGTCGAGGGGATCGCCCGTTATAGCCGCTCCCTCATTGAAAAGCACTTTGTGGAAGGGGACTGACAGCCGCGATTTCTTGCAAACCCTCCATTATGAGAAAAGGCCACTTGATCTGGTGATCAAAATGGCCCTGAAAATCTCTTCAAAATGTGGTTATCGCCGAACACGGTCAAAAAGTGTCTTATAGACGGTAGAATATGAGAACCAATGGAACCGATTCCTACGTCACTGAATAATCGGGAGGAAAAGATAAAAGCCGATTGTCGAACTGGAAGTCGGAGATATCCAGAATGCGGACCTGGCCGAAATCATCTGGAAGTCGGAGATATCCAGAATGCGGACCTGGCCGAAATCATGATGTGCAGGGTTAAGCAAAAAGTTAAAAGCATCTTCAGCTTTCGGAAGAACAGCAGAAACCACTTTCAGACCGAGCGTTTCCCTATTTTTAATCCAGGATTTGCCGGCCAACCTGGAGGCCTCTAAAGTGCCTGGGAACAAAGGGTCCCCACTGGGAGCGCAGGAGTCTGGGACCTCCAAAGTAATCCGGGAGAGGCTGGGCATCAGGTCAGGGTCGAAGTGAACCAGTGTCTCCAGGGCTGCCAGAGCGGTTGAGTTTGCCGCATAAAGAACTGGAACCCCAGGGGGATTCCAGCGTCCTCCAAAGCGGGCGGCACCATCTCCCGAAAGGTCCCCAGCAAACGGCCTCCTACTAATCCGGTACACCCGCATCAGGAGAAAACCCCATGCTCAATCCTCCCCAGCACCTGCAGAACCCTTTCGGCGCCAAAAGCTGTCGTCAAAGCATTGAGGGGAGATGTCCCTAGTGCCCGGTTTTGTCTCCCCATCCACTTCGCCGCCCGA
>CALZIZ010000238.1 GCA_945787465.1 uncultured Desulfuromonadales bacterium
TTGTTGTAGATCAGGTTGCCATAGCGGTCGGCGCATTCGCATTTGATCAGGGCGAAGTCGGCCTTCAAGCCGTACTCCATGACATAGTCGCGACCTTCGAAGCTGCGCTGCTCCTTGCCTTCGGCAAGGGGGGTATTGACCGAGGTGGCGGTATAAAAGGCCGGGATGCCTGCGCCGCCGGCGCGGATCCGCTCCGCCAGGGTCCCCTGGGGGACAAGCTCGAGCTCGATCTTGCCGCTGCGATAGAGCTCCGGAAAAACTTTGGAGCCTACGGTGCGCGGGTAGGAGCAGATCATCTTGCCCACCTGACCGTTCTCGATCAGAGCCGCCAGACCGACGTGACCACTGCCGGTGTTGTTGTTGACCACGGTCAGATTCCTGGCCCCCTGGTCGATCAGGGCGTGAATCAGTTCGATCGGGCTGCCGGCTTCGCCGAAGCCACCGACCATTACTGTCGCGCCATCGAAGATGTCTGCCACAGCAGCGCAAAGTGAGTCTATGCGTTTATCAATCATCGTCGTACCCCTCTATCTTTGAGGTGGAAGCCGCTTCGTTGCTTGCAGGATCCGATGTAGCGGCAACGCTGGCTGCCGCTACATCGGATCCTGCCATTTACTCGAGTCCGGATCAGGCCAGCCGCTTGCGCAGGGTTTCGGCCAGGCCCTCTTCGATCTCCTTGAGTTCATCTTCGAAGAAGTACTTCTCGGTGTCGAAGGGCAGCAGGAGGTCGATCTTGTTCTTCTGCTCGTCGTACTTGGCGTGAAAGACACGGTCCATCCACTCCATGTTGCGACCTTCGGTGAACTGCAGGGCGAAGCACTTCTCGCCGTTAATCACCGAGGTCCCCATGATCGCCAGCTTGCCGGCCGAAATGGTCATCGAAATATGCCGCGACGGACGGTTGATTGAGGAGAGCGAGTGGTAGATTTTGCTGAAAACACGCTCAATATCGGCCAGCGGTGCGGTGAAGTAATGGTGCTCACCGGTCGGGCGGGCAGCATACATGGAGTGGAACCCCATCCCCATCATCGCCAGAAGGTTGGCCAGGTCGATCCAGTTTTGCGCCGACTTGTCCACATCAACCTTGCCGTTTTCATCGGTAAACAAACTGATGTGGTTCATGATCGGGCTCTGGCTGCGCACAAACACACCATGGGCTTTCAGGCGGCGGATCGCGGCGATGGTCCGTGGATTGAGCAGCTCCCGCGGGGTGGAGAAATGTCCCATCCAGGCCACCTGGATCCCGTTGTCATAGAGTTCCTTGAACAGTTCAAGCATTTTGTTGTACTTGCTGCTCAGGATCATCTCCGGGTGGAAGGTCAGAGAGCGGGTGCCAATACGAACGTTTCGGATATGGCCCAACGCAGGGTCTTCAATGATCGGCCTGATGTACTGCTCAAAGCGGTTGGCGGGCATGAAACCGCCGTCGCCACCGGTGATCAGCAGGTCGGAAACCTCGAGATGCTGCTTGAGGTAGCTATGCAGCTGCGCCACATCTTTTTGCAGGAACATGTCTTCATCACCACGCACCTGGGCATGCCGGAAGCAGTACGTACAGAAGGAGAAGCAGTTCTGTGTGGTTGTATCGAACACCAGTTGACACTGCGGGTACTTGTGCTGGCTCCCCTCGAGAAACTCCACCTCCCCTGCACTGTTTTCAAACCAGGGCTTGTTGAGCTGCTGGTTGCCGTCATGGGGATTGGTCTTCTCGGAGTAGTCGGCGACGATCCTGGCCCGCTCCTCCTCGGTCTCAGCTGCGACATAGGCCTTGGCGACCTCGGGATCGATCATGCCGGGCTGGGGCAGCACCAACTGATAGAGGGAATTGGTTTTGTAATTGTCCCAATCGATGCTGTTCAGGGAATGGCTGGTGGCCAGGAAACGATAAACTTCGATATAGAGTTCGCGCTCCTTGATCTGGCTGAGCTCAATCCCGTTTTCCTTGAGAATCTCGCAGACCCGGCGAAAACCTTTGAGTCCGGTAAAATTTTCACCAACCTTGAACAGAAAGGGCCTGGTCTCCATCAACCCGGAATGCTGCGGATAGGAGGACTGCAACCGGCTCAGCAGGCCGACAGGCAACAGCTTCTCCTCCTCGATGATCTTCCGGGTCTCATCGGAGAACTGGTATCTGTCCATCATCGCCTGAACATCGGAGGTCTTTACAACGAGGTGAGGCTTGTTCTCGAGTTCAGATTGATCGGATGCGCTTAGAGTGGCAGTGTTCGGACTTGTCATTTGTCTGCTCCTGTCGGTTGTCTGTTTGTGTTCGGTTCGTTTTTAAGAATTTCTGTTTTCGAATAGCATCATGGTTGCAGAGGCCTTGGCCAGCAACTGGCCTTCTTCATTTTCTACGTACCCCTCAACATAAGCGGTCTGTTTCGTTGAATTAACCAACTTTCCGTACGCTGTGATTTTCCCGGCAGTCGATGATTTCAAAAAATTTATCTTCATTTCCAATGTCGCGCCATTTCTCTGTGTTTCGGGGAGTGAGTAAAAAAAAGAGCGCGCCATAGCTGTATCCAGCAAGGTGCATAAAACACCTCCGTGCACAAACCCCATCACATTATGATGACGAGGCTCTATTTCCAGGTCGATGGCATAATGATTGTCAACGAATCCAAGAAAATTCAGACCGGTCTCATCGTTAAAATTTTTATCTTTCATTTTCATATCCCATCAGAGCCCGGGGAACTGATTCTTAAACACAAAAACATAAGCTCAAAAGACATCCGTTCCGCAGGGCGGGACAAGTTCCTCACTTGGCGATCCATGTGCTTGTATAATTATCCAAATACAAAACTAGTGTCAACATTTTTTTGAATTATTTTTCGCCCTGCGGTATTTTTATCAAAATTTATAGATATTTTAGAATATAAATTCCGCTAAGCGGAACAAAAGACATAGGTACGTGATTCCCCTAATCCACATTTTTTCTGGGAAAACAACAACGGTCAACATAAGGAAAAAACAAGAAAGGCTTGTCTGGCAGATATTTGAATTGAATTCAGACTCGAAACTGTGGCGGGAGCTTGCAAAAAAGACATATCATTCATCCGGCAGGGGGAAGAACCAGTTGACAACAATGCCATTCGAAACAACAATTAGCCGTAAGAGACTCGGGCCTCCGCAGAGGCTCTTCCTTTTTATGACCTGGATGCGTGAGTCCAGGAATAACCTTTATTCCACCACCCAGTGAGTTGCCATGTCACGAAACACCTCGAAACACCGAATTGCCATCAACGGCTACGGCCGAATCGGCCAAAGCGTCCTTCGGGCGCTCTATACAAGCCCGCAGCACCACAGTGATCTACAAGTCGTAGCGATCAATGAATTGTCAGACATCGACACCCTGACCTACCTGACGCGCTACGATACCACCCACGGTCGCTTTCCGGTGGCTGTGCAGAATGATGGTAGTCACATGCTGGTCAATGGTGACCGCATCCGGACCCTGAACGAGGAGCTCCCTGAGCATTTACCCTGGAAAGAGCTCGATATTGATCTTGTCCTCGAGTGCACCGGCACCTACACCGATCGCGCCACTGCTGAACGCCACCTGGCCAGCGGCGCGCGGCGCCTGCTCTTTTCACAACCCGCGGATGCGGACATAGATGCAACCATTGTCCACGGTTTCAATAGCGGGCAATTGCAGCCCCAGCACCAGATCGTCTCCAGCGCATCCTGTACCACCAATTGCATAGTCCCCGTACTCGACCTGCTCGACAGACGATTCGGCATAGAGAACGGGGTCAGCACGACCATACATTCGGCAATGAACGATCAGCCGGTGATCGACAGCTATCACCACACCGATCTGCGCCTGACCCGAAGTGCTCTGCAATCTATGGTGCCCGTTGAAACTGGCCTGAGTCAGGGAATAGGCAAGATGATGCCGCATCTGCGCGGACGTATAGAATGCCTCCACCTGCGTGTACCGACGATTAACGTATCGCTGATGGACCTGGCCTTAAACCTGCGGAAGCCAACCGACCCCCAGTCGGTCAACGCCATCTTTCGCCAAGCCGCCGAAGGTCCATTGCAGGGACTGCTGGGGTACACCGAAGAGCCCCACGCCTCGATCGACTTCAACACCGATCCGCGCTCGGCCATCGTGGATGGAACCCAGACCCGCGTAAGCGCCGGCAAACTGATAAAGCTTATGGTGTGGTTCGACAACGAATGGAGTTATGCCAATCGCATGCTGGATGTGGCCCAGGCCTGGCTGGAGTTGGGAGGCACCGACAGCCCCCCGGAAGAGAGTTAGTTTCCATCAGGAAACTATGGATGGGACTAGTGCAGTTTCCATCAGGAAACTATGGATGGGACTAGCGCAGTTTTCAGATGGGAAACGAGCAATTTTTCGCAAGGTCAAGGAAATCAAGGTCTTGCGCGGAGACGTACACGGTACGTCGCACAAGCAAGGCCGCAGATTGACGCAGAGATTGCGGAAAAGGGCCGTTTCCGGATGAAAACTATTTAGTGGTCCACGCGCATGACAACCAGGGTGACATCGTCATTGAAGTTTTTGCTTCTGGAGAAATGCCTGGCCTCCTGCAGCAATTGGTCGATTAACTGTTGCGGAGACAGATGGCGATGCTCCCTGAGAAGGCCGCATAGCCGGTCTTCTCCGAAAAAGGCACCCTCCCGATCTTCGGCCTCGGTAATGCCGTCGGTATAGAGCACCAGCAAATCTCCCGGGTGAAGCTGGACCTTCTGCTCTTCAAAGCTGACCCCTCTTTTGATCCCCAGAATCAGCCCATCGGGATCGAGCCGTTCACAGACCCCCGAGCCGGACCTCACGATAACCGGGGGATTGTGCCCTGCACTGGCAAAGGAGAGTTGGCGGGTACCGGAGTGATATTTGAGATAGAAAAGGGTAATAAAGAGTTCGGCACGGTTGAGATCGTCATACAAAAACTCGTTCAGGGTATGAACGGTTTCGCTGGCACTGCGCAGCCCCTGTGCCTTGGCCTGGATCAGGGTTCGGGTCTCGGTCATGATCAACGCGGCACCGACGTTATGCCCCGAAACGTCGGCAATAACCAGGTCCAGGGTGTCGTCTTCGCCGGGCAAAAAATCGTAGTAATCCCCCCCTACCTCTCGGGCGGGAACGCAGATCCCCGCCAGGGAAACCCCGCTGAACTGGGGGATGCTGGCGGGCAAGAGGCTGAGCTGGATGGTCCTTGCGATCTCCATCTCCCGCTCCTTTTCCCTGGCCTCGATAAGTTTTTCGGTCTGCTTCGCATTGCGCCAGGCCACCCCGATCTGACCCGCCAGGCTTTTGAACAGTTCGGTGAATTCCTCGGTAAATATCCCTTTGGCAGATTTTGAAAAGGCCGACAGAATCCCGAGCGGATCGCCCTCGATGGTTATGGGCGCATGGGCAAAAGACAATATTCCCTCACGATGGATGGTTATGGCCCGAATTGTCGACGAAGGCTTCGCCGACATAGGTCTCATTATCCAGAGGCCGATCCGCCTCCCCCAGATGAGCAGAACTCATCCCCTTCTGACTGCAGACCTTGAGGGTCGACCGCTCCTCATCGAGGATACGAATAACGCACAAATCAAACTTGAACTGTTGCCGAAAGAGCTCAAGAAGTTCATCGAGGATGGTTTGCAGCTCGCCGCCGCGGGCGACCATGCGGGTCGCTTCATAGAGAACCCCCAACTGCTCCCTGCCGGCTTTGCGGCTGATGGACACGGTGCCGAAAATATCAAAGACATTTTCCATCTCGCTTCCCCTGGTCGCCAGGTAGTTCTCGACGATAATCCTTGCAGGGGCGGCACCGACAGCCCCGGCCAGGGTCCGTTCGGTAAACCGTTTCAGGTCGGGTAATTCGTATTCCGACAATGTCCCCCTTTCATTAATCTCCCGATCCTCGAGATACAGCGCGATGGCGTTACGGGCCTGTTTTTCTCCGAT
Source organism: uncultured Desulfuromonadales bacterium (assembly GCA_945787465.1). GTDB lineage: Bacteria > Desulfobacterota > Desulfuromonadia > Desulfuromonadales > Trichloromonadaceae > CALZIZ01. The sequence continues at coordinate 5,930 of CALZIZ010000238.1, forward strand.
GAACTTGGTCATCAGCTCGACGAACTCTATAACCGTCGGAGCTTTGCTGATTCTCTGGCGAGGGGCCTCAACCTTCGGAAAGGGCGAAAAAGCCAGTACGAACTTGCTGGCCTGTTCCGCCTCGGCGGCGCCCTGCCTGGTAAACAAAGAAACGGCAGTAAAAGCCGCCAGGTTAAATCCCAGCGTCCAGAACAGGCTGTGGCTCCAGATATCGAGCCCGCCAAGACCGAA
>CALZIZ010000239.1 GCA_945787465.1 uncultured Desulfuromonadales bacterium
ACCAGCCGGCAGTTGGGGAGCTATCAACATCGAGGGCAGCCCAGAGGTTCGTTTTCGTCACTGTCGGTTTATCCAGGCCGACAGCGCAGTTCACAGCCGAGACAGCCGTGTCTTCATTCAGGAGTCGGTGTTTGAAAATAACCTGGTCGGCATCCGCTTTCATTCCACGGCCATGCTTATCGAAAATAATCTTCTGCACTGCAATGGTTCAGGCATCCGCTTTCATTTCGGGGCCCCGGTGATCCGGTACAACGAGATTCGCGACAACGACCGGGGTATATTCATCACCTCCTTTCCCCGCGACTATCAAATCGAAAACAACAATATCGTAAATAATCGCGAGTACAGCGTTGTCTTTGGCGAAGATGTTCCTGAGGACGTGATTATGACCCACAATTTCTGGGGCACCGATTCGGCGTTAATGATCGAAGGTGAGTTTTTCGATGGGCGACGGAGCGGATACCTCGGCAAGGTCGTCTATGCCCCCTTGAGCGAAACCCCTCATCCCAAGGCAGGCCCTTCATGGAACCGGTAACGCGCAGGCGTTGGGAGATTCGCAACCCCGAGGCCGATGGTAGTGTTTTGCTCGATCTGGCACTGGCACTGGGGGTCGGGCCCCTGGCGGCCCGAGCAATAAGCTTGCGTGGGGTTTCCACGGCTGAGGAGGGAAGGGCGTTTCTCGATTGTCGGCTTGCCGAACTACCCGATCCGTTTTTGCTTCCGGATATGGAGGTTGCCGTTTCACGGTTGGTGCGGGCCATTGAGAATGCGGAACCGATTGCAGTCCATGGGGACTACGATGTTGACGGGATCACCGGTACCGCGTTGCTGGTCGAGGCCCTGCGCGCATTTGGAGCCCGGGTCGATTACCATATACCGCTGCGCATGAAAGACGGGTACGGGCTTTCGGGCGACGCTCTGCAGAGGGCCGCAAGTAACGGGGCCCGGGTCGCCCTGTCCGTTGACTGCGGGGTTTCCGCTGTCGCCGAAGCCCGGCTGGCTGCAGAACTGGGGCTTGACCTGATCATCACCGACCATCATCAGGCCCCGGAGGAACTTCCCCAGGCCCTGGCCATTATCAATCCCCACTTGCCCGCTTCGCGTTTTCCCTTCAAAGAACTCTCCGGAGTCGGGGTGGCCTTTTTTCTGCTGGCCGCGCTGCGCCGCGCGTTGCGTGAAAAAGGCGCTTTTGGGGATAGACCCGAACCTGATCTGCGTCGCAGCCTTGACCTGGTGGCCCTGGGGACTATCGCCGATATTGTTCCCCTGCAGGGCATCAACCGCACATTGACCAAGGTCGGGCTGCAGGTACTCTCCCACGGGCAGCGCCCCGGGGTGCAGGCCTTAAAAACCGTAGCCGGGGTCGATCAGGTCAGTTGCGGTTCGGTCGGGTTTCGCCTTGCGCCAAGGCTCAATGCCGCCGGGCGTCTGGAGGATGCGGCCCTCGGGGTCGCACTGCTACTCGAATCCAATGCCGATCGTGCCCGGGAGGTGGCTGAATTGCTTGATGGGTTTAACCGCGATCGACAGCAGATTGAGGTCGAGACCCTGCAGCAGGCACTGCAACGCCTCGAGGCGTTTGACGGTGATGCCAGGTCCATTGTCCTGGCTGACGAACGCTGGCATTCGGGGGTTATCGGAATTGTGGCCAGTCGCCTGGTGGAACGCTTTCACCGGCCCACGGTGCTCATAGCCCTGGATAACGGCGAAGGTAAAGGCTCGGCGCGTTCGATTTCCGGGTTTCATCTTTTCAGGGCCCTGCAGGCGTGCAGTGAGCAGTTGCTTGGCTTTGGCGGTCACGCATTTGCCGCAGGTATGACCGTCGCCGCTGAGCATGTGGAGGGTCTCTGTGAGGCATTTGAAGGAGAGGCTCGAAAGGAGTTGACGAATGAAGATTTGATTCCGCGGATGGGCCATGACGGCGAAGTGCTCCTTCAGGATCTCTCCCGGGAGGTCGTCGATGAACTGGCCCGGTTGAATCCCTTTGGCGCCGGTAATCCCGAACCGGTTTTTGTCGCTTCGGCTGTCCGGGTTCAGCAGGTTTCGGTGTTAAAAGAGCAACACCTGCGCTTTACAGCACGCCAGGACGGCTACAGCCTGCCCTGCATCGCCTTCGGGATGGCCGAGCGTCTCACCGAGTTACAGGGAGATGTGGATCTGCTCTTTGCCCCTGCGCTAAATGAATGGAAGGGCCGTGTTTCGGTGCAATTGCGGATCAAGGATTTTCGGCCAAGCCTCAATGGGGAAAGCTGAGCGAACAGTGGTTTTCATTTTTTCCGGTTGCGCTATTCTTTAGGCAGGAATGCAAAGGCAATGGCACACGGAAAAGGCGGGAAAAACCGGATAAAATTTGATCAGGCCAAGTGCTACTGGCGATTATTAAAATCCGCCTTTATCCAGCTTTTTCAGATTTGCTCTGTGTTCCATTGGGTTTGGGGGAGTGGTTTTTAGCTATTAAGCACTATTTTTATGGCTGAAGATGATGCCAAGCGGGAAGGAGAATCGGTCATGTCACTGGTTGAATCCCTCGATGTTGCTCCAGGCATGCAGATGCCGCAGTTTCACCTCAAAGATTCCTTCGGTCAGGTCCATAGCAGCGACCAGGCGATGGGTAAAAATGGCCTGTTGGTGGTCTTTACCTGCAACCATTGCCCCTACGCCGATGCCCAGTGGCCCAGGCTCGTACGCCTGGCAGGCTTTGCCCGTAAGCTGGGGATCAATACCGTTGCCATCAATTCCAATATCAACCCCGACTACCCTGGCGATTCACCTGAGAAGATGAAGGATAAGATCGCCGAACTCGGCATCGATTTTCCCTACCTTGTCGATGAAACCCAGGATATCGCCCGGGCCTACAAGGCCCAGTGCACACCTGACCCTTATCTCTTCGACGCCCAGCGGCGCCTGGTGTACCACGGACGCATCGATGACAGCTGGAAGGATGAAGCCAAGGTGACCAGCGAGGAGCTTAAGGACGCGCTGCAGCGTTTGGCGCAGGGGGATCCGATGTTGCCGCAGCAGACGCCCGCCATGGGCTGTTCCATCAAGTGGCGGTATGAATGAAAACTGGCAAAAGGCTAAAGGCGTAATGAGTAATGAGTGATAAGTTGAAACCCAATGCTTTTTACCCATTACCCATTACTTATCACGCTTTCTAGCCCCTAGCCCCTAGCCCCTAGCCCCTAGCCCCTAGCCCCTAGCCCCTAGCCCCGCATCTTTAGCCAGTTTCTCCCAGGCGGGAAGGCTTCTCTCGATGATCGCCTGGTCGATGCAGTAGGCGATGCGGAAATACCCAGGGGCGCCGAAGCCGGTCCCGGGGACCAGCAGTATGTTGTGCTTTTGGGCCATGTCTATGAATTCGAGGTCGTTCTTGAGGGGGGATTTCGGGAAAAGGTAAAAGGCCCCTGTCGGTTTGACCATCTCAAAGCCCAGGCTGCTCAGGTGGCTATAGAGCAGATCGCGCTTGCGACGATATTCCTCCACATCCACACTCTCTTTCTGCAGGTTGGTCACCAGGCGCTGAATCAGTGCCGGTGCGTTGACAAAACCCAGGACCCGGTTGCAGAAAACCGCTCCTTCCAGAAACAGGTCGACCCCCTCCATTGCCGGGTTTGTAGCCAGGTAGCCGATACGCTCTCCGGGCAGGGCCAGATCCTTGGAGTGGGAGGTGACGATCAGCGAATTTTTCACGCAGGAAAAGATGTTGGGAACTTCTTGACCGTCATAGGCGATGCGGGCGTAGGGTTCGTCGGAAATCAGGTAAATCTGGCGGTCGAGTTCCCGCTCCTTGCGCTCCAGCAGTTCACCGAGGGCCCGGAGCAGATCCTTCGGGTAGATCACACCTGTCGGATTGTTGGGTGAGTTGATAATCAGAGCCCGGGTGTTGGGACCGATCGCTTCTTCGATGGCTTCAAGGTCGGGCAGAAAAGTCTCTGGGTCGGTCCAGACCTCGCGGGTGACTCCTCCGTGGTTGTCGACGTAGAACTTATATTCGACAAAGAAAGGGGTCAGGATGATGACCTCTTCACCGGGGTTGAGGATGGTTTTAAGGGTCACGTTGAGTGCGCCACCGGCCCCGCAGGTCATGATCACGTGGCGCCCTTTTACCGTCGTCGGGGAGCCTTCGTTGAGAACCTCTGCGATCGCAGTCCTGGTCTCCTCGTAGCCTGCGTTGTTCATGTATCGGTGCATACCCGGGATGGGATTGCTGGCCAGTTCGAGAAGTTCCCGGCGAAATGCCTCAGGGGGCTCCACCGAGGGGTTTCCCAGGGTGAAGTCAAAGACATTTTCCTCACCATGAATCTGGCGCAGTCTTGCGCCCTCTTCAAACATCTTGCGAATCCAGGAAGACCGTTCGATACAGCTTTTAACCTTGGCGGAAATGGACATGACCTGCTCCTTTTGGTAGTTCCAATGAATGGCTCAGAAGTTTAATCAGGCGTCGGTTTCGGGTCAAGGTAAAAAGGGCGGGGGCTAGGGGCTTGAAAGCGTAATGTGTGATATGTGATGTGTAATGGGCAAAAAAGATGTGGATGCAAATCGTCACTTGGCCGTCACCTCTTACTCGTCACTAATTACTCATTACGCCTTTTGCCTTTCGCCCTTAGCCATTGCTTTTTGCCGGGAGATGGGCTAAGTTTTCAGCTTCATTTTTTGTTCTGGGGGTGATTAAGTGTCTGAAAAACGTGAAGATCGTCTGGCGCAGTTGCGCCGGGACATTGATGAAATCGACGATCGGATACTCGAGCTGCTCAACAATCGAGCAGGCATCGTGCTTAAGGTCGGAGAGTTCAAGGCCGACCGCAGTCAGGACTTCTATGTGCCGAGCCGCGAACTGGCTATATATGAGAGGTTGAGCCGGAACAACCCCGGCCCCTTTCCCAACCAGGCCATCCAACGGGTATTCCGGGAAATCATCTCTGCCTCCCTCTCGCTGGAGCAACCGCTTAAGGTCGCCTTTCTCGGTCCGCAGGCCACTTTTACCCATGTGGCTGCATTGCAGCAGTTCGGGCTGTCCGCCCAGTTGGTGCCCCAGAAGAGTATCCCCGCGGTCTTTGACGAGGTGGGCCGCGACCGTGCCAACTACGGGGTGGTTCCTGTGGAAAACTCCAATGAAGGAATCGTCTCCCATACCCTGGACATGTTCATGGAGTCAGACCTTCAGGTGATCGCCGAAGTTCTTCTGGAGGTCTCCCATGACCTATTGTCCCGCAGCGGAAAGCTTGAAGAGGTGAAAAAGGTCGTCTCCCACCCCCAGGCCTTGGCGCAATGCCGAAATTGGCTCAGCGAAAACCTGCCCGATATTCCCCTGGTTGATGTCGCCAGCACAGCCCTTGCCGCGCAGATGGTGGCCGAAGATGATACGGCTGCGGCCATCGCCAGCGAAAACGGATTGCCGACAATCCAAATAACTTCACCAGGTTTCTGGTCATCGGCAAGAAGACCCCGGTGCGCAGCGGCAACGATAAGACCTCGGTCATGTTCAGTGTCAAGGATGCGGCGGGCATTCTCTACCGCATGCTCGAGCCCTTCAGCAAGCGGGAGATCAACCTGTCAAAAATCGAAAGCAGGCCGATGAAACAAAAGGCCTGGGAGTATATCTTTTTTCTCGACATCGAGGGTCATATCGAGGACGAAAAGGTGCGGGAGGCAATTGATGAGTTGCGAACCTACTGCCAGTTCCTTAAGGTTCTTGGCTCCTATCCGAAAGCCAAATGACTTCTACGGAATTTAAATTCATGGAAAAGCTTTTTATACCTAAACTGGCCGTCGTTGGGGTCGGCCTGATCGGCGGTTCTCTGGCCCTGGCTCTTAAAGAGGCCGGGGTGGTTGGCGAAGTCGTCGGTATCGGCCGCGGTCTGGCCAATCTGGAAAGAGCCCTTGAGCTTGGTGTTGTGGACAGCATTACCCAGAATCCTGCAGAGGGGGTTGCCGATGCAGACCTCGTCTTTCTTGCAACCCCGGTACTGACCCTGCCCGAAGTGGCCGCCGCTATTGCGCCCCATATGAAGCCGGGATCTGTGTTGACTGACGGGGGCAGCGTCAAGGGCAGCGTAGTCGAAGCCATCGAGCCGTTGATGCCCCACGGGGTCTGTTTCGTTCCCGGGCATCCCATCGCCGGTACCGAGAAAAGTGGCGCCGAGGCAGCGTTTCCGACCCTGTATCGTGGGCGTCGCTGCATCCTCACCCCTACGGAACAAACAGATCCTGCCGCATTGGAGTTAGTCTACAGGGCCTGGGAGATTGCCGGCAGCGAGGTGGTGATTATGGACGTGAAGAAACATGACCGCATTCTGGGGGCCATCAGCCACCTGCCGCATATGGTCGCCTACTCCCTGGTCAATGCCGTAGGCACCTATGATCGCTACGAGGAGAATATCCTGGAATATTCGGCCGGGGGGTTCAGGGATTTTACCCGCATCGCCTCATCCGATCCCACCATGTGGCGGGATATCGCTCTGACCAACCGCAGCGCCCTGATCGAAATGATGGAGCGTTTCGAGCACTTTTTCGCAGAACTCAAGGAAGATGTAAGGCAGGGAGAAGGGGAGAAGCTTTATGAGTTTTTCCTTCGCTCCAAGCAGAGCCGGGATGCAATCCTTTGAAGTAATTTTGAATTTTGAATTCTTAGTTTTGAGTTAAATTCGAATCAAGGTACCAGCTCAGAACTCAGAACCTGACATTCAAAATTAAAACCTCAAAACTCAAAATTGGTTTTTATAATGATCGAGACAAAAACCGTTGCCCCTGCCAGGGGCTTGGGGGGCGAAATAACCGTTCCCGGCGACAAGTCCATCTCCCATCGTTCGATTATGCTCGGGTCTCTGGCCCAGGGGACAACGGTGGTGCGCGGGTTTCTTCATGGCGAGGACAATCATGCCACTCTGAACGCCTTTCGGTCCATGGGAGTTAGCATCGAAGAGTTGCCCGAGGGAATCCTCAAGATCCATGGCAAGGGCCTGCACGGGCTTGAAGAGCCTGGCGATGTCCTTGACTGCGGCAATTCAGGGACGACCATCAGGCTGATGACCGGTCTGCTGGCCGGGCAGAAGTTTTTCAGCGTGCTCACTGGCGATAAGTATCTGCGGCGCCGGCCCATGAAGCGTGTGCTGACCCCTCTGGTGCCCATGGGGGCACGCATCTGGGGGCGCGGTGGCGGTGAATACGCACCGCTGGCTATTCAGGGCACGTCCCTGGCTGCGACCAGCTACAATTCGCCCATTGCCAGTGCCCAGGTCAAGTCGGCAGTGCTGCTGGCCGGCCTCTACGCCGAGGGTCAGACCACGGTGCGCGAGCCGCACCTGTCGCGCGACCACAGCGAGCGCATGCTGACTTTTTTTGGAGCTGATGTGCAACCTTTTGACGGCGGGGTGACGCTGACCGGGCTGCCGAGCCTCGAGGGGCGGGAGGTTTTCGTACCTGCGGATGTTTCCTCGGCGGCCTTTTTCATGGTCGCCGCCCTGATCACCCCCGGGTCGGAGTTGCTGATTAAAAACGTCGGCATCAACCCGACCCGCAGCGGGATTATCGACATTCTCACCGCTATGGGGGGGCAGCTGGAGCTGCAGAACCTTCGCGAAGTCAGCGGGGAGCCGGTGGCCGATGTGTTGGTTCGCTCAAGCGATCTGAAGGGAATAGAAATCGGCGGGGCCCTGGTGCCCCGGGCTATCGATGAGTTCCCCGTGATCAGCGTCGCTGCGGCATTCGCCGAAGGGGTCACCACTATCCGTGACGCCCGTGAGTTGCGGGTCAAGGAGACCGACCGCATTGCCGCCATGGTCTCGGAGCTCGGGGCGCTGGGCGCGCAGGTTGAAGCCCGGGATGACGGCATGGTGATCCATGGGCAAGAGAAACTTAGCGGCGGCAAGGTCCAGTCCCACGGCGACCACCGCATCGCAATGAGCATGGCAATCGCTGCGCTGCGTGCCGATTCTGAAATGACCATTGCTGATACGGGATGTACCGCTACTTCTTTTCCCGACTTCTGGGAATTGCTTCAGAAGGTCAGGTGTGAGAAGGGGTGATATGTGATATTGCCGCCAAGGGTGTTTGTTCCAAGAAAATCAAAAAACCAGATTTAAAGTCTGACGGAAACCCGCGGTAAGCCTATACCCTTTTGGACTTGCGGGTTTTCGGTCTTGAAGAAAAGGAGCAGTTGCAGTTTGAAGCGCGAACTGATCGTTGCCATCGATGGGCCATCAGGGGCCGGGAAAAGCACCTTGAGTAAGCTGCTTGCCAGCCGCCTGGGCTATGTCAATATAGATACAGGGGCCATGTACCGGGCAGTTGCCCTGGCGGCTCATCGCAGGAATATCGATATCACCGATGACCAGGCCCTTGGCCGCCTCTGTCAAACCCTGAATGTCGAGTTCGAACGATTGGGCGATGGCGAGCGTGTATTGCTTAATGGCGAGGATGTTTCCCAGGCCATTCGCACCCCGGAGGTCAGCCTGCTGACCTCTGCGGTCTCCGCCCGACCCGCGGTGCGGCAGTCCATGTTGGAGCTGCAGCGGCAGCTCGGTGTCCAGGGTGGGGTCGTCCTTGAGGGCCGCGAT
>CALZIZ010000240.1 GCA_945787465.1 uncultured Desulfuromonadales bacterium
CCTTTTCAGATGCCGGCAGAGGATGCGCCCCGGGAGGTCACCGGGGAGGAGCTGCTCGGACTGCTGCATCACCCTGACGGAAAGCTGCGGGAGCGGGCTTTTGCAACATTTTTGGAGCACCATGCCGATAACGCCCTGGTTCTGTCGTCCTGTTTCAACAACATCTTCCTCGACCATGGCAAGGAGGTGGAGCTGCGCCGCTATCCGGATATCATGACCCCTACCCACCTGGCCAGCGAAACCCGGCCCGAGATGGTCGAGAAGATGATGGAGGTCACCGAGCAGAACTACGACCTGGCCCAGGAGTATTTCGAGCTCAAGCGTCAGCTGCTCGGCCTGGAGCAGATGAAGAACACTGATATCTATGCGCCGCTTGGTGGCGAAAGCCGGCAGGTGCCTTTTGCCGAGGCCGAGGCCCTGGTGCTCGAGGCCTTTGGCGGGTTCTCGCCGCAGCTTGCCGAGCTCGCCCAGGGCTTCTTTGCCGAGAGGCGCATCGACCTGCTGCCCAAGGCGGGCAAGACGGGCGGGGCCTTCTGCATGGGCATGATGCCCGGCTATGACCCTTATGTGCTGCTCAACTATACCGGCAATCTGCGGGACGTCTCGACTTTGGCCCATGAACTCGGCCACGGGGTGCACTATGCCCTTGCCCAGAAGCAGAACCTGTTTCACTATCACGCTTCGTTGCCCTTTGCCGAAACCGCCAGCGTGTTTGGAGAAATGCTGCTGACCCGCCACCTGCTCGACCGCGAGCAGGACCGCCAGGTCAAGATAGAGCTGCTGTGCGCCAAGCTCGAGGACATCATCGCCACCACCTTTCGCCAAAACGCGCTGACCCGCTTCGAGCTTGCCGCCCACAAAAAACGCGCCGAGGGGCTGCTTTCGCCGGAGGAATACTGCGAGCTGTGGTGGGCCGAGAACGCCAGGCTGTTCGGCGATTCGGTGACCATGATCGAGCCTTACCGCTGGGGCTGGAGCTATATCGGCCATTTTATTCACAGCCGCTTTTACTGCTACTCCTACGTCTTCGGCGAACTGCTGGTGCTGGCCCTGTATCAGCGCTATCTCGAGGAGGGAACATCTTTCGTGCCGAAGTACCTGGAGCTGCTCTCCAAGGGGGGCAGCCAGGCGCCGGATGTCTTGCTCAAACCGCTGGGGATCGACCTGGCCCGCCCCGATTTCTGGCAGAAGGGGTACGATTTTGTGCGTGGACTGCTCGAAGAGCTGCGGGGGTTGGTCGAGGTGAAGAACTAGCCTCCCCCTTTTCTGAAGGGGGATGGAGGGGGATTTGGTTGTCTTTGCAAGGTGTCAAGCGGACAACGCTGAGTCCGATGAAAGAAAAAAAGCTGCGAAGGGCTTAGCCCTTCGCAGCTTTTTTTCGTTTTGATGGCCAGAACTTAGTCGTCGTGGCGGTCATGATTGCGCTTATTCTTGCGCTCTCTCTTCCTGGGACGCTCCTCTTCCTCGGAGTCATCGTCTTCTTCGGTCACGACCTCTTCGTCTTTGTCCTCATCGTCGCCCTGGTCGCAGTTGGCCAGGGTTTCGGCGATCGACTTGATTTGGTCGTCGGTCAGGGAGCTCAGAAAGCCCATGCCGCCTTCGTTGTCGGCAATTGCTTCCATGATCTTTTCGGCATCCTCGCCGCAGACATCGGAGCTGATCAGCAGATCGCCGTGGCATGAAGCGCAGTTGAAGTCGTAAAGGGTCTCACCGGTATCGCCGGCAGGCTCACCACCGGTTTCGCCGCCAGTGTCGCCGCCCATGTTGCAGCCTTCATCGACCATGCCGTCGCAGTCGTTGTCCTGGCCGTCGTCGCAGATCTCGGTAGCGCCGGGGTAGATGGTTTCGTCGTTATCGTCGCAATCCTGGGCCGTGTTGCAGTCCTTGCCTTCGACAAAGAAGCCGTCGCCGTCACCGTCGGTGCAGGTGGGGAGCGCGGGGCAGGCCGTGGCATCTTTGCCGTCGGTCAGGCCGTCGCAGTTATTGTCGTTGCCGTCGCTGCAGCGCTCGGCAGCGCCGGGGTTGATGGCCGCGTTGTTGTCGTCGCAATCCACTGCGCTGCCGCAGCCTTCTTCGGCGAAGAACTTGTCACCATCGGCGTCGGTGCAGGTGGGGCCGGCCGGCTGGCAGAAAAAGCTCAGATCGCCATTTTTGACAGCGGTCATTGCAGGGGTGCTGGTACCTAAGTTTCCTGCGGCATGGCAGAGGTTGCAGTCGCCGGTGTAGGGCTGGGAGGGGCAGAAGTTGTTCACCTCGGTTCCGAGATTACCGAAACCGAAGGCGGCGGAGGCCCCGAAGGCCAGAGTTGCTGCGAAAGCGAGTACGATAAACTTTTTCATTTGGTTTTTTCCTTTTCCTCTGTTGTTTTGTTGGGTTCGATGAGCAACCAGACCTTGCAAGGATGCTTCATGGAAAACAGGTGGCTCGTTTTCTGTGTTTGGTAGGTTAGCAGTACTCGTGCCAACCTGTTTAAGGCTTGTTAAAACAGATGGTTAGATGATGTTGGCTGGTGGGGCGGGAAGGGGAGGTGTGCGTATGTCAGGCAGGATCGTCGCGAATTTGAGACGGGAATTCCAACAAAAGTATGAAAGACGCGGTTTTTAGGGGATTTAATCCGGTCTTCGAAAGCAGACAGGGTGTTGTATTTTTAAGTGTTATGTGGTTTTAATCTGGGGGGGAGGGTGTTCATCCCTTAAGCAAGACCCTTGGAATGTCTTTGGGGTAGGAGCGGTTTTAGCCGCGAAGGGCAGGCGGCTGTGTTGGTAAAAGGCTAAGGGCTAAGGGCTAAGGGGAAAACCCAAAACCCTTCACGACTGAATTCGGTCCTACAGGGACATACCACTTATTCTGTTAGTGGCAGGTTTTTTTGTAGGAGCGGCTTCAGCCGCGAAGGATTTTAAAGGCGAAAAGCTTCGCGAATGAATTCGCTCCTACAGGTGCAAGTGCTCTTGCACTTTTGTAACAATATTTTCGGCGGTAAAGCCGAAATGCTTCATCAACTGCCCGCCCGGGGCGCTGGCGCCGAACCCGCTCATGGCGATGACCGCCCCCTTGTTTCCAACATAGCGCTCCCAGCCGAAGGATGCCGCAGCTTCGATGGCCACTCTCACCTGGCAATCGGGGGGGAGCACGCCGTTGCGGTAATCTGCAGGCTGGGCCTCGAAGAGTTCCCAGCTCGGCAGGGAGACGACCCGCACCCCGAGCCCCTGCTGGGTGAGTTGCTCGCAGGCCTCGAGGGCCAGGTGCACCTCTGAGCCGCTGGCGATGAGGATGGCCTGGAGTTTGCCCTTTTCAGGGGTCAGCACATAGCCGCCGCGGCCGAGTTCGGCAGCTGGAGGAAACTGGGCACGGTCGAGCACCGGCAGGCTCTGGCGGCAAAGGACCAGGGCCGTCGGGCCGCGGCGGTTGAGGATGGCCTGGCGCCAGGCCTCGACCGTTTCGTTGGCGTCGCAGGGGCGGATGACCGTCAGGTTGGCCACAGCGCGCAGCCCCGCCAGTTGCTCAATGGGCTGGTGGGTCGGGCCGTCTTCGCCAAGGCCAATGGAGTCGTGGGTGAAGACGTAGATCGGTGAGATGCCCATCAAGGCGGCCAGGCGCATCGGCGGGCGCATGTAGTCGGAGAAAATCAGAAAAGTGCCGCCGAAGGGGAGCAACCCGGGGGTGTGGGCCAGGCCGTTGAGCACCGCGCCCATGGCGTGCTCGCGCACGCCGAAATGAATATTGCGGCCACTGTGCTGTGGGGTGAAAGAGGCTTCGCCTTTGAGTTCGGTATTGTTCGAAGGCGCCAGGTCCGCCGAGCCGCCGAGCAAAAAGGGCAGTTGCCGGGCCAGGGCATTGAGGGCCAGGCCGCTCGCCTTGCGGGTCGCCATGGCGCCTGCGGCCGGGTCGAAAACCGGAAGGTGTTTATCCCATCCCGCCGGAAAGTTTCCCTCAGCGGCCTGCAGCCAGCGATCGAAGCGCTCGGGGTCTTCATCCTGCAGGCGTTCCAGTTCGCTGCGCCAGGTGCGCTCGAGTTGTTCACCGCGCGCTTCGGCCTCTGCCATATGCGCGCGCACCGTCTCAGGGACGACAAAGCTGGCTTGGGGATCGCGCCCCAGGGCCGCTTTTGTCAGCCGCAGCTCTTCGGGGCCCAGGGGGGCGCCGTGGGCGTCGGCGGTATCCTGCTTGTTCGGCGCGCCCTGGCCGATGTGGGTGCGGGCGATGATCAGCGAGGGGCGCGCGTCGAGCTTGGCCCGCTCGATCGCGGCGTCGATCTCAGCAAGGTTCTCCCCCTCGACCCGCTCGATCTGCCAGCCGTAGGCAAGAAACCGGGTGGCGACCTCTTCGCTGAAGGCCAGGGAGGTGTCCCCCTCGATGGTGATGTGGTTGTCGAGGTAGAGGTAGACCAGGTTGCCTAGCCCCAGGTGCCCGGCCAGGGATGCGGCCTCTGCCGAAACCCCCTCCATGAGATCGCCGTCGGAGCAAAGGGCATAGATACGGTAGTCGAAGAGCCCCTCATCGACCCGCTCGGCAAGCAGGCGTGCGCCCATGGCCATGCCGACGCCGACGGCAAACCCCTGCCCCAGCGGCCCGGTGGTGGTTTCGATGCCCGGCAGGTGGCCGAACTCGGGGTGCCCTGCGGTGGGGCTGCCGAGCTGGCGGAAGTTCTTCAGCTCCTCGAGCGGCAGTTCATAGCCCGAGAGGTGGAGCAGGCTGTACAGGAGCATCGAGGCGTGGCCGCAGGAGAGGATAAAGCGGTCGCGTCCCGGCCACTGAGGGTTGCGTGGACTGTATCGCAGATGACGGCTGAAGAGCAGGTAGCCGATGGGCGCAGCCTCCATGGGGGTGCCGGGGTGGCCTGAAGCGGCTTGTTCAACGGCGTCGGCGGAGAGCAGGCGGATCGTGTCGATGGTTTCGCGGGCCAGTTGCGGGTCGAGGTCGGGACGGATCATGGCAAGCCTCCATGGGGAAAAGCTGAATCCGTGTGGGGTGCGGTGTAAGGGGAGAAAGGTGAAGAGTCAATCCTTTGACGGAATTTTCCCCTCACGCCTCAATTTCCTTGGCTGCTGGGATCAGCACAGTATGTTAATTAAAACAGGGACGGGCAGATAATTCAAGCTGTCTGCAGACAGGGGCGAAATATAGGGTAAGCTAAATGCAAAAATCCCATTTGCTTGGGAGGGTCCCAGAATGCCCTGTGTGTTTGTCGAAAGGAGCTTCAATAGAAGCAAGCCGGCAAGTTTTTCTACAAACAGGGTCCCACTATCCCCTTTTGAAGGAGGACGTACAGATGCTTTATTTTGCCTACGGCCCCAATTTGGACGTGGAAACTCTGCAGGGTTTCGGGGTTCAGTTTACCAAGGTTGCCAAGGGTAAGGTTCGGGACATGCGCCTG
>CALZIZ010000241.1 GCA_945787465.1 uncultured Desulfuromonadales bacterium
ATTCCCGTCGCAATTTTGGGCAGTGATACATTCGATGTTACAAACATCGACCTCGACACTCTGTCCTTCGGGGGACTGGAGGTTCGTGTAAGAGGCAATAAAGGACCGCTGTGTGGAGTAGAGTATACAAACAGTGATGAATTTCCGGATTTAGTCTGTCATTTTGAGGACGATACCAGCAATTGGGCGCCCGACAGCAGTGGCGAAGCCACACTAACCGGTGCATTGTTGGATGGCACTGAGTTTTCGGGAACAGACTCAATCTGTGTACGCCCATAGCTGCTGACAACTGGTTCATAGTTGCTCATTCTTTGCCCCGCTTCGCTGCGGGGCTTTATTCATCGACGCACAGTATTCAGATGTTGCTGTGAGATGGCTTGGTCTACGGGAAGGAGTTGAGAGAGGTCCCGGGGTCAGACCGGGGGGCCTCCAAGTTTCCCAAGTTTCATTGGGGGATACGTTTCCAATAAATCACCACTTATACGATCCTCTTGCAAAAGTCTTAGCTCTGAGCTCCCAGAGCTAGACCAAAGGACGATCCAAATTACCCCAGAAGGTCAGCGACCGGGCAACTCAGGACGTGGTTTTTCCTGATTTTTGACGGACTGCTCCCTTTTGACCGGTTTGTTCTTTGATAATCAGCAACCAGTGACTTTAAGTAACTGATCGGCAAACAATGCGATGATGCCGAACATCAGATGCATCATGACTTTGTCGGGGCCGCGAACTTGAACACAACGGCCACCGAACTCGTCCTTGAAGCGGCCGTTGCAGCGCTCTGCAGTCGTTCTTTCATTGTAACGAGCCGCTTCGTGAGGTGCCATGGGCAGAGCTTCTTTGCCCCGCGGATTTCGGTCAATGATCGGCACATGGTCGAGCTCTTTGCTCTGTTCCCAAATCAGAGCTGCGTCATAGGCGGCATCCATCAGGTCGTAACAGTAGGTTACCTTGCCACTCGTCAGTTTCATCAGCGGGATGGCGACCTGACTGTCATGCACGGAAGCAGACGTCAGCACGGCGCTTAAGGGAAGGCCAAAGTCATTCACGTCCAGGTGCAGCTTGAATCCGTTCCAAGATTCCTTGTAGCCCTTGGCGTTCTTCTTGGTTCCCCGATCACAGACTGTCGGCAACAGGGCAATGGCCTCTTGTGCGGACTGACTACGCTGAACCTCAAGACGTTTCGGTTCCGCAAGTGGCCTGATTTCACCCTTGGCGGGGCGTCCTCTTTTCTTGGACACCTTTACCGCCTTGATTTTCTTTGCCGGTTTCTCCCGGCCGATGATCGCCGTGGAGTCCCGGCTGACATGCCCAATCAGTTCTGAACCCAAGTGCTCCTTGACCAACGTGTCATGCACCAGAGTCCCTAATCCGGCGGCGGCATAGTCGGCAAAGGCACGGGAGAACGTCGATTCCGAAGGGACATTCTGCCGTTTGGCAAAACCACAGATCATCCGCAGATTCGGGGTGCTCAGTAATTCATTCCGCAAAGAACTGGTATGCTGATATCTCAGAACCGCCTTGGCAATAAAGGCCCTGGCAATGGATTCACGTTCTTTGACCGGCCGTCCGAGCCATTGCTGGCTGGCACTGACCGGGACATACTTTTCAATCTGTACAAGCTCAAGGATCTTGACCAGGCGCTTCTCCGGCTCCGTTAGTGGGGACGAGAGGCACTCATCAAGATGTGGGAACAGACTTTCCTGTAATGTTCCCATTAACCATGATATTCTGGCCTTGAGCTTCATCGGCAGCCCCCTCTGTATTATTTGGCGTAGGAACCTAATAATATCATGTGGTTGCCTTTGAAGCTCTACTTTTATGTCGTTTTGTTAAGTATATTCAGAAGGCTGAATGTACTTTTGCAAGAGGCTCAAGTAAAGACCCCAGTTCAAGTGGACATGACTGTCAACAGTGGGCCTCGTGCCGTGCTTGCAATTTGTGGACTTCCTGCTGGGTTAGATTGATATCCTTGGTGCCCAGCAGCACCGCAGCCGACGCCGCTTGAAGCTGCGGAGCAGCGGGGCGAGCAACTGGAGGAAATGGTTCGGCCCGAAGGAACCACCAGCAGACTCGGTCCGTTGCAGGAACTGGTTGGCGATCTGGGGATGGGGGTGTCCATTACGTTGCGGTTTTAACCGAGCCCAAGAGGGTTCTGGCCCAGTGAGGTACCCCTGGAGGAAAGCATCTTTCTGGAAATAGCGGAGCATAGGGATAGAATAAAAACAAAGGCCGTCGCCGATCGCTGACCGTTCTTTTTTAATAAATCCCAGAGGGGAGGAGAAAATGCAGACATTCGTCAAAAAACACAAAGCCCCGGGACCCATCCTTCGCAAGATATCCTTCCCCTCGTATTGTCCTGAATGCATTTTGCAGCGGGTTTCCGTGCGCAATATCCTGCGTTCCGCCGGGGTCCAGGCCAAGTTGACCGTGGGCGCGCCCGACGATGTTTACGAGAAGGAAGCGGACCGGGTCGCCGAAACAGTCATGCGAATGCCCGAGCCTGAACAGGCCGCTTCGGTTTCCGGCACAGCAAGGCTCGAGGATGAGCCGATTCAGCGTTTCTGCCCTGCAGGCGAGAATGAGCTTCAGCGGCAGCCTGTCGAGGAGGAGGAAGAGGAAGAACTCCTTCAGACTAAGCGAAACGGGGGAGGTGCCATTGAAGCCACGGATGAACTGGGGTCCCGGATTGGTGATCTGCGCGGTGGCGGGCAACCGCTGTCCGAAGCCAGTCGGTCTTTTTTTGAGCCACGACTTGGTGTGGATTTGAGTCAGGTGCGGGTTCACGGGGGGGCAAAGGCCAATGATTTGACCCGCAAGGTCAATGCCAGAGCCTTTACCTTGGGGCAGGATGTGGTATTTGGCGCCGGGCAGTATTCCCCCGGCACCGAAGAGGGGAAAAGGCTGCTGGCCCATGAGTTGACCCACGTAGTGCAGCAGAGTGAGCTTCAACGCAAGATACCTGAGTAGGCTCAGCGGCAGGGCGGGGAAGGGAGGGTATCGACGCCCATTGAGCAGGCTTTAAGCGAGGCGGCGATGGAAATGCGGACCAAAAGGGATAAACTGGGAATATATGCTGGCTGAACAGGCCCAGGGAGACGAAAATGCGCACCTTTGTCCTGATGCAAAAACGAAGGGTCGGCCATGCTCATCCGCTGACCGTCCCACAAGTCCCTTTCGGTTCTTCTCTGCGGACTCACCAGCGGGTGGTGCGGCGGATATTGGGCTGCCCCACCTTTCCGGCAGGGGTGCTCAAGATGGATTCATCCACAGACAAGGATCTGGAAAGCGGGCCGGTCCACAAGAATGCTGCTCCGGAAGACGAAATCCACCGCCCGCTGGTCGAAGAGTTCCGGCAACGGGAGGCCGAATTTGGCAATCCGGCGACCGAGGAGCTCGGCGCAGGCGAAATCATCCACCGTGGGCTGGCCGGGCCCTGTCCCCGACGTACCAGTGTCGACCCGGTGATAGACATCACCCCTACCGCCCTGCGCCAGGGCTGGCGGACCGCATACGGCATCGCGGCGGTAATGCGGGTGCATCCAGGCGAGCGGACCTGGGACGGGAGTCAAGTGACCGAGTCGCTTTCAGTTCGCTCCAACAATTGCCCTGCGGGGGTGGCGAGAACCCCCTGTGCCGGAGACTCCACCTTCACCGTCGGCGACGGAGGCCGTTCGAGTCGCATCGGCCAGTTGCCCGGACGGATCAACCGTTTCTACGATTTTCACGTGACCAAGTGGCGCACCGGGAGCCTGCTCCACGACCGGAGCCGAAACCCGGATGACGTTGACCGCTGCCAGGTTTCCTGCGACCAGCGGTACTCCTGCGGGGAGCGGGTCATCGGCCGGCACAGAGTGACCCGGACCTTCCGCAAGGGAACGCACGGTGGGCACGGAGTGACCATCGTTGATGTGATAAAGAGCTGATAGCCAGGCGTCGAGTAGCTGTTTAGGAGGCGCCTATGAGAACCTACGCCACCATAAAAAGACGGGATATTTACCCGAAGAAAGATTCCCTCAACAATCTTCTCCCTGTTCAAAGACAAAGAGAGGCCATACGGCAGATTCTGCGAGGGCAGGGAACACAGGCCCGGGAAAACACCAGTACCCGGAGCCAGGGCGTCTTAAACCTGAACCTTCCCCAAGGCCTCTATTCCAAGTTCTGCACCCCCGTCGGCACCGACGTCAAGGGGGTCGCTGATTTTGCTCTCAAAGAGGCCAAGGCGACTTTGCCCTCAGGTGCCTTCGGGGCAGGCTTTACCAGCCCGAGGGTGGCCTATTCGCCCACCGAATTGTCCGTCAAGTCCACCAAGAGTAAAAAGGGCGTGCACTGCAGCCCCGAGGCGGTCACTCCCGAGCTGACCACCGAGTCGCGATTCCTGAAGCCGGGAACCCATAATGTTCCGAATGTGGTGGTTCAGATACCGGCGGATGTCTGCGGCAACAAGGGGAAGACCATCGATGTTCCGCTCTATGTCAAGGTCTCAAAAAAACTTTCCGCTCTAAGGAAAAAGGGGGAAGAGGAACACTGTAACGATTTCGGCTACGCCTTCAACAAGACAGTAGGAAAATGGGGCGCGGAGGTCAATAAACTGGCCAAGTCCGGCAAAACCTACGGCCCCGCTTCCTCCGAAGACAAGTGCCGGGCGCTGATTCGAAAAATGTTGACCAAGCCCCTGGAACAACGTTTGAAGGATTTTGCCAAACTGGCACCCAAGACCGAAAATCGTGATTCCAAGGGCTACCACGCCTTTGAGATTGAATGGAACGCCACCATGACGCTGGACAAGGACTGCAAGCGGGTAATTTTGCCGGTGAAAAAAGCGAAGAGCAACAAGATCACCGATAAAATCCCCCCTAAGGACATCATGAAATGAGGTGCTGAGCCCGTCGGTCTGCACCACTTTTTTCCGGATGATTCGCCAAAGTGAGAGACTCGTCCTTTTCGCCAGATCCGCATCGGTCTCGCGGATCTGGGTTGAAGAGATTCAAAAGATTGTCTATGGGAGGCATAAAGGCTTTTTTTTCATAAAGATAAATTGAACGCCCTCCCACCTAAAAAGGTGGGAAGGAAAAACGCTCACCCCCTTGTCCTGCCTCATCAGCAGGGATCTGAAATTGCAAACACGGCACCTAACCCGGTTGCTTGGCAGTCAAGAAAAGTAACTCGCCGGACGGGGCGAGTCCCGCTGAATTTGGTTTTAAGTTGGAAAAGTCAAAACCCAGAGCCTGACAATTTCCTCTTTTGGTTTTCTTGAGCATGCTTAGCTTGAATCGCCTCGACCCGACCCTCCAG
>CALZIZ010000242.1 GCA_945787465.1 uncultured Desulfuromonadales bacterium
TTCTTTTTTTTCTGGCAATGCTCGTTCTGTTGCCGGGCTCCCCGGTGTTCGCAAGTTCCCCGGCAGATCTCAATGCCGAGGCGGTGCAGTTTCTGAATGAAGGGGCTCCCCAGCAAGCCCTCCCCAAACTGCTCGAGGCTTCCCGGGCGCTTCCCTACGAAGCGGTTATCCGCCGCAACCTCGCTGAATGCTACCTGCAGCTTGGCCTCGAAATGCTGCAGTCCCGCAACTATGGACAGGCGATCGATTTTTTCCATCGTGGAAAGGGGTATGCCGAGACTGACCAAAGGTTCTGGGTCTACTGCGGGGTGGCCCTGATGAAATCGGGCGACACGGGGGGAGCTGAAACAGAATACAATGAAGCGCTGGCCATGGCCGATAATGACCCTCGCATTCTATATTTGCTAGGTGAGTTGTACTACTCCACCGGTGAGCTTTACCGCGCCCGGCAGGTGCTCGGGGAAGCAGTCGAGGGTCTCCCCAGGGATGTTCGGGCTGCGGAACTGCTGCAGCGGGTTGATCGTGAACTCCCTGTCGAAGACCGCATGGTCAGCACGCAGGGAGGGAATTTTTCCGTTTCTTGTGACGGCGATCTTAATGAAAATCTTGGCGATGAGATCCTCGATGTTCTCGAGGACGCCTACAATGAGCTCGGTTCTGAATTTGGGTACTATCCTCAGGTGCAGGTTCCTGTCCTGGTTTATTCCCGAGATGTGTACAACGACCTGACCGGCGCTCCGGCTTGGACGGCGGGTGTTTATGATGGCAAGATCCGGATTCCGGTGGGCGGTATCACCCAACTGCCGCTCCATCTCAAGGCTCTGCTGTACCACGAATACAGTCATGTCCTGGTTCGTTTTATGGCCCGAGGGAGCATTCCGGTCTGGTTGAATGAAGGTTTGGCCGAAGTTGCCGGTCGGCCTTTTTTGCCCCCCCCTGAGGGGGCCCTTCCGATGAAATTTATCGATTGGTCACGGCTGGAAAAGACTTTCGAAGGGTTGGACGATGCCGCAATTCAAAGTGCCTATTATCAGAGTTACCTGATGGTGACCTACCTGGTCGACCGCTACGGCCGGCATACGCTGAATGACTTGGTTGTTGAGGCGGCGCGAACCGGTGACATTGAACTGGCAGTGAAAAACATTTACGGTCAGTTTCAGGTCGATTACCTGATGTTGCAAGCCGAATGGTATGCACAGGCGGTCGACGACCATGGCCTGATACGAAATGTTCAATGACGAACAGAAGGCCTAAGACATAGTAACCGCCTAAGGTAAGGGGGCTCCACCTGCTAAATTCGATGGTAGCCCCTAGCACCACGGGCCGGCAATGGATAAAACAAGAGCCTCCTGGTCGAATGACCTGGAGGCTCTTGCTGTTCTGCGGGAGCTGAGTTCAAGGCTGGGAGGCCGACTGAAACAATTCGCTCTCGGCAGGTCTTTCCGTCGGCCTTATGATATCATCAGAGAACAGACAGCAAAGGAGATTCCCATGGGCAAAAAGGATAAGTGCGAGACCCCGCAGTTTCATGATATGCACATGCGACCGGCGCTCCGATAAGCCGACGGTGGTCTGCGGCAAGTGCGGAGCCAAGGCCAACGAAAGCCGCGACCTCTGCCAGCCGCGTTCCAGTTGAGGGTTGGCTGCAGGACAGGGGGCCGCCGCCCTGACCGGCTTTTACTACCCATCGCTCTCAACCTCCAGGTCGAAATGACCTGGAGGTTCTTGTTTGGGTGCGCCTGAACAACAGGCAAAATGCACCCTAAGGCTGGTAATAGTAGTCGTAGCGATCGAGGAGGTTGCGGGTGAAATCCCAGGCTTCATTGTAGGTCAAGCCGCTGTCCTGGGGGATGATGATCTTCACGTACAGATCTTTGCCATGCTGCTTCTTAAGGGCTGCCAGGCGCTGGTGCATGGTCGAGGCCGAGAACACCTTGAAACCCTTATCCCGCGGCAGGCGCAATTGGATTTGAGGGGCGCCTCCGTTGCGCCGGTAAAGCACTTCGACAACCTGCTTTCCTGCGACGCTGCGTGCCGGGCGGATCAGCTTCTGGTACTTCTCATCGAGGGATTTGTAGTCCGTTTCGAGCGCAGCCAGCCTCTGAGCCTCCTCCGCCCGTTCCTGGCGCAGGGTTCCGAGTTCGGCCAGACTCTCCTGCTGACGCTGCTCCAGCAAAGCCAGAGCCGTCAGCAGCTCCTCCAGCCTGGTGGCACGCTGCTCATGCTCCTGCTCGAGTTGTGTATAGCGAAGCTGACTCTGAGCCAGCTGGTCGCCAAGCAGAGCCGCCTGGCGGCGGGTGCTCTCCACTTGCCCGGTGAGTTGATCCCGCTCGGTGCGCAGTGCCAGCAGCTGCTCAAGATGCCTGACAATGAGCTCGCGCTGCTCCTGGGTCAACTCGACCAGTTGCAGGTTGCGGATCCGCGACTCGGAGAGCGCCTGCTGGGCCTGGGCCAGCTGCTCTTCCAGACTGCGGCTGGTGGCCTGAAAAACGCTCACTTTGGCCCGGGCCTGGCGTTCCGCCTCGAGCGTGGCCCGCAGTTCGGCCACCAATTCCCAGTTGCGCATGATCAATACGGTACTGGCAATGATAAAGATCATCACCACCACCATCATGATATCCGTAAAAGACGGCCAGAAGCTGTGGTCCAGCCCTGAGTGTCCGTGATTCTGTCGGAGGTCAACGAATTTTTCGTCCATAGGCGTCAGTGCGAATCGGACTCCGGCAAACGGAAGCCCTCTCGCAAAATCTTTTTAATGATCTCCAGGTCCTCATACATCGGTTCGGTGCGCTGATTCAAGTCCGCGATCAGGCCGTGCAGTCGGTTGCTGACCTCGGCAGAATCGGTCTGGGCCGCGCGCATCATCTCGGTGACCTGGCTAAGCCCCTTGACCAGTGCCGTCACGCGCTGCACCAGATCCTCGGGGGTGTGGGCGTAGCGTGGGATAAGATGCAGGGTCGTCACCTCTTCCACCTGGCTGAAGACGTGGGTCTGGGCATCGGTCAGCTTCAGGTAGAAATACCCATAGATCAGATAGCAGACAATTGCTGTGATGGTGGTCGATAAGGCGGTGGACATTCCGTGAATCACCATGCCCATGCTGCCAGGCCCCTGCTGGGGAGCGCCGAGCACATTGGAGGCCCCGACCAGGGCAATGGACAAGGACACGATAGTGCCAAAGACCCCGGTCAGGATCAGAATGTTATTCACGAATTTGGGCAGCGAGATCAGCGTGCTCTCGCGAGCCACCTGGGCTGAAGCCAGAGCGGCGTGGTTAACGGGCGCATTGTCCCGGCTCAAGGTCAGGATCGCCTGGTAGCGATAAGTGATCAGGCTGCCGGGATGGAGGCCGGCAGCCGGGTTGGGCTGATCGTCCACAAGGGCGCGCACGAACCTGTTGAGGGCACGTTCCTCCTCCATGTAGCGGCGAAGCACCAAAACGATGCGCGCAAGGCCAAGCAGAAAGAGGGCGAGGATACCGCCATTGATGATCCAGCCGGTGAAGGTCAACTGGTTGCGCATGTAGACATTGGTGATAAAGCCCGTATTGAGCGCCAGTACGGCGGCCACCAGAGTCAACACGACCACCAATCGCACCAGCACGCCGCGGCTGAAGTTTTGCTCGATTTCGACCATATGCATTCCCGATGTCTTGATAGCCCGCTTTTAATAAGCTTAACCGACCATCGGCGCAATCGCAAATCAAGGGGCAGTCCGACGGGCTTCCAGGAGGCTTCGAGGGGCACGCACGGGTTGCCAACTTTGCTGGGTGCGGTAAACAGAAGGTGAGCCGCGAGAGACTGTATCCAGACAACCCGGGATGTACGCATGGGAACCAAAGGACGGTCGATTATCGGACTCGATGTCGACAACCTGCAGACGCTGCTCGCAGATCTCGATTTGATGATTTCCCCACCCGGGCGGAGCCGGTTATTCATCCCCCTGAAGCGATAAAAGCCCCACCGGAGTTCTGCTCCGGTGGGGCTTGGTTTCATCGTGGCCTCAGCCCGGCGGGCTCAGGCCGTGGTTTCCCACTTGATGACATCCACGGGACATACCTCATCACATTCACCGCAATCGATGCAAATTTCTTTGTCGATGACATGCACGTCACCCTGCTCGCTGATTGCGGTGACCGGGCAGACGGCTGCGCAGGCAGCGCAATTGATGCATCCGTCAATGATGTAATGGGTTCCCATGATGGTCTCCTTTCTCTGGTTGTTACACTCAGGATGACTCGGCGGATTAATCGCCCGCCTTGATGACATCCTAGTCTTTCGGATCGTTGAAAGGCAGTGGCTCTCTGCCGAAATTGCACAGGTTGTCCTTGTGAAAACGGTCGACTTTCTTAGCGATTTTGTTGTCCACCCCGAGGTTCCGGACCCTGCTGTGCGCTTACTCCCGCCCGAAGTTTCTGAACTCGTCCAGGTTGCTGAACTCGACCCAGGCCAAGTACTGGTTCGGGGCGTTGACGAAGTCGTAGACGTTCTGCAGGATGTTGAAATGCTTCTGTTCCTCGCCGGCGATCTTGAGCAGCAGGGCCTTGATCTTCTCGTCGCCCTCCTTGCCTGCGGCATCCTCGTAAAAGCGAAAACTCTCCGCCTCAAGCTTCATGGCATGCTGATACCCCTCGAGGTCGTCCTTGGCTTGGGCCGATTTTTCACCCCGCAGTTTTTCGAAAACGTTCTTGGCATTCTTTAGAGCGGTGGATGCCTGCATGGCCGGCGGAGCCTTTTTCTTCAACCCCGCGAAGGTGTCGTAATGCTTCTGCTCATCCTCGGCGAGTTGGGTAAAAATGTTTTTCAGTCCGGCCAACGCGGTTTTTTCCGCCAGCTTCAGGTAGAAAGCCTTGCCGTCCTGCTCCATTTTCATGGCGAAGTCAAAAACGTTCATTCTGTCCTCCCGCGCCTGTTGATCGGGTTGTGTTCCACCGGGTATGGTGCAATTCCTCTCAAATAGAAGTTTATGTGCAGTCAACTCCCTGTCAAGTGGGGCTTTTCTAAGTGTTTTTAGATAGATAGCTCATTAATGATGGCGGTGCTGGGAGCTGTGGCCACAAGGTGGTTCTGTGATCGATGGTGGCTGACCAAGGGATAAGTGGCGGGGGAAGGGATCTGGCTCATGCACTTGGGCGGAGCGAGCCAGGCGGCTCCCCAATCGGGGAGCCGCGTTATTACCGTAGATCAGTGCTGGTGAGCGACGGGGGAGGGGGGGGCGCCATGATGGGGCGCGCTGTGGACCGCCTGGGCGATCCCTTCAACATAATGAACGTAGGTGACGTAGGCCTCAACGTACTCCCGGCCGGCCTCCACGTTTTTGGCTGCGTGTTTTTGGGCGTGCAGGGCGTGGTGGAACCGTTCCTTGATTCCTTCTTCGGTGTGGGCGGCGATCGCCTTGGCCAGCCCCTCCACCGAGCCCTGCGCCAGGGCCTGATCGGCTTTGGCTACCACCGGTTCGATGACCCCGGCGGCCTTCAACCCCGTATAGGGGGCCCCCTCGCCGGCGCGGTGGATGCGCACCAGGGTTTCGAAGAAGTACATATCGGCCAGTTGCTGCGCTTCGGGGTTGAGCTTGCGCACCGCCAGGGTTTTATCGAAGGCGGTGCGGATATCCTGTTCATTCTCGGCTCGCACCCACTTGAGCACCGGGGTGACATCCCCCCGCTCCAGGGCGGCCCGCGCCTCGAGCACCACCGGCCCGTCGAGGGTGTCGCAGTGGGCGGCGGCCTGACCGGGGAGCATCACCGCAAGTCCTATGGCCAGAATCATCGCTAAGATAAGCAAAGCATTGCGTGATTTTTCGTTCATCGCGTTCTCTCCTTTTCCAGGGTTGCCAGTCGGTTTTTGAGCGTTTTCTCTTTCTCCCAGCGGGCGGTGACGTCGCGCATGATCGCAGCCATTCCCAAAACTTCGCCATTTTCATCCTTGAGCATGACAATGGAGAATTCGCTGGAGAACTGGCTGCCGTCGCCTCGCAGCGCGGGGACGGCGAGCATTTTATTGCCGTAATGCGTCTCTCCGCTCGCCATGACCTTGTGGTACCCCTGCCAGTGCACGGCGCGCAACCGCTCGGGGATAATCAGGTCGAGGGATTGCCCCAGGGCCTGCTCGGCAGCGAGGCCGAAAAGGGTTTCGGCCCCCCTGTTCCAGAGGCGGATAATCCCTTCGCGGTCAGAAAACAGAATGGCATCGGGGGCCTGGGCGATGATCTGGTTTTCAAGGGACGCCATCTTTTCAGTCTTCATTTTCGATCTCCTTTCAGGTCACCTGAAAATGGTTAATGACTGAAATACCCCGCCATGGGAATCAGCCGCTGATAGTCCTGGTAGCTCAGGGAACTCTGCCAGTGACCGGTGGCCATGCCGAGGGTGACGCCGCCGGTGAACAGGGCCACCACCAGAACCGGGAAGACCCAGCGGGGCAGGGGCCGCTTCCAGAAAGGGGGTGCCATATCGAGGGAGCCGACCGGGCAGGCGTCGACGCAGGAGAGGCAGCCGGTGCATTCGGGGCTGTGGATCGTCCCCCTGTTGTGCACCGGTAGTCGGGACGGGCAGGCCCGGCTGCAGGTTCGGCATCCGTTGCAGGAGTCTGTCTGGCGGCGAATCTTCATCGGGCTGAGCATGCTGAGCAGGCCGAGCAGGGCGCCGTAGGGGCAGAGGTAGCGGCACCAGAAGTTCTGGTAGAGCAGCG
>CALZIZ010000243.1 GCA_945787465.1 uncultured Desulfuromonadales bacterium
AGCTGCAGCCCGACGGGCGCTTTGCAACGACCCTCAAGCTGGCCGACGGCAAGAACCTGCTCAGCATCGAGGTTACCGACCCCAAGGGGTATGTCGGCCGCATCGAGCGGCAGGTCGAGGTCAGCGACACCCGGCTCTTCTTGCTCGCTTTTGCAGACGGCAAGCTCAGCCAGATCAAGACTCGCGGCAACCTGCAGAACGCAGGCACCGCCGACGCCGACGAGATTGTCGGCGAGGGGCGCCTGGCTCTCTACCTCAAGGGGGTGATTGCCGGCAAGTACCTGATCACCGCCGCCTTTGATACCGGCAGCAACAAGCTGGAAAAGCTCTTCTCCGATCTGGACGCCGTTGAAAGCGACCGCCTGCTGACCAACCTCGACCCGGAGAAGTTCTACCCGGTCTACGGCGATGACAGCACCACGGTTTACGACACCCAGAGCCAGGGCAAGCTCTACCTGGCCATCGACAGCGACGAGCTGCACCTGCTGGTGGGAAATTACGGCCTAAGCCTCACCGGCACCGAGCTGGCCGCCTATCAGCGCACCCTCTATGGCGGGCACCTGGTCTACCGGTCGCCATCGCAGACCCGCTACGGCGACGCCACGACCCAGGTCGAGCTCTTCGGAGCCGAGGTGCACCAGCAGCATGTGCGTGACGAACTGCGCTCCACCGGCGGCTCTCTCTATTACCTGAGCCAGGGCGATGTGATCGAAGGCAGCGAACAGCTCACCCTGGTGGTGCGAGACAAGGACACCGGGCTGACCCTTGCGCGCATGCCCCAGGAGCAGAACGTCGACTACACCGTAAAGTACGACGAGGGGCGCATCCTGTTTCGGCGCCCGGTGGCCAGCGTCCACCAGGACGGGCGGCTGATCGACGATGCGCTGCTGCCGGGCAACCCGGTCTTTATCCAGGTCGATTACGAAACCGAGGTCGATTCCTTTGAAAAAACTGCCGTCGGCGGCCGGGTGCGCCAGCAGCTAGGCGACCACCTGGCGCTGGGCGGCACCTACGTCAACGACGAACTGGCTGCAGGGCGTTACGAACTGCAGGGGGTCGATGCCGAGGTGAAGCTCGGCAAGAACACCCGCCTGGTGGCCGAGTACGCCGAGAGCAGCGGCACCGACTCGCTGACCTTCGTCAGCGAAGACGGCGGCCTCTCCTACCAGGAGATCGCCCCCAGCGCAGAGCAGCAGGGCGAGGCCTGGAAGTTCGCCCTCGAGCTCGATCTGGGCGAATGGTTCGGCTCGCCGGAGCGCTACCGCGCCGGCGGTTATGTCAAGCAGCTCAGGCCCGGTTTTCTCTCCAGCGGCAATTCTGCAGAGCAGGGCTCGGAGAAGGCCGGGGTGCATACCAGTTTGCAGCTCAGCGAGCGTGACCGGCTGCTCGGTCGCTACGACCAGGAGGAGTTCGAGAGCAGCGATCCCCAGGCCCTCGAAGAGTCCCGCCAGGGCACCTTGCAGTGGGCCCATGACCGCAAGCGCTGGGGCTTTGCCCTCGAATACCGGTTCCGCGACAGCGAGGCGGCCAGCGGAATGTCCCTCGACCGGTCGCACATAGGCGCGGGCCGCCTGCACCTCGATGTCACAGAGCAGCTCAACTCCTACCTGGAGCACCAGCAGAGCTTCAGCGGCGAGACCAACAACCAGACCACTCTCGGCGCCGAATACCAGCTCAATCGCTGGCTCGCCCTGAACGGCAGCGGCACCGTCGGCTCTGAGGGGCGCTCGGCCCAGGCCGGGGCCAGCCTGCAGGTCGGCCAGAGCCGCCTCTATCTGAGCCAGCGGGTCGCCGAGGAGCGCGTCGGCCGCACCTCTTCGACCATCCTCGGCGGCGAGACCCCGGTCGGGGCCATGGCCAGGGTCTACTCCGAATACCAGTGGCAGCGCTCGGCTTCGGGGTATCGCAACCTCTCCCTGTTCGGCGCCGAGCGACGCTGGGATCTGCGCCCGGGGCTGCGCATGCTCCTTTCGGGCGAGTACAGCGAGATCGATGCCGCCCCCGAGGACGACCGGCGCTATACCGCGGCCCTGGGGCTCTCCTACAACCCGCGGCCGGGGCTCAAGATGTCGACCCGCGGCGAGGCCCGCTGGGAAGAGGGGGGCGTCGACCGGGTGCAATACCTGAGTGTGAATCACCTGGAGCTTAAGCTGCATCCGGACTTTACCCTGCTCGGCAAGTACCGCTACAGCACCACCCGCGACCGCGACCAGGATCGAACCGAGGCCCGCTTCACCGAGGCGAGCCTCGGCCTGGCCTACCGCCCGGTGGCCCATGACCGCTTCAATGCCCTGGCCCGCTATACCTATATCTCGGACCAGCGCCCGGTGAGCCTGACGGACAATAGCGTCGAAAAGATCACCAAACATGTTGCTTCTGCCGAGTGGTCCCTTGAGCTGAACCGTTTGGTCGAGTGGGTGGACAAAGAGGCGGTGCGTTTTCAGCGCGAAGCTCTCGCCGGCCGTAAGGCGAGCGAAACCACCAGTTGGCTGTCGATCCACCGGCTTAACTTCCATCTCGTGAAGAACATCGATCTGGGGGCGGAATATCGCATTCTTGCCCAGAAAGAGGCCGATGACCGCCGGCAGGGCTGGCTGCTTGAACTGAGCTGGCAGGCGATGCAGCACTTCAGGCTCGGCGTGGGGTACAACTTCACCGATTTTTCCGATGACGAATTTTCCGACAACGACTACTCGGTTGAGGGCTGGTTCGTTCGTGCCCAGGGCGTTTATTGATGATGAAAAGGAATCCGCTGAAAATCCTCTTGAAGCAAGGCCTCGAAGTGATTCTCGTGGTCACCCTGGTTCTGGGCTTTTTTGCCGGCATCTACTCGCTGCTGAACCTGGTCTTCCCCTCCGGGACCAGCCTGCGGGAGTTGATGTCCCGTTCCGGCACCGGGCAGGTCGAGGGGCCGGTTCAGCCCCGGCGCCAGATCGTGCAGGACGGCGAGGAGCTGCAGCCGCTCGAGCTGCGCGCGGTTCTGGCGCAGGTGCGCAATACGGTCAAGAGCAAGCGCGCCGAGGCCATTGCCTGGCACCCGGCCGAGGAGGGGGATGTGCTCTACACCCGCGATGCGGTGCAGACCCTCGATAGCTCAAGAGCCCAGATCCGCTTCGATGAGAGCAACCTTCTCAACCTCGAAGAAAACTCCCTGGTGATTCTGCGGGAGTTTGGTCGCGACCCGCTCCGGCGCCGCAACCGCTCGGTGCTGGTGCTGCTCGACGGGCAGATGCGCGGCCAGGCTTCACCGGCTGAACAGCAGCCGACCCTGGTCGAGGTGGAGATGCCCAACGCCGTGGCCACCTTCACCCAGCCTGCTGCCGCTGGTGGCGCAGACACCTTCCTGGTCACCGTCAACCCGGACAAGTCTTCGACCATCGCGGTCTACCAGGGGGTCGCCGAGGTCACCGCCCAGGGCAAGACCGTAAAGGTTGAGAAAAACCAGGCCACCACCGTGGCACCGGATATGCCGCCCGAAGTGCCTCGGGAGCTGCCGGCGCGACCCTGGCTCAGCGGCCCGGAGGAGGGCAGGGAATACCGCTTTCGCGATCTGCCGCCGCGGGTTGAATTTTCCTGGAAGCCGGTGGCCGTTGCAGACAAATACCGCCTTGTCCTGGCCCGGGACGCCGATTTCAAACAACCGGTCCTCGAAGAGGTGCTTAAAGAGACCGGTTTTGTCCACGGAAACCTCCCCCAGGGGACCTATTACTGGAAGGTCACTGGCCTCAACGGTAGGGTCGAGGGGCTGCCCAGCGTCCCTCACCGGGTTACCCTGGTTCAGGACCGTCAGCCGCCGGCCCTTGATGTGAAATTTCCCCCGCAGGTCATGTATATGGCCGACTGCTCCCTGCAGGGGCGCACCGAACCCGGTGCCAGGATCTACGTCGACGGCCGGGAGGTGGGGCTCTCCCCGGCAGGGGAATTCGACCATCCCCTGAAGCTGCAGGCAGGGCTCAATGTTCTCGTGGTCGAGGCCGTGGACGGCTGCGGCAACGTCAGTTATCAGTCACGCAAGGTTGATGGCAAGTTTTAACCCTCAGGCTCAATCAAGAAAGGGGCACAGGGAAATGCAAGACAAGACCAAGGCAGCGACAGGCACGGCAGCAGCAGACAGGGCGCCGCTGAGGATACCGATCCGGTTCAAGATCCTGATCATCTTTCTGCTGCTGATCTCTCTCGGGGTCGGGGGGATCACCTTTACCATGGCCAATCTTTTCCACACCGACAAGACGGCCTACATTCACGACCTGACCTCGGTCCGGGCTCTGAACACCGCCAACGAGGTCGAGGCGTTGCTGACCGGGTACCTGGAGCGGCTCGGGGTCTTCTCGCGGATCATGGCAAGCACGCGCCTGCTGCCCGAGCAGAAGAACGAACTGCTCAGCCAGCTGTTTGAAGACTTTCAGGAGTTTGTCTGCGTAGCCCAGTTTCAGGGGCAGATCGAAAAGGCCATGGTCTACGATGTGGCCAGCCTCGAGGCCGAGGGGCTCGAAAAAGTCGATCTTTTGAACTATCGCCTGCAGCACCCGTTTCCTGAATCGTTTTTCGCCTCCGATGAGGCCTATATCGAGAATTCGACCGTGAGCGAGGGGCTGCCGACCCTGACCCTGTCGGTGCATCAACCGGCTGGGGAAGGGGAGCCACCGCTGGTGACCTCGGCGACGGTGCGCCTCGAAATGCTTCGCCGGCTGGCGCTGGGTATCAAGGGCTTCGAGATCTTTCTTGCCGACAGCGGGGGAAAGCTGCTGGCCCAGAGCAACCCTGATGGCAGTGCCCCGAACCTTCTGGAACTGCCCCCCATGGAACTGGCCCAGGGGATGGTTCAGGCCATGGAATACAGTGTCGGCGGTCAAGAGGTGATCGGCGCCTTTGCCCGCACCCAGGGACACGATATTCTGGTCGGTGTGCATATCCCAAAATCAGCCGCGTACCTGTCTTCTCAAGAGCTGCTGAAAAACCTGCTGGCCGTCGCCCTGGGCCTGCTGATCGTTGCCGCGTTGGTCAGCCTGTTCTGGTCCCGTTATATCACCCGCCCCCTGGAGCGGCTCACCGCTGCTGCCAAGCGCATCGGTCAGGGTCAGTTCGATGTCAAGCTCAACCTCAATTCAAGGGATGAAATCGGCGACCTGGCAGGCTCTTTCAACCAGATGGCCGTGGAACTGAATGATCGGGAGACCGAGTTGAAACACGCCCATACCCAGCTGGTGCAGTCGGAGAAGCTCGCCGCTTTCGGCCAGCTTGGAGCCGGGATCGCCCACGAGGTCACGAGGTCAAAAACCCCCTTGCCGGTATTCTGGGCTTTGCCCAGCTGGCGCTGCGCAGGGCCGAGGCTGAAACGCCCCTGCACAAGCACCTGTCGATCATCGAAAAAGAAACCAAGCGTTGCCAGAAGATCATCGAAAACCTGCTGAAATTCGCTCGAAAAGAATCGGTCGAATTTCAGCCGTCTGACATTAATGCGGTGATCAGCGATGCGGCATCGATCGTCGGCCATCAGCTGGGGCTGGCCAAGATCAAGCTCGAAACCGAACTGGCCCCCGATATGCCCAGGTTCAACGGCAACGGCAACCAGATTCAGCAGATTCTGATGAACCTGACCCTCAATGCCCAGCAGGCCATGGGGGGAGAGCCGGGCAAGGTCAAGCTTTCAAGCCGACTGCTCAACACGGGGATGATTGAAGTGCGGGTCGCCGATAATGGGCCTGGCATGAGCCAGGAGGTTAAGGAGAAGATCTTTGAGCCCTTCTTTACCACCAAGCCTTCAGGTGAGGGGACCGGGTTGGGCCTGTCGGTCAGTTTCAAAATCATCGAGGACCACAAGGGGACCATCCGGGTCGAGAGCGAGCCGGGAGAGGGGGCGACCTTTGTCATAACCCTGCCCGCGCTGGTCGAAGAGGAGTCGGTTGCCGACGAACTGCGGGCTGCGGCCGGCTGACTACTGAAAATAAAACCAATTGCGATTAACTGCCACCAGGTCCCCTGGAGGGATCTTGAAAGAAGAGGATGATTATGAGTGAAAATATGCGTGTGCTGATCGTCGATGACCATGTGTTCATACTTGATCTGCTCTGCGAACTCCTGGTCGATGAAGGTTATCTGCCGACTGCAGCGCAAAGCGGAGAAGAGGCCCTGGAATGTTTTCGGAAAAGCCCTTTTCCTCTGGTGATTTCCGACATCCACATGGGATGCATGAGTGGCCTGGAGCTTCTCGCCGCAATCAAGGAAATGGCACCGGAGACGCAGGTGGTCATCATGAGCAGTGACGCATCGACAGAGAACCTTACCCGTGCCATCGACCTGGGGGCGGGCGAGTTTATGAACAAGCCCTTTGATGATATCGCCAAGGTCGCCATGGTGATCGGGAGGGTGGCTGAAAAGGCACGGGAAAACCCTAGGGCCATTCCATAGGGGAACGGTTGGTTTAGAGGAAGAAAAATGATAGATTTCGGATGGGTAAACAGCTAAACAGAATTACAGCCTGATAAAAACCTCAGGTATATGTAATGGAGATGAATATGACAGAGAGCAAACGCATACTGGTGGTCGATGACCATGTCTATATAGGGGAGATGCTGGAGGAGCTTTTGTCGGACGAAGGCTACGAACTGACCCTCGTTAAAAATGGCGAGGAGGCCCTTGAGGTCTATAACTCCTTCGCCTTCCCTCTGGTTATCAGCGACATCAACCTGGGGGGCATGACCGGGCTCGATCTGCTTGATAAAATTACCCGAATGAACCCCGATACCCAGATGGTGATCATCAGCGGCGACTCCTCGCCGGAAACCAGGCAGAAAGCCCTCAACGGCGGGGCTGCCGATTTTCTACCCAAACCCTTTGAGGATCTGTTGCTGGTCATCGATACGGTAAACCAGGTGATGGGACGGGGGTAATTCGTCTCGAAGGCTGCCCCTCCAGGGCCTCCAAAGAGGACTTCTGTGGGAGCGGCTTCAGCCGCGAATGCTTTTATTTTATCTTCACTTCAGTGTCCGGAATGGTTTTTGCCACCTGCTCGCTTCGCTCATTCGAGACTCAGAGGTACAGAGAAAGCCCTATTTTTTTGTAGATTGGCTTTTGAAAACCCCGTGCATTGGTATGTTAGAGCTCCAAAGCAAAGACCAAAGCCAACCTCAAAGGCAATGGGACGCAGATTCTCAGGATTTACAGGATTAAAACCTGCTCTTATCCAGCCTTTTCCGCTGTGATCTGCGTCCCCTAAAATAATTCTGTTGTTTCTCTGTGTCCTCTGTGGCAAAGGGTTCTGCCTTTGAGGGGGGAGACGGAGCTCCAGCAAATTTCTAACCGGACAGTGCAGTCTTCACTTAAACAAAAAAAGCGGGGCAGGCCAAAAGGCCCGCCCCGCTTTTTTTCATTGCCAAACGATCAGTACCGCAATCGTTCTTAGCCGGGAAGCAGCGACTTGAGATACTCCCGGTTGAGCCGGGCGATGAACTTGACGCTGATGCCCTTGGGGCAGCTCGACTCGCACTCATAGTGGTTGGTGCAGTTACCGAAACCTTCGGCCTGCAGCGATTCGGTCATCGCCTTGACGCGGCGCTTGGCTTCGGCCTTGCCCTGGGGCAGTTCGGCG
>CALZIZ010000244.1 GCA_945787465.1 uncultured Desulfuromonadales bacterium
GGCTTTGCCTGTGTTGCCGACGATGGCAGGTGCCTGCCGGGGGGCATGGGCATACATAGCGATGAGTTCGCCTCTGAAATGACAGAACTGGTTCAGGCTGTGCGCCGCGAGGGGGGGCGGCTCTGCCTGCAGCTCAGCCATGGCGGCGGTCAGGCCCGCTCGGTCCTCTGCGGGGAGCAGCCCCTGGCCCCTTCTGCCGTGCAGGTCAAGCAGTACCCCGAGCAGCCCAGGGAGATGACCCGCGAAGATATTGAACGGACGGTGGCTGCCTTTGCCTCAGCGGCAAGGCGGGCCAGGGACTATGGATTCGACGCGATTCAGCTGCTCGCCGGCCACGGCTACCTGATCAACCAGTTCCTTTCCCCCCACACCAATCGTCGCCATGACGGGTACGGCGGCGACCTCGAGGGGCGCAGCCGTTTTCTGCTCCGGGTTCTGGCTGAAGTCAGGGCCGCGGTCGGTGCCGATTTCCCGGTGCTGGTCAAGCTCAACGGCAGTGATAATCTCGAAGGGGGCCTGGGGCTTGAAGAGGCGGTGGAGGTGGCCGCATTGCTCGACCGTGCCGGGGTGGCCGCCATCGAGGTCAGTGGCGGAACGCCAGCCTCGGGGGCCCGCAGCCCGGTGCGTGTGGCCCGCGAGTCGGGCGGCGAAATCGCCTACAACGCGGTCTATTCGAGGGTCATCAGGCAGCAGGTGCAATGCCCGGTGATGGTGGTTGGCGGAGTGCGCAGCCTTCATGTGGCCTCGGGCCTGCTGCGCACAGGTCAGGCCGATTACATCTCACTTTCGCGCCCCCTGGTGCGCGAGTCTGATCTGCCCCAAGTTTGGCAAAAGGGTGACGGGAGTGAAAAATCGACCTGTCTTTCATGCAACGGCTGCTTCAATACGGCGCTCAAGGGGATATTCTCCTGCGTGGTGCCGGCCTGATGGTCAGAGGACACTCTGTGATAGGTTCAACAGCCGGGAATGACTCAACCCCGTTCGGCCTGAGCCTGTCGAAGGCCATTATGCTTCGACAGGCTCAGCATGAACGGTTGGATGTCTTTTTTCAAACGAGGCATTGCAGCAAAGGCACAATGCTCTCTGGCAAATGTGAGGTGAAACAATGAATATGGAACAGGGCTGTGTGCAGGTCTATACCGGTAATGGCAAAGGCAAGACCACGGCGTCTCTCGGTCTGGCATTGCGCGCCAGCGGGCACGGTTATCGGGTCTGCATTGTGCAATTTATGAAAGGGGGCGGCCCTTACGGGGAACATGCCGCCCTTTCCAGGCTGGCTCCCCCTGCGGATATTGCCGAAGCGCAGCGTGGGGTGGCTCTGGTCTCGGAGGCCATTGAAAAGCGCGATTACGATATCCTGATTCTCGACGAGATTAACGGGGCGGTCGACCTGGGACTGGTGGCGGTTGAAACTGTTCTTGAATTGCTGAAACGGCGTCCGGCGCAGATGGAGATGGTTTTGACCGGGCGCAACGCCGACTCGAAGATCCTTGCCGCCGCAGACCTGGTGACCGAGATGCGTGAACACAAGCACTACTTCGCCAGCGGGGTTCCGGCGAGGGAGGGGATTGAGAGGTAGTTTCGAACAAAAAGTGTTAGCGATGCGGGACAAGGGCCTCCAGTTGGGGCCCTTGTCTTGGATCTTGTTCTTCTTGGAAAAAATTTCCTCGATTATTTTAAGGCGCATGACTCTGATTCGTTGTTGCTGCGCCTGACTCTGAGCGATCGTTAAGGCCGGCTCTCCCCCAAGTTGGGAGAGCCGGCCTTTTTTGTTTCTAAAATCTCAGGGGAAAGTTGTGTCCATATAGGGGGCACTGCCCAATGGAACTTTCTTCGGGGAATGGGAGGATGGTTTGTGACCAAAGCCCGACAGCTTCCTGGCGCAGTTTTTATGGGGGAAGGGCCCGTTTATGAAGTGGAAACTAACAAAACCCTAACAAATTAAAGGCATTACAGATGATAAATCTTGTTCTGGTGCAAGCGTTTGATCAACAAAATAATGAGTTGTTGCTAAAAAAACACCTGGATAGCCATAAAACCTTACCTTGCTGCTGTATAATGCTTGGTTAGGGGTCCATAATGGGACATAAAATAAAACAGTGAAGCTCAGGAATGTTGATCTGAGCCTGGGATGTTTATGCTGTTTTTACTGGGGAAAGCGCCGTGCATTGGCAGGTGGGGGCAATACTCGCATCGGGGCAGTCAAGATTAATTTTAGACCAACGTTTCTGTTTTCGGTCTCGCTGTTGGGTCGAAGTTGTTGAAATCTCTGGGTGATGGGGGGGGTAATCCAGTTTTTGCGAGAAAGAAACGCAAAATCAGGCATATCTATTTCCTAGTAGAGTAAAATTATAATCTTCAAATGAGTGCAAATTTCTGTTTACGTTGTCTCACGATTTCTGTTACAAAGTGGTCCCTGTGAAGTTGGACATGAATTTTGACTAATTGCATCGCTCAGGGAGGGCCAGGCATGAAGCCCCAAAAAAGTCAGTTGATAAGTGTAACACTGACTGGCCCATTGTCAAAGGTCCAGCGCTGGAGCGCCGGCCGGAAGCGCGAAGCGGTCCTGCAGCTTCTGCGGGGTGAATCGATTGAGATCCTCTCCGGAAAACTGAGTGTCGAAGTCAAGCGGTTGGCCCAGTGGCATGCCAAAGCCGTGGCCGCAATCGACTCAGCCATGAAAGAGCGTAAAGCCGACCCTTTGCAAAAGGAGCTTGATTCCGCCCTGAAGCGCATTGGCGAGTTAACCATGGAAAAAGAACTCCTCTGGCAGCGGGTGAGAAAACCCGGCCCTTTAGCCAAAAGGAAATTGTCAAACTGGGTCAGACGATTTCCTGCGCAACCAACCGACCCTACGGCATCCAGCGGGTCTGTCATGTATGGGAGCAGGCTCGCTCAACATTTTACCACCAGACCCAAGGCACCCAAGGTCAGGTCGCGGCCGGCCAGGCTCGGCGTGGGCCTCGCCCCACGATTTCAGATGAGGAGTTGCTCAATCGAATCAGGGCTGACATCGAAGTTTCCCCGGTTAAAAACGAAGGCCACCGCAAGGTCTGGGCAAGGCTTCGGGCTCGCGATGGTGTTCAGGTCTCGCGCAAGCGGGTTCTGCGGCTGATGGTTGAAAATCGCCTGCTTTCGCACCAGCGTGTCCGCTGAGATCGCCTCCGCCTTCCTCCTCGGCCAGAGTAATCAGTATGACGCCAAGAAAATTTCTATTCTGCTTTTCCCCTGTCAAAGACGACAATTACCCGTGAAACAAATAAAACAAAAGGTTTCACAAGGCCCTCGTGGGTTCGCCAGGGTTGACTTGTTGTGCGCCCACGCTACTCAGCTCCATGCCCTGAACCCCGGGCAGGGTTGATGATCTGCAGGCAAATAGGTTATCAGTGAACCAGAGGTCTTTGGGTAAACACACCCCCCCCCAACTTTGTGAGAGAACGTACTATGTCAAATGCACCAACGATCGACCGCTTTTTCGAACTTGCCGAACACCTCGCCTCCGACTTCTCTTTGCTCAAGGGAGTCAGCCGATCGAACCGTGACCGTCAGAAGCAAGAGGTTGAATTAGCCCTCGAGGGCCTCGTCGACCATCGCACCATCGAAGAGACCACCGCTCGGCTCAAGGCTTTGGATGTCGACGCCTATATTCGCGAAACCGTCGAACCCTCCGAGCAGAAAAACCGCCTCGGCTTCAAAGCCATTTTGAAACAACTGAAACTTAAAATAGTCGACGAGATCTCTTTCGGCCCTCTGCACTGCGTCGAAGCCGAGTTTGATTTTCATGGCCGCCAGCGCCGCCTCTGCCTGCTCGCCCAGGAGCGCAACACCAATAATGGCGTCTGGGGCCCTGAGCACCACCGCAAGGCCATCGAAATCGTCCGTAAATATGAACGCTATGCGGTGCCGGTGATCACCTTTATCGACACCCCGGGCGCCGATGCCGGCGAGGCGGCAAACGCCGACAACCAGGCCCATTCGATTTCCCACTTTATCGCCGAGATGGCGAATCTCAACGTCCCGTCGGTGGGCATTATTCTCGGCAACGGCTATTCGGGCGGTGCCATCCCGCTGGCGACCACCAACATCATCCTCTCGGTTCGCGACGGTGTGTTCAATACCATTCAGCCCAAGGGCCTGGCTGCCATCGCCCGCAGCTTCGATCTGAGCTGGCAGGAGTGTGCCAGATACGTCGGTGTCAGCGCCTACGAGCTCTACCAGCAGGACTTCGTCGACGGGATTATCGATTACGTGCCCGGCGAAAAGGGGCCCCAGCTGGAGAACCTGCGTAATGCGATCGTCTCAGCGGTGACCGCCATCGAGAACCGTGCCGTGGCCTTCGTCAAGGAGACCGATGGCGTTGTGGATCACTACCGGGCCAGCATGAACCGTTACATCAATCCGTCGGAGAAGCTCAAGGTCCTTGAAAGCCTCTCGGCGCTCTCTTTGACCCACCACCCGACTGAATATTTCAGCGTCTTCGGCATCACCTACCGCTACCTGCGCTACCTCAGCCTGCGGGGGCGTATTCAGTCGACCTCTTCGGCCAATTACAGCCGTTCCACCAACCTGCTCACACCCAAGGGTGATTTGTCGAAGCGGGTTCAGGAAGAACTGGCCAGCGCCTTTTCCAACTGGCTGGAAAACCCTCTGCACATCCGCTACGACGACCTTCTGGCCAAAAGCTACAAGAGCTATCTCGACAGCAGGGAGCATGCGGGCGAGCAGCGTGGGCGCCTCTCTAAACTGATCCTCGGCGATCCGAATGAGAATTTTGCCAAGGCCCGGCGCACCGCCTACCTCACCTACGGCTTCCACCTGCTCAACCTCTGGAAGGCGGGCAGCCAGAACAACTTTATCGCCCTGATCCAGCACCTTGGCTCCACGGCAGATGAAAGCAAGACCTCCGAGCCTGGCGAGATGACCGTCCTGGACGTGATCACTCTGCCTGATTTTCGCGAGGGGATGATCCAGGAGTGCCAGAACGTCATCATCTTCGACCTGGTCTACGATCAGATCATCACCGATCTGCGCCCCATAGCCGCCGAGGCCAAGGATACCAATACCTTCTCCCAGAAATCATTCCAGGCGCTGCTCGAATCGTCGATCAAGGCGGCCACAACCAAGCTCAAGGCGATGCTTGGCGAGGACGCCGTGGACGAGACCGCTCTCGAAGATAATTTCTACGGCTGGCTCAATACCCTGCTGCAGCACCCGCAGATGAAAGATTTTATCCGCCCGGTGCAGGAGTGGAAGAAGATCCAGTATCCGCGCATTTCCGAGCCGCTGTTTGCTATCGTCACCTTTTTGTTCGAAAAGCTCCTGCCCGAGTACTGCGAGGCCGAGCGCGAAGGGCGCAGCTACGACGGCCGCATCAAGTTGCGCAATATCGGCATGAAGGATTTCTGGAACCGCTTGGCGACCGCTTACAACGACCTGTTGATTCAGGATGTTCTGCTCCAGGACAAGCGCTCCAAAAAATGCCGGTTCGAACCGATCATCTCCGAGTTTTTTACCGACTTCAAGGAACTCGACGGCGA
Organism: uncultured Desulfuromonadales bacterium; assembly: GCA_945787465.1. Taxonomy (GTDB): domain Bacteria; phylum Desulfobacterota; class Desulfuromonadia; order Desulfuromonadales; family Trichloromonadaceae; genus CALZIZ01. The sequence goes on from CALZIZ010000244.1 coordinate 5,538, forward strand.
CCTGATGACGGCTGACCCGGCGAACTTTCCCGGGTTTCGCCTCTCCATCGAGAAGGCTCTGGATAATGGGGTTAAGCCCTGCGGAGTTATCACCGGCCTGGCGAAACTGAAAAAAGAGGGCAATGCTCCCGCCACCCGGGTCGGTGTGCTGGTGTCCAATCTCGATTTTCAGGCAGGCGCCTTCGATATGGCTTCGGCAGAGAAGTTCTGCAACCTGCTGCTGCAATGCGCCCGCCGCAAACTCCCCGTGGTCGCTTTTGTCTCCTCGGGCGGCATGCAGACCAAGGAAGGGGCCGGATCGCTTTTCTCCATGGCGATCGTCAACGATCGCATCACCCGTTTTGTGCGGGACAACGAGCTGCCCATCATCTGCTTCGGTTTCGGTGATTGCACCGGGGGCGCACAGGCCTCATTTGTCACCCACCCCCTGGTGCAGACCTACTATTTCTCAGGGACCAACATGCCCTTCGCCGGGCAGATCGTGGTTCCTTCCTATCTCCCGTCGACGGCAACCCTGTCCAACTATCTGCTCCGGACCCCCGGTGCCATGCAGGGGCTGGTCAAGCACCCCTTCAATGGAGATCTTGACGGGCAACTTCGCGCCATCGACTCGGCCATCCCCACGCCTGAAGAAAGCGTGATGGATGTCTGCCATCGCGTGTTCAAGGGGCTCTATCTGCCCGATATCGCCCCGGCAGCAAGCGAGGCCCAGACCCTGGTGGACGAGCGCGCCCTGCTCAAACCGGTCAAGCGCACGCTGATTCACGCCCGCGGCTGCACGGCCGCCAAGCTGATCCCGGTGGCCCAGCGCGAAGGCATTGAGGTGGTGCTGGTGCAATCCGATGCCGATGGAGAAGGTCGATTCGCTCCATCCCGGCATCGGGTTCCTGTCGGAAAATGCCGACTTTGCCCGGTTGTGCCGCAATCGCGGTATCAACTTCGTCGGCCCCTGGGTCTCGAGCATGGAGCTGATGGGCAACAAGACCAACGCCATCGACACCGCCACCAAGGCGGGCGTGCCCGTCGTGCCGGGAAGCCACGGCATCATCGGAACCGTGGAGACCGGCATGGAGGTCGCCGAGACCATCGGTTACCCGGTGCTGCTCAAAGCCGTCCACGGCGGTGGCGGCAAGGGGATCCAGGTGGTGGAAAAACCCGAAGATTTCCGCGAAATTTTCTTCACCCTTTCTTCGGAGGCCAGGGCTGCGTTCGGTTCGGGGGATATCTACCTGGAAAAATACGTTACCAATCTGCGCCATATCGAAGTGCAGGTCCTGCGCGACTCCCACGGCAACTGCTCGATTCTCGGCCTGCGCGACTGCTCGGTGCAGCGCAATAATCAGAAGATCTTCGAAGAGTCGGGTTCGACCATGCTGCCTGAAAACCTCGAACGGGATGTGTACAACTTTGCCGAACATATCTCCAACCAGTGCGATTATATCGGGGCGGGAACCGTTGAATTTATCTTCGACCTCGACAGCAACGCCGTCTACTTCATGGAGATGAACACCCGGCTCCAGGTCGAGCATCCCGTCACCGAGAAGGTCGCCGGAGTGGATATCGTCGCGGGCCAGTTCAAGATCGCCGGAGGCGGCTCAATTGCCGATCTCACCAGCAATCCCCAGGGCTATGCCATCGAAGCACGCATCACAGCCGAGCGCACCGCTGTTGACGGCTCCGAAATAAAATTCGTTCCGACCCCCGGAGATGTTACGGCCTTCAGCATTCCCGAGGGCGAACATATCACGGTC
>CALZIZ010000245.1 GCA_945787465.1 uncultured Desulfuromonadales bacterium
TGATTTGGTGTATCAGTCCGTGCTACTACTATGTGTGTAACCGACCTGGTTTTAGGGTCTTCAGGATAGCAAAGCGATCGGATTCGAGAGGGGTCAAACGTAGCTGGTGTGGCCCCCCTCCCCTGTGGGTCAACTCGGAGAGTTGTCCATAGGGTCATTTTTGCCCATCCCCCGATATGGTCAAATCTGAAAACACTTGCTGCGGAAGCCTCCCAAAATGGCGATTCTGATTTGAAGGTCAAGAAATGGTTTTTCTCGACGCCTCGAAATACTTGTAAAGCGTAGGCTTTGAAATCCCCATCATGGACAGTGGGCGCATTTGAACAGAAAGTTACGGTTTTGAATGAAGATGTGTCCTCCCGACGAGCGGCACGGCAATCATCACACCGTTTCCTGATCGAGCAAGCGTTGTCCGGGTTCTTTAAGAGAGCCGTCTCCGTTGACGTAGGCATACAAAGTGGCTGTGGTTATGTCTAACCGGCGTGCGACCTCCTTGGGTTTACTACCGGGATCCGCCATTGCAGCCATGGCCATCTTGAGAGTGGTTGCCGTCATTTTGCGTGGCCTTCCGCCTACGCGGCCCCGTGCCCGTGCCGCCATCAGCCCCGCCTTGGTGCGTTCCCGAATCAATTCCGACTCAAACTCCGCCAACGCGGCAAAGATACCAAACACCAACCGTCCATTGGCAGTCGTCGTATCAATCTGTGCACCGGCACCTGCTAAGACTTTCAATCCCACCCGGCGCTGATTAAGCTCGTCGACCAGCCCCACCAAGTGTTTCAGGTCACGTCCAAGCCGATCTAGTTTCCAGACGATCAAGGTATTGCCGGGTTGAAGAGCTTTCAAACAGGTGGCCAAGCCCGGTCGGTCATCCTTACGACCCGATGCCAGGTCTTCGTAAATCCGACAGGGGTCCACCCCAGCCTGCAATAGCGCATCGCGTTGCAGGTCGAGCGTCTGGGAGCCGTCACTTTTCGAAACACGAACATATCCGATGAGCATGCAGTCCTTCCCATGAATCCAAAAACTTGAAGATGGCAAGATAATCTTGCGTTGTTTTTCTAGTTGGGTTTTTTTGTCACTTTGGGCAGGATAGATGATGCCTTCAATGCTGGCAAGAAAAACGCTCGTTTTCTTGACTCTTGGTGAATGGGTGATTTATGGTATAGTGATAAAAAGTACTACCTATTAATAATGAGGTATCAGCATGGCGACATCCGTAAAACTTGATGACGATCTGAAAAGCCGGATTCAGCATCTGGCTGACGCACGACATCGCTCAGCGCACTGGATCATGCGCGAAGCGATCCGCGAATATGTGGAACGCGAAGAAGCACGAGAGGGTTTCAAGCAGGAGGCCTTGGCGTCTTGGACAGCCTATAAGGAAACCGGGCGGCACCTGACAGGCCAGGAGGTTCGTAACTGGTTGAAGACCTGGGGTACAGATGAAGAAAAAGAGATCCCTCCGTGCCACGAGTAATTATCACGGAAGGCGCAGCGCAAGGGTTGGAACGCTGTCGGCTTTTTCTGGCAGAAAAAAATCCGCAGGCGGCGATGCGTGCCGGTCAAGCGATAGAGCGCCAATTTGCGCTTCTGGAAACGGACCCAGAGGTAGGTCGGCCGTTTGACGATCTTCCAGAACTTCGCGAGTTAATCATCCCATTCGGAGACTCTGGTTATGTGGCGCTTTATCACCACGAAGTCAATGCCGATTCGGTGTATGTGCTCGCCTTCCGGCATCAAAAAGAAGCAGGCTACTGATAATTACTAACGATAATCCATGAAAGCGAACCAAAACCGCCTTTCCATACTCACCCAATCTGAAATACAGAATTATTTCGGCATTCCACGATTGACCCAGGAAGACAGGGAATATTACTTCGAGCTCGCGGATAACGAAGTCAACCTCATCGACGACAATTGGCGGCTCAACTCCAAATTGTATTTTGTACTGCAACTGGGCTATTTCAAAGCCAACCGCATATTTTTCAACTTCGATACTGACGCGGTTGCCGATGATGTTTCCCACATCATCGGGACATACTTTCCTTATGATATCGGCCACGAATTCAAGGTGCCGAGTAAGCCTACCCGCATTAACCAGCAGAAGCTCATTTGCCAGCATTTCAACTTTCGCCGGTACGATAAACACGTCAGTGCCGAATTAAAAGATGTTGCCAGGCGCGTTGTTCGCCGATCAGCTAAGCCGATATATATCTTACGGGAGCTGCTGAGCTTCCTGGAGAAACAACAGGTTGTGTCTCCAGCCTATAGTACCTTCCAGGACCTGATCGGGAATTGCTTGTCGGAAGAGCGCCAGCGGATTGGTCAGCGGTTTATGCGTGATCTGGATCCAGACATTGAAGCCGCACTGTCTGCCATTCTGTCCGATGATTCCGCAGGCTTGCATTGGATGACACAACTCAAAAAGGAACCCAAGGATTTTAGCTATAAAGAAGTGCTCAGTGAGGCGACACGAGCCAAAGAACTGAAATCCCTATATGACTTCTGCGTGCAATGGCTGCCAAGGATCGAGATTTCCAATGAAAGCATCCGGTATTATGCAGCACTGGTCGAGTATTACTCGGTGTACAAGCTTCGCCGGTTTGACACCCCAACAGCTTACTTTTACTTGCTGTGCTACGCTTACCATCGAACCCACACTATTCATGACAACCTCATCGATGCCTTGATTTACAATGTGCGCCACTACGAAGAGCAAGCCACGTTTTATGCGCGGGAACTAATCTACCAGCATACTTCCCAAGCCAGTGAAGACATCAAAATGACGGGCAAGATTCTGGAGTTCTTCCTAAGCCCAGATATTGATGACAGCTTATCATTTGGTGAAATCCGCGAACGCGCCTTCCAATTGTTGGCACGTGAGAAAATGGTCAGTGTCACGACCTTCATAAATTCTACTGGATTCGATGAAGAAGAATACCAGTGGCAGCATCTGGAGTCACTGTCTGGATCCATTAAGAAAAATATGCGCCAGATTGTCAGAGCAATCGATTTTAAAAGCCATGCAGAAGAAACGCCGTTAATCGAGGCGATCACCTTTCTTCAGCTCAACTTTGAACTGGGCCGAAACTTGCGGCGGCGGAAAAAGACCAGCTTCCCAATAGGTTTCTTGACCAACGCGCTTAAAAAATACGTGTACGCCGAGAAGACGCCTGCAAGCCTCATTGCGGAACGCTACGAGTTTGCCGTCTATAAAATGCTTCGCAAAGCGTTTGAATCAGGCGATATTTTCAACCACAAAACCAATAAATACCGTAGTTTTACGGACTATCTGATCCCACTCAACCGTTGGAACAAGCACAAAGAAAGAATCCTCACCGAACTGGACCTACCGACCTTAATGGTGCCTATCCAGCAAACCCTAAACGAATTCAAAATTACGCTGGAAGAAAAAATACAGCACGTCAATCAACGTATTCTGGCCAAGGAAAACAAGGACATTAAAATCACCGGCCAAGGCGATAAGGTCAAATGGACGCTGCCATACAAGCGGGACGAAGAGGAAGAAAACCACCAGTTCTACCAGGCCATTCCGACTATTGGCATCGCCAGCCTGCTCAGCTATGTCCACCGAAAAACCGGCTTTCTCGATGGCTTTTCTCATGTCCTGGATCGCTATGTGAAAGGCACTAAGGACGAGAAAACCGTATTAGCCTGTATCGTTGCGTTAGGCACCAACATGAGTCTTGGTCGAATGGGCGAAATTTCCGATGTGGATGTCCAAGATCTGCAAACGACTTATCGAAATTTCTTCCGCTTGGAAACGCTGAAAGAAGCCAATGACCTGATTGCCAATGCCACCGCGAAGCTTTCAATCTTCAGGCACTATGACATTGAAACAGATGTATTGCACTCAAGCAGTGATGGTCAACGTTTCGAAACGCAGCGCAATACCATCAACGCCAGACATGCCTCGAAATATTTCGGTCTCAAAAAAGGCATTTCCGCCCTGACGCTGATTGGCAACCATGTCCCGATCAATGCCAAAGTTATTGGTACCCACGAGCATGAAAGCTATTTTGTCTTTGATCTGCTCTACAACAACACCACCGATATCGACCCTGATCGGCACTCGGTCGATACCCACGGCACCAACCAGGTCAACTTCTGGATCCTCCATGCCTTCGGCTATCAGTTTGCGCCCAGGTACCGCAACTTTTCTTCCAAAACGGATAGCATTGTCGGTTTTCAACTCCCAAACCATTACGATGATAATTTTTTAGTGAAACCCGCTCGCAAGGTCAACGAAGAGCTCATCATCGAGGAATGGCCGCATATCCAACACATCATGGCGTCACTGGGTCAAAAGGAAACCACCCAGTCGGCAATCGTGCGAAAACTCAGCTCCTACGCCAGACAAAACAGAACCAAAAAAGCCTTGTGGGAACTTGATAATATCTGCCGAAGTATCTATCTGCTGAATTACCTGGATGACAAACCGCTTCGTAAGCATGTCACGAAAGCCTTAAATCGTGGTGAAGCTTACCACCGACTCAAAAAAGCCATTGCTCATGTCAACAGCGGTAAATTAAGGGTTAAAAGCGAAGTCGAGCAGCATATCATTCACGAATGCACGCGACTCATTGCCAACGCGATCATTTATTTTAACGCCGAATTACTGTCTGGTTTGATTGACGGTCATTCGGCGAGCTCCACGCTTACGGCTGAACACGTCAAGAAAATTTCGCCGGTCGCTTGGCAGCATATTAACTTCTATGGACGATTTGAATTCAATGATCTGGGAACGCCGTTCAATGTCGAGGAGTTCATGAGAATGCTGGATCTGACCAGGTTGACTGCCGCGCTCGAACCTGTGGGTTAACAGAGGACAACACAATGAATATTTCCATGCCGCCAGGTGTTTCCTTCAGGAAAGAGGTCCTACAAGGAAACCAAGCCTATGTTTTTCGACATGTTGAATTGGGGGACTTGGGGCGCATTGTCGTTCAGGGACTACCGAATGGTCACTGCCACCTCTCCAGTGAAGTTGCTGGCGATCCTGACGATCCGATGACCGCCGTCCGGAAAGAGATGTTTGCGCCATTGAGTGAACAGGTGATTAACGCAATGGAAGCCCTGCTAGGAAAGGGATCGCTAAGCGGAGCCATTCCACCGTCAAGCCCTCGAAGTAATACAGAGGTCGTGGAATCCAAGCTCATTCCTTGCGGACGTTGCGGGGACAATGCAGCACTACT
>CALZIZ010000246.1 GCA_945787465.1 uncultured Desulfuromonadales bacterium
TTGGCTTTGACGTTCGTCTCCATCTTCATCGCCTCGGTCGAGAGCAGGACATCGCCTGCCTTGACCTCATCGCCGACATTGACCAGCAGCTTGAAGATCTTGCCGGGCATGGCGGCGCCAACATGTTTGTCGTTGCCGGGCTCGACCTTTTCATGGGTGGTATCTTCGGTTTCGACGGAGAGGTCCTTGACGAGCACCTGGCGCGGTTCGCCGTTGAGTTCGAAGTAGATGTTGCGGGTGCCGTCTTCCTGAACCTTGCCAATGGCGTTGAGCTTGATAATCAGCGTCTTGCCGGGCTGGATGTCGATGTTCACCTCGTCACCGACATCGAGGCCGTAGAAGAAGACCGGGGTCGGCATGAAGGAGGTATCGCTGTACTCCTGCCGGTGACGATCGAATTCTTCGAAGACACCTGGATAGAGGACCGCAGAAAGCACGTCGCGCTGAGAGACCTCATGGCCGACCTTCTTCTCAAGTTCGATCTTTTTGGCGGCAAAGTCGACCGGTTCGAGAAGCTCCCCCGGGCGGCAGGTCAGGGGCTCTTCGCCCTTGAGAATGATTTTCTGGAGCTTCTCGGGGAAGCCGCCATAAGGCTGGCCGATCATCCCCTTGAAGAAGTCGACAACCCCCTGGGGAAAGGTCAGCTCTTCGCCGCGGGCAAAGACGTCCTCGGGCTCAAGATCGTTCTGGATCATGAACATGGCCATGTCGCCGACGATCTTCGAGGAGGGGGTGACCTTGACCAGGTCACCGAACATGTCGTTGACCTTGCGGTACATCTCCTTGCACTCCTCCCAGCGGTGGCCGAGACCGAAGCCCTCGACCTGGGGCTTGTAGTTGGAGTACTGACCGCCGGGAATCTCGTGGTGATAGACCTGGGCGGTGCCGCTGCGCAGCTCGGATTCGAAGGGTGCGTAGCAGGGGCGTATCGCCTCCCAGTAGTTGGCCAGCTGCTGCAGGCCCTGGGCGTCGACCTGGGGATCCCAGATGGTTCCTTCGAGAGCCGAGATCAATGCGTTCATGTTCGGTTGGGCGGTCAGCCCCGAGACCGAGGAAAGAGCGCAGTCGACAATGTCGACCCCGGCCTGGGCGGCCTGAATCAGCATCGCCCCGCCGTTGCTCGAGGTGTCGTGGGTGTGCAGATGGATCGGAATGCCGATCTCGTTTTTCAGCGCCTTGACCAGTTTCTCTGCAGCGAAGGGCTTGAGCAGGCCTGCCATATCCTTGATCGCCAGGATGTGGGCGCCCATCGATTCGAGTTCTTTGGCCATTTTGACGTAGTACTCGAGGGGGTACTTGTCGCGCTTCGGGTCGGAGATGTCGCCGGTGTAGCAGATCGAGGCCTCGCAGACGGCACCAGACTTGCGCACAGCCTCCATGGCCACCGCCATCCCCTTGGTCCAGTTCAGGGAGTCGAAGACGCGGAAGATGTCGATACCGCTTTCAGCCGCTTTGGCGACGAACTCCTGGACCACGTTGTCGGGATAGTTGGTATAACCGACCGCGTTGGAACCACGCAGCAGCATCTGGAAGAGGATATTGGGGACCTTGGCCCGCAGACGGTCGAGACGCTCCCAGGGGTCCTCGGAGAGGAAACGCATGGCGACGTCAAAGGTCGCCCCGCCCCACATCTCGAGAGAATAGAGGGAGCCGCCAAGATGGCTTGTCGCCTCGGCGATGCGGTCGAGGTCATAGGTACGAAAGCGGGTCGCCATCAGTGACTGATGGGCATCGCGCATGGTTGTGTCGGTCAGCAGCAGCCGGTTCTGCTTCAAGGTCCATTCGGCGAGGCCCTCGGGCCCCTTATCGAGCAGAATATCCCGGGTGCCGCGGGGATGGGGCTGACCGTAGGGGATCTCGGGGACTTCCGGCACGCGAAGGTCCTTGAAGTGCAGGGCCTTCTCCTTGGCGATGCCGGGGTAGCCGTTGACGGATGTATGACCGATGAAGGAGAGGATCTTGTTGGCCCGGTCCTGCTTCACCGGCAGTTCGAAAAGCTCGGGATGGTGATCGAGGAAGGAGGTGTCACACTTGCCCTCGAGAAAGACCGGGTGGGTTATGACCCGCTCGAGGAAGCCGATGTTCGTCTTCACCCCTCGGATGCGGAACTCCTGCAGGGCCCGGTGCATGGTACGAGAGGCGTCGGTGAAGGTCAGGCCGTGGGCGGAGATCTTCACCAGCAGCGAGTCGTAGTGCGGGGTAATGATGGCGCCGGCAAAACCGGCTGCGGCATCGAGGCGCACGCCGAAGCCCGCGGCGGTCCGATAGGCCTTAATGGTACCGAAGTCAGGAGCGAAATTGTTCTGCGGATCCTCAGTGGTGATGCGGGACTGAATGGCGAAGCCGTTGAGTCGGATCGCGTCCTGGCTGGGGATATTGATCTCTGGATCGGAGAGTTTGTGCCCTTCGGCAACCCGGATCTGCGCCTGCACCAGATTGCGACTGGTAACCAGTTCGGTTACGGTGTGCTCAACCTGGATGCGGGGGTTGACCTCGATGAAATAGAAATTCTCATCCTTGTCCATGAGAAACTCGATGGTACCTGCGTTACTATAGCCGACGGCCTTGGCGAGCCGCATGGCATAATCGCAGATCTCGGTTCGCTTCTCTTCGCTGAGATAGAGGCTGGGCGCCATCTCGATGACCTTCTGGTGGCGCCGCTGAATCGAGCAGTCGCGCTCGTACAGGTGCACGATGTTGCCGTGCTTGTCGCCGAGCGAAGAGGCTTTGACGATAATCGGATAGCCGGCCTCCTTGGCAAAGATCAGAGCCTGCTCCTCGGTGGTAACCGGCTTCTCCGTCCCCGGAACGACCGGCACCCCGGCCTCGATGGCCACATTACGGCCCGAAACCTTGTCGCCCAGGCTGCGCTGGATCTCGGGAGTGGGTCCGATAAAGGCGATACCCGCCCGCTCGCAAGCCTCGGCGAAGTCGGCGTTCTCGGAGAGGAAGCCGTAGCCGGGGTGGATAGCATCGACCTCTTTTTTGCGCGCCAGATCGATAATCTCTTCGTAACCGAGGTAGGCGTCGATGGGGCCCTTGCCCTTGCCGATCAGGTAGGCCTCGTCGGCCTTATAGCGATGCAGCGAGAGCTTGTCCTCTTCCGAGTAGATCGCCACGGTGCTGATGCCCAGCTCGGTGCAGGCGCGAAAAATGCGGATCGCGATTTCGCCCCGGTTGGCCGCCATAATTTTTTTGAATTTTTTTACTTGCATCAATCCTCCTCCGGTCGGGTTCCCCTTAGAACAGATTCTTTAATTTACCAAAAATAAAACAAGTCAAGGCACGCTAAATTTTTTAGTATCACTGAATTTTTTGCGTGATTTTAAATGTTTAGAGACGAATCCAAATCGCGCATATCTAACCAGACAGGAGAAAGACTGTCAATATAAAATATTGTTTTACTTTGTAAAGTCGCGATTTAACAAGATCTTTACGACCTCTTGTCGCGAAACATCCCAGATATCACAAAGAGAGCTCAAAACAGGTAATATAAATTGTTTTTCTCCGCCCATGGAAGGCCCAAGGGCCCATAAATACATCAAAACCTGCCTCACGCCCGTTCGCTGCGCTCCCTCGAACACGCAGAGAACGCAGAGAGCCTGGGAGAAAAACTAAAAACCATTTTCGCCACCAAGGCACGGAGACACCAAGCAACCCTAAAACTAATCAGACCTGAAGGCTTTGTTTGCAAAAAGGCTTAAGATTGGATTTTTCTTTGTGTCTTGGTGCCTTGTATGGTGTTTTCAGTGGTGGGGTAGGCCCCACTCCGTTCGGCCTGAGCCTGTCGAAGGCCCTGGAAGCGTCTTCTGAACAATGCTTCGACAGGCTTCAGTCCGTTCGGCCTGAGCTTGTCGAAGGCTTTGGAAACGTCTGGTAAACCGATGCCTCGACAGGCTCAGCATGAACGGCAGGAAAAAAGGTTTTTCGCTCTTCTTGGTGGCTTGGTGCCTTGGTGGCTAACCTCGGTTTTTCTCTGCGATCTCTGCGAGCTCGAGCGAATGAAATGAGCGGGCGTGAGACGCTTTTTTTAAAAAAAATTTGCTCAATCGGTTTTCTTGGCTTTTTCCAGAAACGGCGTTATCAGGTCGATGGGAAGCGGAAATAGAATGGTGGAATTTTTTTCCGTAGCCACCTCGGTCAAGGTCTGCAAAAAGCGCAACTGCAAAGCCCCACTTTCAGAAGAGATGATCTTTGCAGCTTCTGCCAGCCGTTGCGAAGCCTGGAATTCGCCCTCGGCATGTATAACCTTAGAGCGGCGCTCGCGTTCGGCCTCGGCCTGTCTTGCCATGGCCCGCTGCATCTCCACCGGCAGGTCGATGTGCTTGACTTCGACGTTGGAGATCTTCACCCCCCAGGCGTCGGTCTGCCGGTCGAGAATCTGCTGCAGCTCCTGGTTGATCTTGTCGCGATGGATCAGCAACTCGTCCAGCTCGGACTGCCCGAGCACGCTGCGCAAGGTGGTCTGGGCCAACTGGCTGGTGGCATAGAGATAATTTTCCACCTCGATCAGGGCCTTGTCGGGATGAACGGCGCGAAAATAGAGCACCGCATTGACCTTCACCGAAACGTTGTCCTTGGTGATGATATCCTGCGGCGGCACATCCATAGCCACGGTCCGAAGACTGATCTTGACCATCTTATCGACGACCGGAATGATAAACCGCAGGCCGGGCCCTTTAACCCCGGCAAATCGCCCGAGACGAAAAACCACCCCCCGCTCGTATTCGAAGATCACCCGAACCGCGCTTGCGATAATACCAGCGATCAGAGCCATGACCACCACCCAGCCAACCAGTCCGACAGGTATCATCGTAAACCTCCTTTTTTAACTGCAGGTAACAGGTAACAGGTAACAGGTAACAGGTAACAGGTAACAGGTAACAGGTAACAGGTAACAGGTAACAGGTAACAGGTAACAGGTAACAGGTAACCCTTCTGTCTTCTACCTTCTGTCTTCTGTCTTCAGCCGATTTCACCTCCAGCCGCATGTTTTCTGCGACTCTTACGATTTCGATCTTTTGCCCCTTGGCGATCGGCTCGCTGGAGAAGGCGTCCCAGTATTCGCTGTGCACGAACACCTGCCCGCTGTGGTGTACTTCGGTGATCGCCTCTCCGCGCTCTCCGGCCATCCCTTCGGCGCCTGAAACGAACCGGGTGCGCTGGGTGCGAATGACAAAATAGAGTACCAGCAGCAAAAAGCCGCTGGTCACCCCCACTGTCCCGGCGATAACCGCCCCGGAAATCTGCATATAGGGCTCGGAGCTGTCAAAGAGCATCAACGAACCGAGGGTCATGGAAACGATCCCCCCCACCGAGAGCATGCCGTAGGAGGTCACCGTGATCTCGAGGATGAACAGCACCACGGCCAACAGAATCAGCAGCACTCCGACGTAATTGACCGGCAACATCTGGAAGGCGAAAAAGGCCAACAGCAGCGCTAGCGCCCCGATCGCACCGGGGAGGATGACCCCAGGCTGGGAAATTTCAAAGAAAATCCCCAGAACTCCCAGCATCAGAAGCATGTAGGCGACATTGGGATTGCTGATGGTATTGAGGACTTTCTGGCGCCAGGTCATTTCCGCGGCCACCAGCCGAGCCCCGGCAACCTTGAGCACCTTGTCTCGGCCGTCGCGCAGGTAGCGCCTTCCATCGAGATCCCGAAGCAGGGCCGTTTCGTTTTCTGCAATCAGATCGATGACCTGCAGCTCCAGGGCCTCATGGGCAGGGGTTGATATGCTTTCTCGCACGATGCGTTCGGCCCACTCCTGGTTGCGGCCGCGCTTTTCAGCGAGACTGCGGGCATAGGCCACGGCGTCGTTAACCACCTTTTCCATCATCGGGCTCTCCTGGTCCTGCTCACCGCCCCTTCCGGCACCTATAGCCACGGGGTGAGCCGCACCCAGGTTCGTCCCTGGAGCCATCACAGCGAAATCGGCCGCCAGGGTGATCAATGCCCCGGCAGAGGCGGCCCTGGCACCGGGGGGATAGACGTAGACAATCACCGGAATCCGCGATCCGAGCATCCCCTGGATAATGGTTCGCATGGAGGTATCGAGACCACCAGGAGTGTCGAGTTCGAGGAGAAAGGCCGCCACCCCCGAATCATTGGCCGCGGTCAACTCATCGGTCACAAACTGGGCCACCACCGGGTTGATCACTTCGGCGATGCGCACGACCCGAATCTCAGCAGAAACACCAGGGGGTTCCTCTGCCGCTGAAGTTACGGCGAAGACTGCCAACAACCACAGACAGATCAAAAAAAAGGGGCGAATGAGATTAGCCATAGCTATAGCCTACCCCACAATTCATGACTGTCAAATAGTTGAAAATGGTGAACTTTTCATTCAGATGCAGTGAGGCAACGAAAGCCCTTGCCCTCAACCTCAGGACATGCTAATTTCATAACCGTCAATGAGATGACGCATCGTGCGGAGAACCTCCTATGAAGAACCTGTCCCAGATCCTTATCATCGATGACGAACCCCATAACCGCGAGGCACTCAGCCTGCTTTTGAGCGGAGCAGGCTACCAGGTTGAAACCGCCCACTCGGGGGAAGATGCCCTGAAAATCATGGCAAAAACCCCCTTTGAGGTGGTGATCACCGACCTGTTTCTGCCCGGGGTCAATGGCATCGACATCCTTAAGAAGGTCAAGGATGACTCCCCCTCTACCAACGTGATCCTTGTCACCGGCAAGGCCTCGGCGGAAACCGCAGTCGAAGCCATGAAGGAAGGCGCCTTCGACTACATCACCAAACCCTTCAATTTCGAGAAGCTTAAAATCCAGGTCGAAAAGGCCATGGAAAAAAGCCGCCTGGTCGCCGAAAACCTCTACCTGCGTCAGCAGCTGCGCGGCAAATACAAGTTCGACAATATCATCGGCAACAGTCTGGCCATGCAGCAGGTCTTCTCGCGCATGGAGCGGATCGTAAACACCGATTCGACGTTGCTCATCCTCGGCGAATCGGGGACCGGCAAAGAACTGGTGGCCAAGGCCATTCATTACAACGGCGCTCGTAAGGATAAACCATTTATAGCCATAAACTGCGGGGCCATCCCTGCAGAGCTGCTTGAAAGCGAACTCTTCGGCCACGTGCGCGGCTCGTTCACCGGTGCTGTTTCGGACAAAGTGGGCAAGTTCGAACTGGCCAACAACGGCAGCATCTTCCTCGACGAAATCGGCACCATGCCGATGCACCTGCAGATGAAACTGCTGCGCGTGCTTCAGGAGCAGGAGGTCGAGCGGGTCGGCTCGAGCAATAAAGTCAAGCTCAACGTACGGGTGATTTCGGCCACCAACGCCAACCTTGAGGAACAGGTCGCCCGAGGCAAGTTTCGCGAAGACCTGTACTACCGCCTCAATGTCATCCCCCTGCACCTGCCCCCGCTGCGCGAACGGCGCGAGGACATCCTGCTGTTGGCCAAACACTTTCTGCAAGAAACCTGCAAAGACATGAACCGGCAGTTGATGACCCTGTCGACCGGGGCGTTGCAGGCTCTTGAAGCTTATGACTGGCCGGGCAACGTGCGGCAGATGGAAAATGTCATCGAGCGTACCGTGGCTCTGACCGACGGCGACCTGATCGAACGCCGGGACCTGCCCCCCGATCTGGGCGGCGGTGAAGACGAGCAAGAGCTCAGCGGTGTACTCTGCCCCCGGGTCACCTCCAAGGGGGTCAGCATGGTCAAGATCATAGAAGAAATAGAACGTTGCATGATCAAGGAGGCCATGAGCCTGGGCGGGGGCGTCAAAGCCCGCGCGGCCAATCTGCTGGGGATTAACCGCACCACCCTGGTGGAGAAGATCAAGCGACTAGGTCTGGAGTTTTGAGAGCCATGGCAAAATCAGGCGAGCAGAGAAATCAGGATGCCCTGGACATCTTTCTGGCCGGTGTTGCCGCGGTCGAGCCCCGAGGGGCGGTCAAGGCCCACCTGCGCCGAAACGAGCAGCGCCTTGAGATCGGCGAAACATCGATCGACCTTCCGGATAATGGGCGGGTTTTTATCATCGGCGCCGGCAAGGCCGCTGGCCCGATGGCGGCTGCGGTGGAAGAGCTTCTGGGGGAGCGGATTGCCGGTGGCATTGCGGTCACCAAGTACGGCCATGGTGTCGAACTGAAACATACCACCCTGCTCGAGGCCGGGCATCCTGTGCCCGACCAAAATGGCCTGGATGCCTCCTTCAAAATCATGGGGATGCTGGAGCTGGCCGGCCATCAGGACCTGGTCATCTGCCTTATCTCGGGGGGCGGGTCTGCCCTGCTGCCCTGCCCGGCCGAAGATCTGTCCCTTGGGGACAAGATGACGGTCACCCAACAGCTGCTCGATTGCGGTGCGACCATCGGTGAAATCAACACCGTCCGCAAGCACCTCTCGAAGCTCAAGGGCGGCGGCTTGGCGCGTCTTGCGGCCCCGGCCCGGCTGGTGACCCTGATTCTCTCCGACGTGGTGGGCGACCCCCTCGACGTCATCGCCTCTGGGCCGACCGTGGCCGACCCGAGCACGTACGGACAGGCTCTGGAGATTCTCAACCGTTACGGTCTTACCGACGAGGTTCCTGAAAAAGTTCGCCACTACCTGGAGCAAGGCGACGCCGGGTTGCTCGATGAAACACCAAAACCGGGCGAGCCGCTGTTCTCTCAAAACCTCAACCTGCTCGTCGGCACAAACCGGCTCGCCGTAGAGGCCGCCGCGGCCAAGGCGAGCGATCTGGGCTACCATCCACTGATCCTCTCCACCACCATGACCGGGGAAACCCGCCACATCGCCGCGGCCCACGCCGCCATGGCCCGTGAGATTATCGAGAGCGGCCATCCCCTCCCCGCTCCTGCCTGTCTGCTGAGCGGCGGCGAGACCACGGTGACCATCAAAGGCAAGGGCAAAGGCGGCCGCAACCAGGAATTCGCCCTGGCAGCAGCCCTGGAAATCGATGGCCTGGCAAATGTCACGATTCTCTCCGGGGGCACCGACGGTAACGACGGGCCCACCGACGCAGCCGGCGCTGTGGTTGACGGCAGCACCTGCAGTTGGGCCAGCCAGAAAGGCCTCGATCCCCGCCATCACCTTGAACACAACGATGCCTACCCTTTTTTTCAGTCCCTTGGTGATCTGATCATCACCGGACCGACCAATACCAACGTGATGGATCTGCGCCTGGTGCTGGTAACCTGCGAAGAATAATTTCTGCCCCCAGGTGCTTTTGTTTTGCCCGCTCCAAACCCAAATGCCCCCCCCTCACCATTTTCTTTGATGTCCATCAAATGCCAGGCATATGCAGGCCTACCCTCGCCGATTTGGTTATAAAAACAGGTTAGGATCCCAGCATGGTCTACGGCGGGCTACAGAGTTTCTCTTAAAAACTCCAGTGCGGGTTGCCAGTAAGTGGGTTCGAGAAAAGGTCCGCCCGGACCGAAGCCGCCGTTTCTGAGTATAATAAGAACACTGTGAATACAGAAGCCTAACCAGGGGAGCCCCATGTCGTACAGACAAAGTCTCGGCAGCCGGACGTATGTCTTCGAAGACCTGAAAACTCTTCTCGCCAGGGCGTCGCCGGCTCGCTCTGGCGACACGCTGGCAGGTGTCGCCGCGGCCTGCGCAGAAGAACGGGTGGCGGCCCAGATGGCGCTGGCCGAGTTGCCCCTGGCCACCTTCCTCACCGAGGCGGTCATTCCTTACGAAGCGGATGAGATTACCCGGCTCATCCTCGATAGCCACGATGCCGAGGCCTTCGCCCCGGTCAGCCACCTGAGCGTCGGCATGTTTCGCAACTGGCTTCTCTCCGAGGCCGCCGACAGCGAAGCTCTTAGCGCCCTGGCCCCGGGCCTGACCCCGGAAATGGTGGCCGCCACCTCGAAAATCATGCGGTTGCAGGACCTGATCCTGGTGGCAGGCAAGTGCCGGGTCGTTACGCGATTCCGCAACACCATCGGCCTG
>CALZIZ010000247.1 GCA_945787465.1 uncultured Desulfuromonadales bacterium
CAAGCGATGCCCATCCTACTTTGGAGGCATGGCTTTGCGGCATGGGGTCCAGACCTCAGGCCTTCGACAGGCTCAGGCCGAACGGCGTAAGTTTCTGATCCGGTCTAACCCAGCCCGTTCATGCTGAGCCTGTCGAAGCATCCGTCTTGTTTGATCCGAAGGGTGGACAAGGTCTCTACCCGGAAAGCGAACCATGGCAACCGAAGGCAAAACATTCAGCGAATCCTGGCATCGGGTGGCCGATCAACGCATCGGGCTGCGCCCCACGGTCAGGGTGCGCAAGCAGTTGTTCCGGGGGCAAACCTGGTATGTTCTGCACGACCCCTTCAATAACAACTTTTTCCGCCTGCGCCCCGAAGCCCACGAATTCGCCATCCGCCTGAGGCCGGACCGGACCGTGGCCCAGGTCTGGGACGAGTGCCTGGCCTGCAACCCTGAAGGCGCTCCGGGGCAGGACGATGCCATCCAGTTGCTGGCCCAGCTCTACGCCGCAAACCTTCTTTTCTGCGATCTGCCGGCCGACAGCCGAAAACTCTTTGAGCGCCACTCCAAACAAAAGCAGCGGGAGATCCGCTCCAAATGGCTCAACCTGATGTTTCTCAGGCTGCCGCTCTTCGACCCGGAAAACCTGCTGCGCCGCTGCGCGCCGCTGATCGGTATGCTGACCGGTCGGCTGGCCATGGCGCTGTGGCTGGTGATGGCCATATTGGCCGGCAAGGCTTTGATGGAGAATTCGCAGGCCCTTATCAGCGAAGCCAAGGCCGTTCTGGCCTTCGATAACCTGATCCTGCTTTATGCAGGGATGGTGCTGGTGAAAACCTTGCACGAGTTCGGTCACGCCATGGTGTGCAAGCGCTTCGGCGGCGAGGTTCATACCATGGGGGTGATGCTGATGGTCTTTACCCCGCTGCCGTACATGGATGCCACCTCGAGCTGGTCGTTTCGCAGTTGCCGGCAGCGGGTTCTGGTTGCCGCCGCGGGGATGCTCTTCGAGTTCTTTGCCGCCGGCTGCGCTGCGCTTCTCTGGGCCAACACCGGCCCCGGCGCCCTGCACAGCCTCGCCTTCAATATGATGTTCGTCGCCTCGGTCTCGACCCTGCTGTTCAACGCCAATCCGCTGCTGCGCTACGACGGCTACTATATCCTCTCGGACCTGATCGGCATCCCAAACCTCCAGTCCCGGTCGACCTCTCAGCTCAAGCACCTGGTCGAGCACCCTCTGTTCGGCTGCACGGCGTCAACAAGCCCGGCTTGCACCGGTCGCGAAGCCATCTGGCTGAGCTGCTACGGAATTCTCAGCGGCATCTACCGCGTTATTGTCTATGGTGGGATCATTCTGTTTGTGGCCGACCGTTTTCTGCTGGCTGGCCTGATCATGGCAGGGGTCTGTCTTTTTACCTGGGGGGTGTTTCCGGCCGTGGGTTTTGCAGGCTACCTTGCCTCCAGCCCGAAGCTGGCAAAAACCCGCCCCCGTGCTGTGGCGATCAGCCTGGGGGGGGTGGCCCTGGCCCTGCTGCTGCTGGCGACGGTGCCATTTCCGAGCGGCTTTCGAGCGCCGGGGGTGCTCGAGGCGAAAACCCACCTGAGGGTTGTCAACGATTCCCCGGGCCAGCTGGCCGAGGTTCTGGTTGCCAGCGGAGCCTCAATAGAGCCGGGGACACCGCTGATGCGACTGGTGAACCCCGAACTCGATATCGAAATCAGCGCGGTGGCAGCCCAGCGTGAGGAGCTGCTGGCCCTGCGCCAACAGAGCATTGTGCTTCAAGGGGACGCCGAACGTCAGATCCTGGAAAAGCGCCTGGCCACCCTGGAGCAGCGACGGCAGAAACTGGATGAACAGCGACAGGCGCTTCTGGTCGAGGCGCGCGAGGCGGGGACCTGGGTCTGCCCGAAGGGCGAGGAGCTGACCGGAACCTGGCTGCCACGGGGAGAGGAGCTGGGGGTGATTGTCAGCCCGGGGGCTTTTCGGTTTTCGGCTGTGGTCTCCCAGGAGCAGGCCGCCAACCTTTTCAGCGGCAGCCTCAGCGGCGAGGCGCAGGTCAGGCTGCGAGGGCAGGGCGGCGGCGCCCTGATCGTTGGTCGTTATGAGTTCATCCCCTTTCAGCACGAACGGCTTCCCTCGGCGGCCCTTGGCTGGCTGGCCGGCGGCGAGGTGCCGGTTTCAGGAAAGGATGACAGCGGCCTGCAGACCGTCGAACCCTTTTTCCAGATCTTCGCCGAGTTGCAGAACCCCGCAGCGGCCACACTCTATCACGGTCATTCGGGCCAGATCCGTTTTGCCCTGCAGCCTGAACCCTTGTTGAGCCAATGGGCGCGCAAGCTTCGTCAGCTGCTGCAGAGGCGGTACCAGGCATGATCCTGCCGGCACACGATTATCAGTCCCTGCGGATGACCACCCCCGGCAAGCTGCACAAGGGCCTTGATCGCTGCGTGAATGATGCCCTTGGGCGGTTGCGCAGCCGCCGCAGCATCCTGGAGCAGATGCATCGGCAGGCCGGGGAGATTGTTGGCCGCTCCCTGCAGCTCAGGGCGCTGCCCGAGCGAGAGCTGCAGCAACAGCTGCTGCAGCTTCAGGGCCATTTCAGAAGGCGCAAAAAGGGGTACGAAAGTCTGCTGCCAGAGGCCTTGACCCTGTTGGCTGAGAGCGCCGAGCGAACCCTCGGCATGCGCCCCTATGCGGTGCAGATTCTCGGGGCCATGGGGATCTATCAAGGCAACCTGGCTGAGATGGCCACCGGCGAGGGAAAAACCCTCACCGCCTGTTTCCCGGCGATCCTTGCTGCCTGGTCCGGAGTCCCCTGCCATGTCATTACCGCCAACGACTACCTCGCCTCGCGCGATGCCGAACACATGGCGCCCTTTTATGCCTTCTGCAATCTGCAGACCGGTTGGGTCGGTAGTGAAATGGATACGAGTGAGCGGCGCGGCAATTATGCTCAAGGGGTGGTTTACACAACCAGCAAGGAGCTGCTCGCCGATTTTCTGCGGGACCGCCTGCAAATGGGAAGCTGCAGTCAGGCGTCTCGCCGTCAGCTGAGGCACCTGCTTGACCCGGCTGCGCGGCGAGCCTCAGGCCTGGTGATGCGCGGCCTCGATACGGCGATTGTCGATGAGGCCGACAGCGTGCTGATCGACGAGGCGGTCACCCCTCTGATTATCTCTCATCCCCAGGAGAATTCGGCCTTTACCGATGCCTGCCGGCTCGCGGCAGAAATCGCCGAATCTCTCACCCCCGATGGCGATTATCAAATCGAACCGCGCTACAGGGAGATCCGCCTGACTGAAGGGGGACGGGACCGGATCGAAGCCCGGGCTTCGGCGCTGCCAGGCCTCTGGCGCGGGGCCCGCTGTGAGGAGCTCATTGTCACGGCGCTGACCGCGCGGGAGATGTACCAGCGGGGCAAGCAGTACGTGGTTGAAGACGACAAGGTGGTTATCGTCGATGAATTCACCGGCCGCCTCATGCCGCAGCGGACCTGGCGCCAGGGGCTGCACCAGGCCGTTGAGGCCTGCGAGGGGCTGCCCCTCTCAGACCCCAGCGAAACCCTGGCACGACTCAGCTTTCAGCGTTTTTTTCGATTGTTCAGAAAGCTCGGCGGCATGACTGGAACAGGCAGGGAGGCTGCAAGCGAGTTGTGGCATATCTACAATTTGCCGGTGCTGGCCATCCCCACCAACAAACCCTGTATTCGCAAGGTGCTGCCGAGCCGGACCACCGCCGACCGGCAGGCTAAATGGCAGGCGATTGCCGAGGAGGTCGGCGAGTGTCATACCGCAGGTCGTCCGGTGCTGGTCGGTACCCGAAACGTGGCGGCAAGTGAAAGCCTTGCCGAAATGCTGGCAGAGCACGGCATCCCCTTTCGCCTGCTCAACGCCCAGCGCCACCGCGAAGAAGCGCCGATCATCGCGGCGGCGGGGCTCCCTGGCGCTGTCACCATCGCCACGAACATGGCGGGGAGGGGGACCGATATCAAGCTCGGCAAAGGCGTCATCGAGCTTGGTGGCCTGCATGTCATCGTCTCGGAGCGCCACGAGGCAGGCCGCATCGACCGGCAGCTCTTCGGTCGCTGCTCCCGACAGGGCGAGCCAGGCAGTGTGCGAGCCTATATCAGCATGGATGATGAACTGCTGCAGCGCTTCACCCCCAGGCCCGCCCGTCGGTTGCTGGCACAAGCCATCGCCAAAGAGAGGCCGGGTGCGGGCGCCCTTGCCGAAAAAACCATGACCCTTGCGCAGCAGGCCGCCCAGCGCCTGGCTTTTCGCCAGCGAAAAACAGTCCTGCAGACCGATGACTGGTTGACCGATTCGCTCTCGTTCGCCCGCTCGGAGGTGGGGAGTTAAAGAGGGCTAAACAGGGAGCCTTCCCAATTCTCTTCAGTAGGCTTAGTCAGTCGACGGTGCTGGCTGATTTCTTTGTCTGCCCTTGCCTTTAATCATCACATGGCCCCTGCATTCTCAAGTTATCGGCATATTGCAAAAGAAGGTTAGAGTGGATTCATTTTGTGGTGTATTATATAGGTAGGCTCGTAAGGCTCGGTTGGGGGCGCTGAGTGGATCGTTTCCTAAAGTAGCCTTGTCTAAAAAATGACTGTCAACCCGGGCAGAAAGGGGGATTGAGTCCCGAGAGTTAAGAGAGATTCAACCTGAAACCGCATCGAGGTGAAAAATGAAAGGTATTGGTACATTTTTCCTGGTGTTGTTTTGCGTTGCAATTGCAGTCCAAATGTTTGAATTTTTCCTTTATAAACAATACCGGACGAAAAAGAAGAAGTAACCGGTGTATGGCGTTCTTAGCTGTCCCGTGATTTGACGCTGCTCAAAGCACTGAAAAATGGATGTTCTCGCCATTGCGACTTGAATGGGAGCGGAAAGGGAGATCTGTGTGCTTGTCATGAGGAACGGTAAGCAAGCGCCCCCCGGTTGACCCGAGGGGTGCGTATTGAAGCTAAGGCTTACGGATTGCCTTAACCATTGTCCTTGGTATTTTTTTTCCTTGGCTCGATTGCCATTCTTAAAAAGTTCTGGCTACTGAAAACACAAAGGGGGCAGGCGTGAAAAACGCCTGTCCCCTTTGTTGTAAGTATTATGCCTGCATCAACCTAGTACAGCCGGGCGGAAGTCTTGCGTCGGATCGAGGGTGCCGATGCGCCCGACCCGCAAGGCGCGAGAAGGGAGAATATTGAGCCATATTCAACCGAGCAACGGACTTTCTCCCGTCTGTACTAGCCCTTAGCGCCGGTCGCCCATGACCCGCAGCAGCATCAGGAACAGGTTGATAAAGTCGAGGTAGAGGGTCAGGGCGCCGAGAATGGCCGCTTTTTGCTTTGCTTCGCCGTCGGCGAATCCGGCCTGGCCCATCATCTTGATTTTCTGGGTATCGTAGGCGGTCAGGCCGACGAAGACGAAGACGCCGATGTAGCTGGTCACCCAGTGGATCATTTCGCTCTGTAAAAAGATGTTGACCACCGAGGCGATAATGATGCCGATCAGCCCCATGAAGAGGAAGCTCCCCCAGCCGGTCAGGTCGCGTTTGGTGACCATCCCGAAAATGCTCATTGCGCCGAAGGTTCCGGCCGCGACAAAGAAGGTGCTGGCTATAGAGCTGCTGGTGTAGGCGAGAAAAATCGAAGCGAAAGTCACCCCGCTGAGCCCGGAGTAGAGCAGGAACATCAGGGTCGCGGTGGTGGCGCTGATGCGATTAATGGCCGCAGAGAGGGCAATCACCAGACCGACTTGGGCAATCATCAGGCCGTAGAAAACCATCTTGTTGCCGAAGATCATTTGCAGCATGGTTTGGCTTGAGAGGGTAAAGAGGGCAACCAGTGCGGTAAGGCCGAGCCCGGCAGTCATCCAACCGTAGACGCGGGGGAAGAAGCTGTTGGTCGTGGCGATTGCCGGAGCGCCGGAGTAGACGTTTTCCCTGTCGATCATGATTTCTCCTGTAATTGATTTGGTTAAGGGTGGAAGTATAGCAGATGTGTGGCTTGCGTTTAACCCAAATCCGCGAGATCTTGGCGGCAAATACACTCTTTATCCACCACCGCTTCCGATATCTTTGGCATGCATCGCAATTGGCTGGAGTCCATTTATGAATGGGCAGGGCGCGAGCGCAATGTGATGATCAGCAAGGAAGGGTTTCCTTTTGCTGCTCCAGCATATATCCCAGATTTAATGGAGAAATTTGAAAAAGAAGAGCTTGCCAGATTTACGCCCTGCCGTTTCGGGTCGAAGGAAGAGGTGGCAGAGGCTTTGGCCATAGTCCACACAGAGTTGATGTAGATTCATCCTTTTCGTGAAGGAAACGGGCGTTTGGGCGCTTGTTATCCATTCTGATGGCCTTGCAGGCAGATCTGCCACCTCTGGATTTCTCGGTCATTGAGGGGCAAAAGAAAGAGGCTTCTTTTGCAGCTGTTCAGGCGGGGTTGGACATGAACTACAAACCAATGATCCACGTCTTCAACGAGGTGATTTTCAGGACCCTTGAACTTTACGGGCCTTGACAGTACTCATTTTGGAGGCTGGCTTATCTTTCTGTAAAGAAAAGCGGATCCCCTCAATAGCAGAAGAGGAACAAACCGACCTTTTCACGGCGGCATCCCGAATTTCGATATTTTTAAGATATGGATTGGTTTGGGCAAGTGTCTGTTTCATTGCGATAAATTTACCACAACCTGATTCGTTTGTGGACCGTTTTCTTTAAAATGTCGACAGGGCCTTGGGTAACAATCCTTGCAACTTGGTGATTGATTTAACCTTTAACGATCTGATCTCAGATGCACTCTCTGTGCTCCCCCCCCAAAAAACAAAAGGCCCACAATCTCTATGATTGCGGGCCCTTAGTTGTCTTTGGTGCCGAAGGCCGGAATCGAACCGGCACGAGCGAAGCTCATCGGTTTTTGAGACCGACGTGTCTACCAATTCCACCACTTCGGCGAAAACGGAGTGAATTATAAGCGGCCGACCCTTGCTGGTCAAGTATTTAAAATGCCTGAGGCTCTTATTTTTTTCTTTTAGGTGTTTTCAGGTCCTGCCTTCCAAATTCTCAAGCAGTTTTCCCCACAGAGTCCCCCTGGATAGAGCCTGACCTTCCACGCTTGCGACCGGCAGCAAGTCGATCAGGGTGTTGGTGATGAACATCTCGTCTGCGCCAAACAGGTCGTCTTTGCTGACATCATGCTCTTGGGTAGGGATTCCGAGTTCGGTGGCAACCTGGAGGACCTGACGGCGCATGATGCCGGCCAGGACCAGGTCGACCAGGTCGCCCGCTGGAGGGGTGAATAGCTTGCCGCCCTTTACGATGAACAGGTTGCTGGTGGCCCCTTCGAGAATCTGGTCTTCTTTGGTGACGAAGATCGCCTCCCTGGCACCTCGCTTGCGGGCGTGGTTGGCGGCGTAGAGGCAGTCGGCGTAGTTGCCCCGTTTCATCTGCGGCAGGTGGCTCAAGGGGTTGACCCGGCGGTTGGGGGCAAAGACGCAGGCGATCCCCTTGGAGCGTTCATTTTCGGTCGGCTCCTCGTAGGGCAGGGCGGTGATGATAAAGAGGGCCGCTTTCGGTGGGGGAAAGCCGAGCCCTGCGAAGTTACCCCGGCTGATGGTGAGTCGAATGCGTGAGACCGGGGCCTGAAGTCTTTGGGCCGTTTCGAGCAGGGCCTTGCGGATCTTTTGCCGGTCGCAGGGAAAATCGAGCATCCGGGCCGAGAGTTCAATGCGGTCGAGGTGGTGATCGAGAAACCGGAGGCGTTGCCCGTATGCCTTGAGAGTTTCAAAGAGGCTGTCGCCAAAAAGCAGGGCGCCGTCGCTGATTGGCAGCCTGGCCTCATTTGGTTCGATGAAGGTGCCGTCGATATTGATGATCATTCGGGCTCCTCCAGGGCACGGCGCAGCGCTTTGCCCTTGGCCAGGCATTCGGCCCATTCGCGCT
>CALZIZ010000248.1:0-1911 GCA_945787465.1 uncultured Desulfuromonadales bacterium
GATCAGATCCTTTCCCGCCTCATTCATGACCGCCAGGATCGAGGCCGCCTCGGCAAATTCGTTAATGCACTGGCAATCCTTGAGAATCTCTTCGCCGGCTTCGGTGGGGCAGTTCCCGCCCTCATCGCAGGGGCGGTAGAAGAATTCATAGGTTGAGGTCTGCGTTTTGATGTCCCCCTGGTGGCCGGTGATGCCGACCTGGGCCGATTCCTTGGGCTTGCGGGTTTTACAGGCCATTTCACAGCCCGCAGGTTGTTCCCCCGGGGTAAAACTCAGACTTTGCTGTTCGGTGACCCACTCGCCGGTTGAGGTTTTGCGGTAATCGGTAAAGGTGAGAGTTCCACCTTCGGCCTCGGCGGTGTCCTTGATGGTTTTAAACCTCTCCAGGCCTTCGGAAAAATCAAAGGTCTCTTCGCCCGTGCAAAAGTAGTTGCGCTCCTTCTTCCACCAGTCGTAACAGCGGGTCACTATCGTGGTTGGAGTGGGATAGTTGCGGCAGGATGGCAGCGGGCTTAGGCCTGTTGGTTGAAAGTTCTGAAAGGTCACCACAGCATCGACCGTTTCACGGTTGATTGTGCATTTGGGGTCTGAGGCATTCGGGAGGGGGAAATTCAAAGACGATCTTGCCTAAGTAGTACCCATCACTGCGGTAGAGCAGAAGGGCGTCTCCTGCGGCCTCCAGCTTGTTCCAGTAGTTAGTCCAGGCGGGCCCGACACCAAGTGAGCCGACTTGATTCCCATCTGGGTCGTAGGCCTTGAGTGTGACTCCTGTAAAGGTGAGTTGACTTCGCAGGTAGACATTGTTTGTGCAGGAATATCCGCTGCCGCCATCTCCCAGGCTTATGCACCCTGTGCTGGAGGCATATCCGGAAAGAACACTTCCAAGGACAGTCAAGGAGTTGATGGAAGAGGAGCTTCCGGAGGATACCGATTCATAAGACTCCCAGGTGTCGGTGCTGACGACCTTGGGCAGACCCGGTGTTGCAGAAACAGAAATCCCGGGGCCTGAAACGGTCAAAGGGGCCGAGGTGAACGCGGTGAACGGCGATCCGGACAGAAGCCGGATCTGGTTGCCGGCCTCTACCGTCATAGCAAGGTGGTCATCAAGGTTTGCACGGTCGAATAGGGGCTGGTCGGATCGGTCGCCTGGGCCAGAAGCAGCGCTTCGGTATCGCCGGTGATCAGCGAGGGGTTTGCATAATACTGGCTCTGGGTCACCGGGCCGGGGTCTTTGACCCCCTGGCTTGGGTCCTGGCCGTAGAAGGTGATGGTGGGACCATCGACTTTGACTTCGGTCACCATGAATTGGGGGTTTTGCGCCTGGACGGCGCTGACCGCGCCGCCGCCAAGCTGTTTAAGGACCAGGCCGAGATTGTCCCAGACCAGGGTGCTGCCACAGCTGTTGTTAATGCAGTAACAGCCGCCAAGATCTGTTATGAAGGCACTTGAGAGGGAAACCTGTCCCGAAGGGCCGGCCTGCCAGGTGTAGGGGGTACAACCGTTCCAGGTGCCCGAATCGCAGGAAATGACCCCGTTGGCGCAAACCCCGGAAACCACTTGAGGGAATGTGTAGGAATGGTCTGGAATTCCATCGAAATCCAGATCCTGGCTGGCCTGAAGAAGCTGAAGATCGCCGCTCCCCGAGGGTTGAATCATCATCTCCAAAAACGCTTGAGACGAGGGGGCGGTGATCTGACCGTTAAAGGCGAGAGATCCATCGAGGGTGCTTAAGGGCGAATCGCTGGAGGTCAGAGGGGCCCCAAGGTTGGTCCTCATGCTCTGGGCATCCCCGGCTCTGGATTTGACCAGGTTGCCCAAGTCCCGGGCCGCCGCCTGGGGATCTCCAGCTACGGCCGGTTGCACCAGGGCCAGGACGGCCAGAATTCCGAGCAGGAGCTTAGCGGTTCTTGC
>CALZIZ010000248.1:1963-7817 GCA_945787465.1 uncultured Desulfuromonadales bacterium
GTGAAGTCGTCGTAGTCGATCAGCCCCTTCTGGGAGGCCTTGGCGAAGGCCTTGGATTCGAGATAGAACTTGAAGGCGCTGTTGTCTTTGATGACATCGCCGACAATGCCGAATTTTTCCTGATCGAGGATCGACTGCAGGATGACCCCGATGCCGCCGTAATACTTGCGGGCTCTTCGGTAGCCGCCCTCCAGGACCTTGATAAACATCGGCCCGCCTTCTTCAAGGACCTGTGGCCCTTCGTCAAAGACGATCAACGAGGGCACCGAGCGGTCCCCCAGATAGAGATCCTGGGTGACGGCGTTTAAGACCTGCAGGGTCAGCACCCGAAAGAGCTGCTTTTGGGTGCGAAGGCGCTCGAGCTCCAACACCACAAAGTCCTCTTCGGCGATATTGAAGTTGGAGGGACCTTTAAAGATCGCACCGAACTTACCCGTCGGGGTGAAGTCCCGCAGGTTGAAGGCCAGCTCATGGGCCTGCTCGATAATGCTCTGGGTCGGCACCAGGCCGCCTAAGAGCTCTGCGCCGGTCTTGGGGAAGTGGGAGAGGAAGTTGTAGACCGTGTTGACCTCGGCCTCTTGTCCCTCCTGCTGCCAGGCGTACTGAACCGCCGTATTGATCAGGTTGCGCTGGACCTCGCTGGGAATGCTGTTGGTGTTGGAAAAAGCCATTTGCGCCAGGACCGCTTCGACCGTCTCCAACTCCTGGGCCAGCTCCTCTTCGTCTTCAGCATAAATGTTGGAAAAAGGGTTGAAGCCGAGGTTGGTCCCCGGGCCGATATCGATATATTTGCCCTTGGCCAGCCGGCACATCTTTTCATAGGAATAGCCCATATCGATGAGCCGCACCTTGGTGCCCATCGCCCAGGCGGCGACCATGAAGTTGTGGTTGTTGGCGTCTTTGCTGAAAATATCCAGGGTGCTGATCTGCCCCTTGCGCCCGACAAACAGCAGCGCCGGATCGCCGCCGCCGGAAAAATCGGCCTGCACCGGCAGGATACGCGCCGCAGCGGCCGTGGAGGTAATGGTGTCGCGCTGGATGTTTTCGAGGTTTCTGCCTGTCAGATAGAGCCCGAAGGGAAGTGAAGAGATAAACAGGATCTTCTGAATGCGGCTCTCTTTCTGGATCACATACCCCTGCTGCTCCCAGACTCTTTTCGCCCGGGTGGCCGACTCTTCGGTGATCTCCGGAGAGGGTCCCCAGACCCAGAGCACCGGCATGATGCGGACAAACTGGGTGCCCCGGTTGATCTGGCGCATGGCCCAGGACATCTCATCCTTTTTGTCGTTCAGCGACTGGGCAAAGCTGCCTGCGGCACCCTGGCCGTTGATGATATTGGCCTTGTTTTCCAGCTTGCCCTTGAGATCCTCGATGACCACGTTGACCGAGAGCAAAAAGGGGGTCTTGATCTGGTCGGCATCGGAGATGATCCCCCAGACCCCGCCGGCGAGTTGATTGGTCTGGAAGGGGTTGACCTCCTGGGGGTAGTTCTTGGGGGTCATGGCGCGGAAGTAGCGATCGCCGATCTTAAGGCCCGTCTTCTCGTCCTTGATGTCCGTCTCACCATAGATGATCTGGTTGCGGATCGGACTGTGACCGTCGTACTGCCTGGCGTTGTCTCCTGGCTCTTCGTTAAACAGCCTGCGGGTCAGTTCGAGCAGATCTTCGGGGGCAAAGGGGTGCGGGTTGACTTTGACGCCGACGAGGTTTTCATAGAAGTTGGCCCGGATATCGTCCCAGCCGGTCTTGGAGATCCCGTCCTTGGGGACCTTAACGGCGATGAGCAACCGGAAGTTGCGGGTCGGGATACCGGAGAGGGCCTTGACGCCCTGGGCGCCTTGTTTGAGGAATTTGGTGAACTCCTGAGCGCAGACCGCAACCAGGGGATTGTCCCGTTTCTTGATACGTCGATAGTGGCTGAGCACTGGATCGAGGTAGGGATCGGGATAGAGAATGAACTGGATCACCGATTTGTCGGGAAGGCCGATTTTTAGGAGGCTCTCCAGGATCTTGGCGGTATCGTCGTTGGCAAAGGTCAGCGGGTCGCATTCCCAGATCAGCCCCAGGGTTTTGTCCTGGTTGATGTAGGTTTTGCTCTCGGGATCATAGGAGGTGTAGGGCAGGTACTTGGAAAAGGGGCTGCGCCCGGTCTCCTTTTTTAGCTGCTGCTGGGTCAGCCCTGCGGCATCGGCCCTGGAAAATCCTCGCAAAATGGTGGCAATCATAGGCCCTGGTCCTCGCGCACAAGGTACTCTCCGAGCACAAAGCGCGGATCTTCGGTCTTAAAGTAGACGTGGCGCTCCATGTACAGCTCACCGATGCGCCCCTGGTAGGGAGGAAACCAGACCCGCTGATACTCGGCCGGGGCGACAATAGGCGTGACAGGCTCTTTGACCAGGGTTTCCATTCGCTGGTAAAGGCCCTCCTGATACTTTTGTTCTTCGGGAAGAAAGTCCCCACGATCTTTTGAGCTGGGGCAGTTGATGCAATCCTCCTGTTCGGCTGGAGCCTCAAGGCTGATCGCTCCGGTGGCCTCGGCGTAGGCGGTGGCCACGTCGACGCACTTGCCATTTTCAAGCTTGGGGCACTTGAAGTCGCTTTCATAGGGGTTGAAGACGGCGCAGCCGCTCAGGCCCATAAGCAACACCATCAGCAAAATACGCTTAGCGATGATCTGTCCGGCGGTTTGTCGGTGCGTCATGTCGGTCATCCTCCGATCTGGTCATAGTCTTTGACTTCAAGTTCCACCGCTTCGCTGATAACCACAGTCACCTTTTTGGTGGCGCCGATCTCAATGACCGGGCTAGCCTGTTCGGCCAGGTTGGCATAAATATCGGCGATCTTCTTGGCCCCCTCGGACAAGCCTCCGCCAATGGCGGCTCTGGCGATTTGGTCGGTGTCGAGAACCTGGGTGGTTCCAAGGGGAGAGACGGATTGGACAGTGGCAGAGGACTGAACCGCCTCGGCCGCGCCGCCGAACACTCCGGCCAGGGTCGCCCGGGCCGCTGCCGCGCCGCCTTTGTAGACCACATTGCCCTTGAGGCCGGAGATGGAATCGCCATCGGCAACCCAGCCTTTGATCTCCTGGGAGATGACGCCGCGCTTTTGACGATCGAGGCAGGTCAGGGAAACGAGCCGGGCCATGGCTCGTTCCTTATCGAGCCGGCCGGTCGCCTCGGCGATGACGAAGCAGCCCTTGAGGCGGGCTTTGACCTCGTTGGGCAAAACCGCCGGCTTCTGGATGCGAATGAGCACGTTTTCCGGGTCCTTAGATCCCTGCCCCGAAGTAGAAGCGATGATTCCGGTCAACAGCTGCGCCTCCATAAAGGAGGGGGGAAGGAGGAAGGTCCGTTTGGCTTTTTTTTTATCCTCCACCGCGCTGCGCTTGCGGTCGGCTTCGGGGTTGTGGGCGATTTCCACCCCGGAGATAATCTGCGGGATCGGTGCCGCCATCTCCCCCGGAGGCGCTCCGTTGTATTGGGGCGGGGCCGGAAATCTCCCGGTTTGAAAATTGGCCGGGATCGGCGGTGGCGGCGGCAGGGGAATCTGTTTCACTTGCTCAAAAGGTGGCGGAGTCAGGGCCGCAGGGATCGACTCTTTTTCCTGCGAAATGGCCGGCACCGTGGTCGATGGGTTCTTTTCCCTTTGTGCCAGTAGCTCGAGTTGCTTTTTCAAACCGCCCAGGGCGGTTTCTTCGAGTTCTTCAGAGTTGAGCTTGATCTTGGTGATGGTTTCGGCTTTTCGCACTGGGACCGCGGTGGTTTGGTCCTCGGGGTCATAGGCCAGCCAGAGAACAAACAGGAGGGTGAAAAGGACAGCGCCAAGACTCATGAACTTTCTGGCCCTTGGGGGCTGCTGATTATACCAGGTTTTGAGGCGCTCTTTCATTGCCCTCCCTCCTTATATTCAAGGACAAACATCCGGGTGCTTTGGCCGGGATCGAGGTTGAGCCGCTCCAGGCTGATGGCCACAACCTTTTTGCCAATGCCCTTTTTGTAGAAATACTTTTCGGTCAAAGCCAGTCTCTCCGAGCGGCCCGGAAGGGCTGTCACATCGAATTCATTGACGCGGATCCCGACCCCCTCGATGTCCCACTGCCTGGTTTGAATGATTCTTAGATCGGGAGACAGTTTGACGGTTCGCTCTGTGGTGCGAAGGATGTAGGTCTCGGGGGTTTTTCCGGTGCGGATTTCGTTGAGGATCTTCAGACAGCGCTCTTCATGGTCCAGCCCTCCCAGACGGGCGATGTTTTCCTTCAGGGCATTGCCTTTGGGAGGGGCCAGGTAGATTGGCGAGGTCTCCTTGCTCTTTTTGGGGACGGCGATAATGTCATAGACGCTTCCACCGCAGGAGATAAACAGTCGGGCGGAATCGGAAGCATAGGTGATGGTGTCCCCCTGCTTCATTATGGGAAAGGTGATGAAAGCGTTTTTGCCCACATAGTTGGGCTCGATGTGCCGACCGGGCGGCTTGGCAATATCGCTGATGACGTCGCTGCAGGAAATCCGGTTCACCTCGGTGTTGCTCATTTCGACATAGGTTGTTTGTTCCGGCTGGACAACGATGGGGGCAATTCCGACTTGCCCCCAAAGAGCGCCGGGTAAAAGCACCAGGCATCCGAAAGCCGTTAAAAGGATTCTCTTAGTGTTCACCGCCGGCCTCCTTTGCCTCTGCAATTCTGTTTTCAAGGGTTGGGATGTCCTCGGGTTCTCCGATCCCCAGCAGTTCGAACTTGCCGTTATTCACGGAAAACATGAGGATAAAGGTCTTTTGAAAGCTTTTCGTATAGCCGTTTTCGGAAAAGAGGATCTGCTTGCCGGTCACCTTGATGCGTCCGGCGCTCTCATCAATTTCAATATCGCCCATGGGGTAAAAGACCGAGGAGAGGCCGCCGTGTTCGATCTGGTCGGCGAGGCTTAAGAAATCCTCCCGCGCTCCTGGGTAGCCCACCGGGCTGTAGAGCCCCAACAGTTCATCAAACTGCCCTCGCACCAGTTTTGGGGTGTAGTTAAACCCCAGGGCATGGATGTAGCGGGTGATTTCCCGGTAATAGTTCTGGTCCGGTTTGCCGCCAATGACTTTGATCGTTGAAGTCACGGTGGGCGGTGTAATGATGGTGGTGTGGTTGTTCAGGGTCGCCTTGTGGTCGAAGTGATTGAAGACCTGGATGATCAGCAGCACCACAAACCCCAGCTTGAGAAGGATGTTCTCCCCGAGGAGCTTGAGCTTTCGATCGAGATAGTCGGCCAGGATCATTCCGAAAATTCCTTCTCAAAATAGGAGGGGTACCCTTTGAGTTCAGTCAGCCCAGCGGCATAGAAAAAATGCTGGACGAATCCCCGGTTGTATTTCTTCTTTCCCTTGTTCAGCATGTAGGGAAGAACGATGAAAAAGACCCAGAACAGCCCGCCATAAAGCCAGGCCGCTTCGAAGAGCATCAAAATCAGAATCAGCTCGTCCTGCTCCCACCAGAGGATCTGAAAAGGCCTTGAGAGATATTGCGGGAATTTGATCTGTTCCATAGCTTCGTCTCTGGTTGGCGCCGGCCCGGTTCTGGGGCCCGGGCCGGCGCTTCTTTTAGAGGTTGATTTAGCCGATCATCGCCCCGAACACCGGAACGACCTTGTCGCCGGTCAAGCCGAGCAGGGTTCCGAGAGCCGCGCCGCCGGCAGCCAGGTACTGGGACTTGTACATCAGGCCACCGGCCCCGGCCATGCCGAGCCCGCCGAGCACAAAACCCCAGGGCCCTTTGACGACCTTGTTGAACCAGATATCGTAGGCCTCATAGCCGAGATCGGTCGCGGTAGGGACCGCCAGAGCGAAGGCGGCGGCAGTACTCATCAGGAAGATGCAG
>CALZIZ010000249.1 GCA_945787465.1 uncultured Desulfuromonadales bacterium
CGCAAAAGCTTCGCGACTGAAGTCGCTCCTACAGGTGTATCTACTACATGGTAACAGTTTATCCGGATATTTTTCCCCAGCCAGTGTGCTAGGTGAAAAATCCCCGGCCGGGGGATTTGTCCGTTCCGTATTAAAAGTGTACAATCCTTTACGTTTACGTCAAATGACGCAAGGGCGCTCCTGTCGTCTGCCGCCATTCAACGCCCCGGGCTCTGCCCCTTACTTTCAGAAACCAGCCAGGCAGCCAGGGCCGGCAGCAATAAAATGGCCCCGAGCATGTTGACCAGAAACATGAAAGTCAGCAAGATCCCCATGTCGGCCTGAAACTTGAGAGGCGAAAAAATCCAAGTCGCCACCCCGGTCGCCAGGGTGATGCCGGTGAAAACAACCCCGTTGCCGGTAATATTGAGGGTGTCACGATAAGCCTCGGCAAAAGGCTTGCCTTCGGCCAGAAAACTCCCCAGGCGGCTGTAGATGTAGATGCCGTAATCGACCCCGATCCCCACCCCCAGGGCCACCACCGGCAGGGTGGAGACCTTGAGCCCGATTTCCAGAAAACTCATCAGGGCATAGGCGAGCAACGAAACCAGTCCCAGGGGGATAACGATGCAAAGGGTTTCCCTGAGCGACTGGAAGGTGACAAGGCAGAGGATAATGATGACGGAAAAAACATAGAGCAGGATCGGAAACTGGGCCGCGTCGACCTCTTCGTTGGTGGCGGCCATCACCCCGACGTTACCGGTGGCCAGGCGAAAGGCGATGCGCTCCGAGCCGAACCGGACATTGAAAGCCTTGACCTGCTGCACAATGCGATCGATGGTTTCGGCCTTGTGATCGGCGGTAAAGACCATCACCGGCATGGTGCTGCAGTCGGTATTCAGCAATCCGCTGTCGGTGGGCACATAGGCCACCGACTGGGCCATGACTGAGCTGTTTCGCGGCAGCACCCGCCACTTCAGGCTCCCCTCGTTCCACCCCGAATTGATCACCTTGGCAATGCCCGGCAGGCCGATCACCGACTGCACCCCCTCGAGGTTTTGCAACTGCCAGGCGAAGCGATCGATGGTCTCCATGACCTGGTAATCGATGCAGCCTTCGGGGATAGTTTCGACAATGACCGAAAGGATGTCGACACCGATGGAAAAATGCCCGGTGATGACCGCCGAATCCCGATTGTAGCGAGAATCGCCCCGCAACTCGGGCACTCCCTGGTGGAGATCGCCGATTTTCACCCCTGCCCCCTTCCAGGCCCCAAACACCAGCAGTACCATGGCGACTGCAATCACCCCGGCGGCCACCCGGCGTTCGGCGACCCGCGCGACAATGGCCCAGAGGCGATTCATGCGCCGGCCGCGGGCCATCTGCCGCTCACGGTAGCCTGAGGAGAAATCCAGAAAAGACAGCAGAACCGGCAGCAGGCCCAGGTTGGTGAAAATGACCACCGCCACCCCGAGACTGGCGATGACCGCCATTTCCTGAATCACCTGGATCTCGATCAGCCGGATGGTGATAAAACCGACGGTGTCGCTGAGCAGGGCGATGGTCCCGGGAACCAGCAGACGCCTGAAGCTGGCCCTGGCCGCCTCGAGACTGTCGAGCCCGCGAAAGACTTCGGCGTTGTTGGCGCTAACCATCTGGATACCGTGGCTGACCCCGATGGCAAAAATCAGAAAGGGCACCAGGATCCCCATGGGATCGATGCCGTAGCCGAGCAGGGTCAGCAGCCCCAGCTGCCAGATCACCGCCACCAGCGAACAGGCCAGCGGGATCAATGTCACCTTCAGCGACCGGGTGTACTCGAAGACCAGCAGGGCCGTCACCAGCAGGGCCACGGCAAAAAACAGCACCACCCGGGCGGCCCCCTCGGCGATATCGCCAACAACCTTGGCAAAGCCGATGATATGCACATCGACCCGCTCGCTGGCGTACCTCTGCCGAAGCTTTTCTTCGAGCTGGCGGGCTACGCCGATGTAATCGAGTTTTTCGCCGGTATTGGGATTGATTTCCAGCAACTGGGCGCTGATGATCGCCCCGGAAAAATCATTGGCCACCAGACGGCCGAGAATCCCCGACTTAAGAATGTTACGCCGGACCTGTTCAAGCCCCTCGGCGGTGGGTCGAAAGTTTGCCGGGACCACGTTGCCCCCGGCGATGCCATCTTCAACCACCTCGGTAAAGCGGACGTTGGGGGTAAACAGGGAGCTGACCCTGGAACGGTCGACCCCGGGGATGAAAAAGACCTCGTCGGTGGCCCTGCGCAGGGTCTCGAAGAACGCGGGGGTAAAGATATCCCCCTCTCTGGCCATCAGCGCGATCAGAACCCGGTTGGCACCGCCAAACTCCTGCCGGTGCTTGACGAAGGTCTGCATGTACTCATGCTGCAGCGGCAGCAGCTTGCTGAAGCCGGCATCGATGCGCAGCTCGGAGGCAGAGTAACCCATCGCCAGGGTGGCCAGCACAAACAGGCAGATCACCAGTTTTCGATGGCCGAAGATGCCCCTTTCGGTGCGGCCGATCAGCCTCGCCATCACCAGGCTGAACAGAACCACCGGCCGGCTCTGGAACATTGTGCGCTCGAGGCGCGATATCAGGTGGAATGGGTTCATGACTCAGCCGTTACGGAAATCCTTCAGCCTGTCTTGGTGAGATCAGTTCAGGGCTTTGGGGGCCTAAGCCGATCTGCGGCCCCGTTCCTTTGCTCCCATAGTGCCCCCCCCCCCGAGCGCATTTGCCGAGGTTATATGATTTCAGGCACTTAAAGGCTGGATTCCCGCCCAGAATCTCTGCGGGAATGACGGTTGGTTTTATGCCCATAGCTTTGTTCTGACTGGGTATTTCGAAGCCTAAACAACATCAATCCTGCACCGACACCAGTCGGACCCCGCCCTCCCCCATAGCCAGCAGGCCCGATTCCGGATGAGGCACCAGCCTGGCGATCCCCAGTCGGTCGAGCTGCTGCTGGAGTTCGAAGCTGCGGCCGTCATCGCGGCTTACCAGCAGGGTGCCGCCAAGGCCGGCCACCACGATGGTGCCGTTGGTCAGGCGCAGGGCGTCGCTGAGCAGGGCCTGGGTTCCGCTCTCAAGCCCCGACCAGCTCGAGCCGCCGTCTTCCGAGCGAAACAGGTGACCGCGCAGCCCGTAGGCGAGTAGGCTGTCGCCTTGGAGAGGCAGGGTCCCGAAAAAGGACCCTTCGTAGGGCGATGGCAGCTCGTACCACGTATCGCCGCCGTCATCCGAGCGGTAGAGGACTCCAGCTTCGGCGGCGATATAGAGGGCTCCGCTTGCGGCCGGCATGAGCTGGTTGAGGTGAAAATCGTCCTCGCTGATCTGCCGCGACTGCCAGCTCTGGCCCCCGTCTTCGGTGACCAGAAAATAGCCGTAGGCGCCGATGGCAAAGCCATGGCGGGCATCGCTAAACCAGACGTCAAGCAGCGGGCGCTGCTCGTCGGGGGCCTGGTGCACCAAGTCCCA
This sequence comes from uncultured Desulfuromonadales bacterium, assembly GCA_945787465.1. GTDB lineage: Bacteria > Desulfobacterota > Desulfuromonadia > Desulfuromonadales > Trichloromonadaceae > CALZIZ01. Next base: position 3,472 of record CALZIZ010000249.1, read on the forward strand.
GGAGGCGCCCCCGTCCCTGGTGCGCAGGATGACCGCATCGTGACCGACCGCCCAGCCCCTGTCGCGGTCGATAAAGAAGACACCGGTCAGGGTCGCCCGGGTAGGAACCTTGGCTTGCAGCCAGCTCACACCTCCATCTTCAGAGATCAGGATGTGCCCCCGTTCGCCGACGGCAACCAGCATGCCGCCCACCTGGCAGCCATCGAGGAGCAGCGAATACCGCGCCAGGTGAGCAACCTCGGCATGAGCCCCGGAGTCCCCGCCAGCCCCCAGGGCCGGAACCCAAAAGACCACAAGGAGCACAACGGCAAGAGCCGGTGAATAAGGGCAAGCCCTCGCTGGGACGCCCCGGTTCTGTACCGACACTAACGGCGGCCTTCCCGGCGCAGGGCCGCAGGGGTGTAGTCATCGGGGCTGCGCTTGATGTTGAAATCGTACATGCTGCTCTCGTTGTCCAGCCCGATGGCGATATAGCGGCCCGACTGCAGGTCGGTATGCACCTCGAGGGTGGTCCACAGGCAGGGCACATCGTAATAGTTGATCACGTGGCCCTCCGAAACGCGCCACAGCTGGTCGCGGTTGTCGTAGATGTCCACCGCCAGAATCTGCCAACTGTCCTCGTCCACGTAAAAGGTCCGGCGCTTGTAAAGGTGGCGGGATCCCTCCTTGAGGGTGGCCTCGACCACCCAGACCCGATGCAGCTCGTAGCGCAGGTGTTCGGGGTTGATGTGCAGCGGCTTGATGATATCGGTGTATTTAAGGGCATCGCTGTGCAGCTTATAGGAGTTATAGGGGACGTAGACCTCCTTTTTGCCGACCAGCTTCCAGTCGTAGCGGTCTGTCGCACCGTTAAACATGTCGAACTGGTCGTTGGTGCGGATGCCGTCCGAGGCGGTCCCCGGGTTGTCGTAAGCGACGTTGGGCGCCCTGCGGACCCGCCGCTGCCCCGGGTTGTACAGCCAGGCCTGGCGCGGCTCCTTGACCTGGTCGAGGGTTTCGTGGACCAGCAGAATGCCGCCTGCCAGCCGCGCCGGGGCAACGACGGTCTGCTTGAAGAGCAGAATACGGTTGTCGAGTTCGGCCTCGGTCATCCCCTCGTGAACATAGATCAGGTTGAACTCATCCTCGAACTTGACCAGGGTGTAGTCGCCTCCGCGGGTCGGCGCGGCCTGGGCGATGTGGCGCGCCGCCAGTTCACCGCGATACCGCAGCAGATGGTTCCAGATCACCTCGATACCGGTCTTAGGGATTGGAAAAGGGATGCCGTTGACCGCCCCGCGCACGCCGTCACCGTTATTGACCAGTTCAGCGGTGGCGGCGACCTTTTTGGTCGCATCGTAAATGCGCTGAGGCGCCGCCGCGCTGCGCCGGGTCGGGTAGACCTGCATGCGAAAGCTCTCGCCGTAGGTGTCAAGCAGCGCCTGGTGGCCGGCGGTCAGCTTGTCCCGGTACTGCCCGGCGTTGGCCGAGGTGATGGTGAAGAGCACCTTGTCGGCGGCATACGGGTCGGGGTGATGCATCCCCGGCCGGTAGTTGGCAGGGGGTTGAGTGATGCCGCCCTCCCAGGCAGGGATGGTGCCCGCGGCGTTGGCGGTCTTCTCGGCCCCCAGTGGGGTCAGGTCCTGCCCCAGCCGAGCAATCTCCTCGGCGGTGATTTTGCCCCAACTTGGAAGCGAACCGCCGGCAAGCAGCGTTGCTGCGGCTATGACCACC
>CALZIZ010000250.1 GCA_945787465.1 uncultured Desulfuromonadales bacterium
CTGGTCGAGGATTACCGGGAGTTCGGCCTGGCCAGGGGGGTACAGTCGGTGCGTCTCGATTACGAAGACATCGTCGAGGGGGCCGGGGCGGCCAGCGCCATGACGGTTCTCTGCGACCTGCAGGGAGGGATAAACCAGTGGCCCGGTGGCGGCGCGCTGATCTACGCCGGCTCTCCGCAGCACAAGTTCAACCTGTGGATCCCCGACCGGGACAGTGCCCCGGCGCAGCAGATTCTGAAGCTGATCGAAATTCGATATTCCGGAAAAGGGCGGGGCTATGTGTACGTCAGCGGTAAAGGGAGCCTCTACCCTCAGGGAGCCGGCGGCAAACCGCAGATCGTGTTGACACGGGTGGCCCAACTCTCTGACTTGCCTCCGGGGATGTGAGGCTCCACCTATAGATCTTCCCTGCTCAGGGCGCCATCGATCATCCGCCAGATCCCCTGCCGGTTTTTGTCTTTCAAGGCCGTAGGCAGCATCGCCTGGGGAAGGTCCTGGTAACAGACCGGCCGCAGAAAACGCTTGATGGCCGCCGTACCGACGGAGCTCGAGCGGGAGTCGGTGGCAGCCGGGTAGGGGCCGCCATGGTGCAGCGCGTGGCAGACCTCGACCCCGGTCGGAAAGCCGTTGACGATGATCCTGCCGACCTTGGTTTCCAGGGTGCTGAAGAGGTCCAGGTAATCGCGGAGTTCGCCGTCGCTGCCGTGAACGCTTGCGGTCAGTTGTCCCTGGAGGTTTCGGGCCGCCTCGAGCATCTGCTCCCTGGAACTGCAGGTGACAATCAGCGAGCTGGGGCCGAAGACCTCTTCGGTGATCTGGGGGCTATCGAGCAGCGCCTGGGCCTCGGCTCTCAGCAGTACCGGGGCGGCGCTGCAGGCTCCGCTTCCGCGGTTGGAAATGCTTCCCAGCGATTCGACGGCGCCGGTGCTCAGCAGTGCTTCAATCCCTTTGTCAAAGTTCTGCTTAATGCCGGCATGCAGCATGGTTCCTGGGAGCGTTTGCGCCAGGCAATCCTTGGCCTGTTGGATAAATTTCTCCAAGTTCGGGCCTTGCAGGGCAAAGAGCAGTCCAGGGTTGGTGCAGAACTGGCCGACGCCGAGGGTGACCGACGCGACAAAGTCCGCAGCCATGCTCTCGCCCCGCTCCTGCATTGCCTCAGGCAGCACGAAGATGGGATTGACGCTGCCCATTTCGGCGTAGACGGGGATCGGCTCGGGGCGGGCGGCGGCAAGGTCGAAGAGTGCCCGTCCGCCGGCCAACGATCCGGTAAAGGCCACGGCCTTGATGCCGGGGTGTGTGACCAGGGCAGCGCCAAGCTTGGTGCCGCTACCCTGGAGCAGGGCAAAGGTCCCTTGCGGCATGGCACATTTTTCAATGGCACGCTGGATGGCCAGCCCGGCAAGCTCCGAGGTCCCCGCATGGGCGGGGTGGCCCTTGACAATGACCGGACATCCTGCGGCCAGGGCCGAGGCGGTGTCACCCCCGGCGACTGAAAAGGCCAGGGGGAAGTTGCTGGCGCCGAAGACGGCCACCGGCCCAAGGGCGAGGTGCATCTGGCGGATATCGGGTTTGGGGATGGGAGTCCTGTCTGGGATGGCGCGGTCGATGCGGGCCTCGACAAAAGACCCCTCCCTTACAACCTGGGCAAAGAGCTTTAACTGGTTGACGGTGCGGGCCCGCTCGCCTTCGAGGCGGGCGGTGGGCAGGGCGGTTTCCTGAGCGGCCCGCTCGATCAGTTCGTCGCCAAGAGCCATCAGTTCTGCGGCGATGGTCTCCAGAAACTCTCCCCGCTGCTCGAGGGTGGTTTGTCTGTAGAGGTTAAAAGCCTCGTTGGCCAGGGTGGCGGCCTGCTCTATATCATCCCGGGTTGCTTCGCAAAAGTCGGGTGAGAGGACTTTCCCCGTGGCGGGGTTAATGACGTTGAACCTTGCGTTTTCTGAACAGCTGGAGCCTTTCCCAATGAGGTGTTTGCCTGATATACGCATCGATGACCTCCGTCAAGGACATTAAGGGATTCGAAATGCAAGGGCGCCATCATAGCGCAAATATGGGTTTCTGGGTAATTTCTAAGGGCTCTCAATTTGGCAGAAAGAGCAATAAGGGTAAGGCTGCAGGGTGCAGGTTGGGTTTCGTCCCTCAACCCAACCTCTCATTCGCACCATTCCTTCGCAGATTGCGACGTCACTTTTATTCTGCATTAACGCTCCAACTCTTCACCCGCGATCTCCTCGAGCAGCAGGCGGATCCTTTCTTGCAGTCCTTGGTCATGGGCCCCTTCGGCGGCTGCAAGCGCCCTGTCCCCAAGGGCGCGGGCCTGCCCGAAATCTTTCCGGGGGAGCGTGGCGCGCGCGGCTCGAAACCACCGGTCGGCAGCCTGGGCCTTGCGGCCGGCCTCCTCGTAGGCCTCTGCGGCTCTTTGCAGGGCCCCTTCCATTCTGCCATACTGTCCGGCCTCTCTGAGCAGCTCGGCCTCGCGGTCAAATTGCCGGGCCGCCTGGCCCGCTTTTCCCTGCTGCAGGTAGATGCAGCCTGCAAGAGAGCAAAGACCGGCGGTCACTGCGGGATTCGGATCGTCGCCCATAAGGGGTTCGGCCTTTTGCAACTCGGCGATAGCTCCCTGCGGGTCTTTCCGGTCGCAGGCGATGCGGCCCCGCAGCAGATGGGCTTGAAGGAGGTGCTCAGGGTGCCCCGAGGCGGATGGGGCAAGCAGCTCTTCGGTTAATGTCAGAGCCGCCTGCGGCTCACCCAGAAGCCAGGCAATTCGGGCCTCGAGCAGCAGCACGTCTCCTGCGTTTTCTCCAATGCGCAGCAGTTCGGCTTTGGCCTCGCCCAGCAGGGTCCGCGCCGAGTCGTACCGCCCCTGGCCGAGCTTGCAGGCCGCCAGGTTGTAGGCGGCATTGGCGATGGCCTCCGGGGTGTCCATGGTCCGTCCGCGCATAAGGGCGGCTTGGTAAAAGTCTTCGGCCAGTCTCAGTTGGCCGCGTTCAAAAGCGCTGCGCCCGGATTTCATCGCCCGTTGCCACTGGGCATCGGCGGCAGCGCCGGTGGGGGGCTTGGGGGGCGCCCCGGCACAGGCGTTAAAGAGCAGGGCCGCCAGGACCAGCCCGCCTGCCAGGGTGGAACGTATCCGGCGGCTCATCGCTGCGTCCTTTCGAGGTCGATCTCTTCGGGGGGGATGCGCCCCGGCGATCCTTGCGGAGCGACATATTTGCGCACCAGCCAGTGCCTCTGAAGTCCCAGCACCAACCGCTCGATCTCTTCAAGGGTTGTCGTACTTTGCATCAGCAGGCCCGGCAGGGCCTGCATTTCCGTGCCGAGGTTGCCGGCGATGTCGGGCAGTCGGTCGGTGGCCTGCTGCAGGCTCTGCATGACCTGCCTGGTATCGCCGAGGACCTCTTTGGTCAGTGCCATGAGCTGGGGCAGGGAGTCGAGCTGCCGGTTGACATTATCGGTCATCAGCGCCAGTTTGGAGCTGGTCGTTTCGGCACTTTTGAGGGTTTTTTGCAAACCCTCCAGGGAGACGTTGGCGCCTCGCAGGGTTTCCTCAAGCTCCGTTGCCAGGGACCGATCCCTCAGCAGCTTCGGCATTATTCCCTCACCGGTTTGCAGGGTGTCCGCGATGTGGCTTATGCGCAGCAACAACAGCTGCAGGGGCCCCTCGGGGTTGCGCAGATCGGCCGCCAGCCGGGTGTATTCTTCGAGGGTGGGGAGGGTGGCTTTTTTCACTTCGGCCAGAATCTCGGTGACGACTGTTTTGAGGTCCTTTTCCGCGGTGGCTTCAAGGCGGGCGTTCTTGCGCGGCAGCGGCTCTCTCTTGCCTGGGGTCAGTTCGAGGTAAGTACTTGCCACCAGGCCGATTTTTTTCCGAATGATCGCCTGAGAGTCGGTGCGCAGGAACTGGAAGAAGTCGGGCTCGAGGCGAAGTTTTGCGAGCATGCGCCCGTTGTGGTCGATGGAGATTTTATAGACCTTTCCCGCAGCCGTTCCGAGGATCTGCACCTCGGCCCCTTTTCGCAACCCGTGAGAGCCGTCTACGGGCAGCAGCACCCGCACCTTTTCGACCCGGGCGAACCAGCGCTGGGTGCCGGCGACGTAAAAAAGCGCCGTTAAGGCCAACAGCAGGCTGAGCAGGACAAAGCTGCCGGTGAGTTCATTGACATAGCGAAATTTAAAGGATGAGCTCATCAGTCCCCCTGCCTGGCCAGCTGCATGCGTGAGCCGAACATGGTGCCCTTGAGGGTCGGGCGCAAGGCCGCTTCGTTCCAGATTCCCGGTTCATCGGTGAGCAGGATTACCGCCGCCCCTCGGTCGCGGGCGGCGCGAATGGCGTTCATCAGCGGCGGCATGATTTCGGGATACAGGTGCCTGGTCGGTTGCTCCAGCACGACCAGGTCCGGCTTGCCCAAAAAGGCTCGAATCAGCCCGGCGCGGCCCAGGTCGCCCGGCCGGGTCTGGCCGGGAGGCCACAGAGGTAAGCCCGGCAGGCCGAAATAATGCGCCAGATTCGCCGCTTCGGCTTCGATGGCCGTTTCGGGGCGGTGGGTGTGATGGCGTTGCGCCAGGGTGATGTTGTCGTTAAGACTCATATTGCTGCACCATCCCCGGCCGGTAAAGACCCGCCCGCATCTGCCCCGCCTTGCCGCCGCCTGATCGGGTGTCATGGACTTCCAGTCTTCCCCCTGGAAGCTGATCTGCCCTTCGATCGGTTCGATGAGTCCGACTGCCGCATCGGCCAGGGGAATCCGCAGCTGGCCCCGCTCCAGCCTGATGAGCAGCAGTTCGCCCGCCTCGAGGGTGAAGTCGACATTCCAGAGGGGAACATCGTAGGCGGGGTCGGGTTCGGTGGAGACTCCCGTGAAGCAGACCAGGGGGCGTTTTTTTTCGTTGTTTGTCGTATGCATGGCCTAGATGTAACTCAGAAAAGAAATCAGCGCCGAAATCAGAAACAGTGTCCGAACCGAGCGGGCCAGGGCCCGCCGGGTGGCCGCCGGTACGTCGGTGGCCGCCGACCCGACGCCAAGGCCCTCGGTGCAGCAGATCGCCCCGGTCAGCAGTGCGGGCAGCAGGCTTTTGGTTACCAAGTTGACCAGGTCCAGGGGGCTGACCGAGGCCAGGATGCTGCGAACAAAGCTTGCAGCGTCCTCGATGTCGGGGCTCAGCAGCCTGCTGAA
>CALZIZ010000251.1 GCA_945787465.1 uncultured Desulfuromonadales bacterium
AAAAACTCACCCAAAAAACACCCTCAAATAAGGCTTATAGGCCCCTTTTTGACCCCAAAAACGCGCCCATAACTTCTCACCTCATCTTTTATGCGCCGAGCGTAACACAACAATGGTCCCCTGTTCGCCAGGGGTTTTCTCAGGTGAACCACCTTCAAATTCGTCGAAGGGGTCACATCTCAACTTCTTACAATTTCAGGATTTAACAACCAGTATTAGTTTCAAGCATTGATTCTGAGCACTCAGGGCACTTACCCACCCCGCCGATTATCCTCAAACATCTCCACCGGCATCGGATGCCTGAGCCGCCACACCATTTTGATCGGCCGGTCACTCTCGTAACTCACCATATCCACCGGCCCCAGGTAGGTAAAGGGCACCGTGACGCCGTTGCGCTTTTTCTGGTCGCGTGCAAAAACCAGGATCGTGTAACCCCGGGCCCCATGGTGGATCAGATTCTGCCCGTCATTGTGATGCTGCGCGGTATTCGCCTGGGACTCCCAATGCAGCAGCTCCCGGCTGATGGGGTAATCCGCATACATGGTGCTCGGTGAGAACTCTTTTTCGGTCTTCTGAAAGGTGACAAGCAACGCATAAGCCTTTACTTCATGAAAATGAAACGACCCCACCCCGGTTTGCCCGGCCGTCTCAAGGGTCGCCCTGCCAAAGGTCGCCTGGATCTCCTTGATGCCGTAGTGGGCATGCAGTTCCAGCGGGCAGTCAAAGGGGAGTTCTGGAATCTGCCCGCTGACCTCGGTGGTATCGAGTGACCAGGCAAGGATTTCGTCCAGGTCGGCCAGAATCGACGGATTGCTTGCCAGCCGGCGGAAGGCATTGGTTAGAGACGTAATACCGAGCTTACCCCCCTTGTCTCCCCAAACCCGGTAGTAAACGGACATGGCGAACGGCCCGGCGATCGCCAGCGCCTCGTCTATGGCGCCCTGCGCCACCTGGGCGAGCACCGCCCGCAACCGGGCCACCTCTTGCGGGCCGTTGATGAACGCGGCGCGCACCAGGGTCTTTTTCAGCCGCGCAAGATCCGGGTCGATGGGGATTGGTGACAGCTGCGCCTTGGCCTTCCATCCCGACCATGACTCTTTCGCCAGCAACACTTCCGGCTCGTAATCGTGGTAGCGGATGAAATTGCCGAAGGTCAGCTCCAGGCCGCTTTCACTGACAAAGGTCTGCAGCCGGTCGGGAACCTGTATGGCCAATCGGCCGAGGTTCTCCTTGATGTTCTCCAGCACGTACTGCCGGGAGAGGCGGTCGAGCTGAATGGCGCAGCCGGCCGGGAGGTGGGGAAAATCGAGCTCCACTTCCTTATTGATGGAGAAGCGGTGCCGAGGCAAAAGCGCCTTGAGCTTAGTGTCGACCCGATAGCGGCGGTGGGTCTGGCCAACGAAGTCGAGGACAGTGAGACAATCCTTTCCCGCTGCATGGCGCAGGCCGCGCCCGAGCTGCTGCAGAAAAACGGTCAGGCTCTCGGTGGGGCGGAGGAAAAGGACGGTGTTCACCTCCGGCACGTCGACCCCTTCGCTCAGTTTGTCGACGGTAAAGAGGAAGGTAAGGCGACCGGCCTTCAGATCATCGAGGTGCTCTGCACATTGGCCACCGGCGATCCCGGAGACGATAGCCGCCGACGGAATCCCCCGCTGCTTGAACTGCTCCGCCATGAAGACGGCATGCCTGATGGTGACGCAGAAGCCGAGCCCCTTGAGAGCACACAGCTCCGGCTCATAGCGGTGGAGGGCCGCGACGATGGTATCGACACGCTGCTTGGCCCGCGCACCATCCAGCACATAGACGTTTTCAAGGGCGGCCGCGTCATATTTGCCGTTTCGCCAAAACTGTTCCCCGCTGAGTGCGATCGGATCGGCCACGCCGAAATAGTGGAAGGGGCAGAGGAGCTTCTCCTCCAACGCCTCGGGGAGCCGAATCTCGGCGGCAAAGCGGTTACCGAAATCGGCAGCGACATTGTCACCATCCATCCGCTCAGGGGTGGCAGTCAGGCCGAGGAGAATCTGCGGGGAAAAATGCTCGAAGATCGGCCGGTAGCTGGCGGCGGTGCCGTGATGGGCTTCATCGACCACGACGTAGTCGTAGAAGCCTTCGCCCACCTTCTCCCACAGCCGCCGACTGGTGAGCATGCCGACCGAGCAGAAGAGGTGCTCCAGCCGATTGGCCTGAAATGGCCCAACCAGCAATTCGCCAAAATTCTGGTCGCGCAGAACATTGCGGAAGGTGGTTTGTGCCTGCTGGAGGATTTCCTGACGGTGGGCCACGAACAGAAACCGCGCCTGTTTCTGCCGCTGGGCAAAGAAGCGCAGAAAGTCGAAGGCGGCGACCACCGTCTTGCCGGTACCGGTGGCGGCAATCACCAGATTTCGCCAGCGGTCATGGCTGCTGCGCTCCCGCTCCAGAGCCTCAAGAATACGTTCCTGAAATGGGTGCGGACGCAGATCGAAAAAGACCGCTGGTCCGTTTGCGCGCAGATTGCGCGCCCGGTCAATGGCGGTGCGGAAGAGGGTCGGATTCTGCGGGTCAAAGGGGACGAACTCGCGGCTGTTCCAGTAGGTCTCGAACTCGACGGAAAACTTTTCTAGGATATGCCCCATATCCTGGGCCGTGACCTTGAGGTTCCATTCAAGGCCGCTGGTCATGGCGGCTTGGGACATGTTGGCCGAACCGATGTAAGCCGTAGAAAAGTCGCTGTTGCGCTTGAAGTGGTACGCCTTGGCGTGCAACCGGGTCCGCTCGGTGTCGTAGGAGACGCGCACCTCGAGGTTCGGAAGGCCCGCCAACCATTCAACCGCCGGGGCGTCGGACGCCCCCATGTAGGAGGTGGTGATCAGGCGTACCGGTATCTGGCGATCGCGCAGGTCCTCAAAGGCCGGCATCAGCAGGCGCAGGCCGGACCACTTGATGAACGAAACGAGGATGTCCACCCCGTCGGCGGAGCGCATCTCTTCGAGTAATTCATGGGCCAACTGTGGTTCATGGGGAGAGCCGGTGAAGAGACTGCTTTCGGCGAGGGGGGTATGCGGGCGGGGAATGCCGGGTTTGCCATAATGTGGCGGGGTGATTTCGAGCAGGACGGGTTTTTGTTCTGGAAGGAGGCGATGCTTTTCCAGATGGCTTCTACCTGGCTCCTGGGCAACATGTCCGAGAATTCGGTTGCAGAGGGCCAGCCGCTTGTCCGGGTCGGATTCCTCACGCAGCGCCTGTTCAAGCACCTTGGCCACGAAGGCGGAATAACGTGCCGGCTGTTCCTCCGGATCGATTTTTCCGAAGATGGTTCGCAGGCCCGGATGCCGCGCCAGCGTATCGCGGAGGCACTCATCAATGAGCGCTTCGTATATACCGTGGGCAACAGGCTTCATCGTGGGCAAGACTCACATTCGGCAAGATACGACTCGATCACCGGCACATCTGCTTCGGCCCAGTCGAGGCCGTGAAGCTCCTTCGGCGGCAGCCAATCGATGGCCGCGTGTTCGTGAAGGACGATTTCACCGGACGCGATGGAACAGACAAACGGGTAAAGCGTAACCGCGAACTTCGGATAATGGTGGGTGCTGGCCGGAAGGCATTTTTCCAACAACACGTGAATGCCCATCTCTTCAACTATTTCACGGCGCAGACATTCTTCAGGCGTTTCCCCCGGATCAATCTTGCCACCGGGAAATTCCCATTTAAGCGGCAGACTCATGTCCTCGCTTCTCTGGGCGGCAAGAACCAGACCGTCGCGTTCTATGATGGCGCATGTGACATGTATGTGTTTAATGGTACTCATATCCTGTGACCAAATTTATGCCCCCCAACCTGGGCGTTGTTTAAATGTTGAATATAGTTCCGGTTAAACCCAAAGGGCCCCCTCTTTTCAACGTTCCCCCCCTACATCTTCCGCCGAAACTTCTCCCCCTCATAAACCCTCACAGGATTCCCCCGTTCCAGCTCATTATGGGCATCCCAGCGCTCTTTGCGGGCGGAGTCCATCTGCCGCTCCCCATCCCGGGCAATGAGGATTGCCAGTCGCTGCAGGGCGCGTTTGCGGTTGGCCGCCTGGGACCTTTCGTCCCGGGCAATGGCCACCAGCCCGGTTGGGAGATGGGTGGCCCGCACTGCCGAATCGGTGGTATTGACATGCTGCCCGCCGGCACCTGAAGCGCGCATGGTTTCGAACCGGACATCGCGTTCGGAAAATGAGGCAGTTCTGGGTACCGGGACCTTCTGAACGCCGACGAACCAGTTCTTGCGTTTGTGGCCGGGACGAAATCGCGAAGTGCCGATCCATTGGATCGTCCCCTGGTAACCTGACACAAAACCTTCGCACCCCTCACCGGCAAGGTGAATGAGGGCAGAGTTGAGCGTTCCCCCCTTGGGGCCGGGCTCTTCTTCGACAATATCGACCTTGAGACCGGCCTTTTTAGCCGTGGCGACGATTTCGCGGACAAGCCGCGCCACCACCCAGGCGCATTCGACAGGGCCGCGGCCTGTTGTCACCTGCAGCAGAGTCTCGTTCATTAGGTCAGCAGCGGCATGAAGGTGGCGATCACCTTGATCAGGCCGAAGGAGACCATGTCTTCGATCACCGTTTCGATATCCTTGTACGCCTGGGGCGCCTCTTCGTAAAGGAGCTCCAGCTACTGGGGTCGGCCCAAGCCCCCCTGTCATTCCCCCCCTTACAAGTCCTATAAGCCCCTTTTTGCCCCCCAAAACGCCCTTTAACCCCTCACCTCATCTTTTAAACACAACAAGGGTACAAGTCGATTTTCCAGGAGACCAAACGGGGCAGGGCCGGTTTATCGACGAGGAGGTCGTCAAGGACGGCAACTTGGTCTGCAGCCGCAATCCAACAGATTTACCTGCTTTCATCCGAACCGCCTTGGCGAAACCTATATAATGGTGCAGCTCAGCACCGGTGTATCTGGAAAAGGCTATGCTGCTCCAGCAACTGCTTCGGCAAGGCCGGCCAGACTATCGTCCCATCACATGCTTCGCCAGAGCCCGGCCTTTACCAAACGTTGCACCAGAGCCTTTCTCTGGGAGTGGCTGGCCATAAACCGGCGAAGTTCCTTCTCGAAAGCCTCCCGACTGGCATGCTTTGAATAGGCCTCGGAAAGTTCGAGCAGAGAACTGCAGGCCTCATCGTAGCCTTTA
>CALZIZ010000252.1 GCA_945787465.1 uncultured Desulfuromonadales bacterium
GCTTCTTGAGGACTCGGGCTACCTGCCGCGGCTGGCGACCTTCGTCGACCGGTTGATGACCGCCATCGGCCTCAACGGTCGGGCGGTGATCCCGGTGATTCTCGGCTTCGGCTGTGTGCAGCTCGGTACCATTACCACCCGGATTCTCGGCTCCAAGCGCGAGCGGACCATCGCCACCGCGATCCTTAACTTCGTGGTCCCCTGCAGCGCCCAGATCGGAGTCATCGCCGGGATGCTTGCTGCCGTTGGCTTCAAGCTCTCGCTGACCTACCTGGTGGTCATCTTCCTGTGCCTTGCGGTTCTCGGCACGGTGCTGAACAAGGCGATCCCCGGCAAGAGCTCGGCATTGCTCATCGACCTTCCGCCCATGCGCCTGCCGCGCCTCGGCAACGTGCTGCGCAAGACCGGGGTACGCACCTATTTCTTCATGAAGGAAGCCTACCTCTGGTTCATTGCCGGCTCCCTTGGGGTCTCGTTGCTGCAGGTCACCGGTGGCCTGGTCGCCTGGCAGAACCTGGTGGCCCCGCTCACCGAGGGCTGGCTGAAACTGCCCAAGGAAGCGGCCATCGCCTTTGTCATGGGGATGGTGCGGCGCGATTTCGGCGCTGCGGGGCTCACCGACCTGGCCTTGGCGCCCTGGCAGGTGGTGGTTTCGCTGGTCGTCATCACCCTGTTCGTCCCCTGCATCGCATCGTTGATGATTCTTTTCAAGGAGCGCGGGGTTAAAGAAGCCATGGGTATCTGGGCCGGGGCCTGGGTGCTGGCTTTCACCGTCGGCGGTATGCTGGCACAAGTCGTGCTATAAAGGAGGTCTTTGTGAAAGGGCTTTTTACCAAACGACGCGGCTCGGCCAAGCAGAGCTCCCCTGCAGGGGCCTGCAGCAATTGCGGTTGCATCCTGAGCGACCCGTCCTGGCGAAGTTGTCCCCGCTGCCAGCAGGAGATCGAGTCCTGCAGCGGATGCGGTGGCTGTGGCGGATGCGGTAAGTAAATCCCTTTCGGTAGACCCATCTGATTTATGAACCAATGGAGGGTATTTGTGAAGCACCTGTTTGTTTTTTTGACTCTGCTCTTTGTTCCGACCCTGTCTTTGGCCGCCAACCCTGCCCCTCAGGCCGAGGCGGAAATTTCTTCCCGCATGGATGAGTTGGAAAAACGCCAGGCCGAGATCTATCACACTCTGGCCGAGAAAAAGGCGGCGGGCCTGGCTACCCAGATTACCGAGCGTATCACCATTTCCGGCCTGATCGAGGTCGAGGGTGCCGCCGAAGATGCCGAGTTGACCGACGGCACCTCCGATGCGGCCAGCGACCTGACCCTGGCAACCGCCCAGCTCGGCTTCGGGGTCGAGGTGACCGATCATATCCTGGGTGATCTTATCTTTCTGTTCGAGGAGGGGGACGAGGATTCGGATATCGAGGTCGACGAGGCGGCCATCAATCTGGTCAACGAGGTCTGGTTCGGCCGTATCGGCCGCCAGTATCTGCCCTTCGGCGCCTTTCACAGTCACTTTATCAGCGATCCGCTGACTCTCGAGCTCGGCGAGACCCGCGAAACGGCGCTGCTTGGGGGCTACAAGCAGGATCGGTTTAGTTTGTCGGCCTTTGTGTTCAACGGCGATGCCGAAAAGGCCGGTCAAGAAGATCACCTGCGTGACTGGGGGGTGAGCTTGACCCTTACACCTGGAGGCGGTTTTGAAATGGGGGCGAGTTATCTGTCGGATTTGGCCGATACCGACGCCGAACTGGTTCTCTCAGAAACCAACCCAGACAACGAATATGGCGACCGGGTGGGTGGCTGGAGCGCCTACGCCACTGCCGCAGTTGGAAAATTCGAGTTATCAGCGGAGGCCCTGGGGGCCGTCGAGGCTTTTGAAGCAATAGACCTTGATGCCGACGGAAATGGCGCCGGAGACAAGCCCCTGGCCTGGAATCTTGAGCTGGCCTACTATCATAAAGAGACTCTTGAATTTTCAGCACGCCTTGAAGGCAGCGACGAGTTGGCAGGTCAACCCGAGTTGCAGTACGGTGCAGGCGTTTCCTGGGCGGCCTGGGAGAATGTCAGTCTGTCCCTCGAATACCTGCGCGGCGAGTTCGACGAGGCTTTCGGCGAGGGGTTGGACAACCGCAACCTGGTAACCGCACAGCTGGCGCTGGAGTTCTAAATTCAACTCAAGATCTGCTGGAATGAAAAGTAGGCCGTCCCTCAAGAGAGGGGCGGCCTTTTTTCTGCTAGGAATTATTTGTCACTTGTCACATGCCACCCGTGCACCCCGCAGTAAAGCCCGCCGGCAAAATGCCAGGTTGTAGATTTGGGCCCCCAGCCCTTTGTTGTCAAGGGGGGGGCTTTATGCTATTAAGAAGCGTTGCGTGAATTGAAGCATTATTCATTGGAGGCTTTCTTGATGAAGCGATTTTGGCCCCTTTTGCTGTTATGTCTTTTCGCCATGTCGGGCTGCTCCGAAAGCAGCGATCCGACACGCAAAAATGACTTCATCCCGCTGACCTCGATTACGATCAGCTCGGATGTCCCCTCCATTCCCAACCTGACCTCGAACCAGTTTACGGCCGACGGCGATTTTTCAGATGCCTTCAGCCGGGTTGTGACCGACGAGGTCTTCTGGGAAAGCTCCGATACCAGCACCCTGACCATCAGCAACAGCCCCGGAAGCGAGGGGCTGGCCACGGCGGTTTCGCCTGGAACGGTGACAGTCTCGGCATCTGACCAGGGGGTAACCGCGGAGTTGGCTTTCACGGTGACCGATGCGACCATTGATACCCTGGCCATAAGCCCTGTGAATCCGAGCGTGCCCCTGGGACGGAGCCAGCAGTTTACCGCCTCGGGGGCTTTTTCCGACTCCACGGTTCAGGATCTGACCCGGGATGTGCTCTGGGCCTCGAGCGACACCACGGTTGCCACTGTCAGCAACGAGCTTGGCACGGCGGGGCTGGTGGCCACGGCCGCCACCGGCCAGACCACGATCAGCGCAACCTTCAGCACCACAACGGTCAATTCCCTGTTGACCGTCGCTGAGGCAGCTCCGGATAGTGTCACCATCACCCCGCCTGACCCGACTATCGAGACCCTGGGAGTACGCCAGTTCAGGGCGCTGGCGACCTTGAGCGACGGCACCGTGGTCGATGTCACCGAGCAGGCGAGCTGGGCTTCTTCAAATAACGAGCTGGCGATCATCGCCAGCGAGGGAGAAAAAATCGGTCAAGCCATAGGCCTTGCTCCCGGCACCCCGGTTATCAGCGCCACCTTCGAGGGGGTCTCCGGGAAGACCGATCTGGCTGTGACCGGAGAAGAGGTGACCGGCCTGTCTGTGACCATCGGGTTCTCGGACCTTCCGGTGAATACGTCCTCCCAGAAAACCGTCACTATCACCAAGGCCGATGGCAGTACATTTCCCAATGCCGATCTCGTGACATGGTCCTCGTCAAACCCGACAACAGCGACGGTCAGCAACTCGGTTTTTCGTGAGGGGATTGTGACTGGTCTGGCTGCAGGAAATACGGAGATCAAGGCCACCCTCGGATCTTTGGAAAGTGAAGAGGAGGAGTTGACGGTCAACAGCGCCGAGCCCGATTCGTTGGAGATCTCCCCTCTGCTGCAAAGCATTAACAATCTCACTACCCTTCAGTTTACCGCCGATGCGCTCAATTTCTCTGACGGCACCTCAAGTTTGACCGTTACCGATACGGTGACCTGGTCGGTGGATGACAGCAGCGTTGCCGCAATCAGCAACGAGGAGCCAACCTCGGGCCTGCTCACCGCCCTGGCGCCTGGAACCGTGGAGGTCACAGCCCAATTCCCCCTTGGCGGCACAGCCAGTCTGGAGGCGACGACGACCCTCGAGGTGGACGATGTGGAGCTGACCGAGGTCACTATCGATCAGGTTGATCCTTCGATGGTGGTGGGTGCTTCCTTTCAGTTTACCGCCAAAGGAGTCTTCAGTAACGGGGACGATCCTGAGATCACCGACCTGGTGACCTGGACCTCTTCAGATCCCACCATTGCCCGGATCAGCAACGACTTTGGCAAACAGGGCCAGGTCGAGGGGCTTCGGGAGGGTGAGGTGACCATCACCGCCACCCTGGGTGACCAGAGCGATGATACGGAGCTGACCGTCAACCAATGACACCTTGAGCAATGAAAGGTAGAGAATAAAGATGCGCGGATGGATATTGATGGTGGTGGCGGGGCTGGTTCTGGCAGGCTCCAGCGTATCGGCCCTGGCCGCCTCGGGCCCCTACCTGGGCGGGCACTTCGGGCTGGTGATGCTGGACGATGCCAAAAATCACAGTGACGAGGGCTCGTTTATTTTCGATTTTGAGCAGGGGCTGGGGGGCGGTGTCACACTCGGCTTCGACCTCGATGACGACTATCCCCATATCGGCAAGGGGCGGATCGAGGTGGAACTCGGCTACCGCCAGGCCGACCTGGACAGGGTGGAGTTTAATGAGGGCCCCTTTGACGCTGATGGGGATGTGACCGTCCTGAACGCCATGCTCAATACCATCGCCGAGTACCGCCATGGTTCGCAGTGGCGCCCTTATCTGGGGCTCGGCATTGGTGCAGCCCAGGTCAGCCTTAACGATGCCACAACCTTTGGGGGCCCTCTGGTTGACGACGATGATTTAGTCTTTGCCTACCAAGTGCTGGCGGGCCTTGGGCTGAAACTCAGTAAAACGCTGACCTGGGACATCGGCTATCGCTGGCTGAGCTCCACCGACCCTGAACTCGTGGATGGCCTGGGCGAGGAGTTCGACTTCGACTTTTCATCCCACCAGCTGTCCCTGGGCCTGAGATTTTCCTTCTGAGGGGCCGATGAGCGAACTGGAAAAGATCCTCATCGCCGCCATGACTGAATCCGGGGTGATCGGCCGGGGCGGGAGGCTGCCCTGGGACCTGCCAGAGGACCTGGCCCTGTTCAAGCGCCTGACCATGGGCCAGACCCTGCTCATGGGCCGGCGCACCTACGAATCCATAGGCCGCCCGCTGTCCGGGCGGCGCACCATCGTCATCAGCCGCACCCTAGCTCCGCAGCCGGGCGTGGAGGTCTGTGCAGATTTTGAGACAGGTCTGCAGAAGGCTCTTAGCTACCGCGGCAAGATCT
>CALZIZ010000253.1 GCA_945787465.1 uncultured Desulfuromonadales bacterium
ATGCCGGGGCCCCACCGGTCATCGACATGCACGCCCATATCGCCGGCATCGGCGCAGGCGGCAGCGGATGCTACGTTTCGCCCGAACTGCGCAGCAACTGGCGCTACAACATCTACCTCAAGGCCTTCGGCCTCACCCGGCATGATCTGGAAATCCACGGAGACCGCCTCGCCTTCGAAAAGGTCTCGCAGACACTTGCAGCCTCGCGCCAGGTGGACGGCGCGGTGATCCTGGCCCTCGACGGAGTGGCAAACCAGGCAGGCGACCTCGATCTGGAACAGACCGAGGTCTACATCCCCAACGACTTCGTCGCCCGGGAGACGGCCAGGTACAAAAACCTCTATTTCGGCGCCAGCGTCAATCCCTACCGCCATAACGCCCTGGAGCGACTGGCACAGGCCAAAGCCGATGGCGCGGTGCTGGTAAAATGGCTTCCGGCCATCCAGCAGATCGACCCTTCCGATCCGCACCTCGCTGCCTTCTACCGCAAACTGATCGAACTGGACCTGCCCCTGCTGGTTCACACCGGAGCCGAGCGCTCCTTCTCCCGCGCCAACCACGAGCTGGGCGACCCGATGCTGCTGCGCCTGCCCCTGAAACTTGGAGTGACGGTGATCGCCGCC
The DNA here is from genome assembly GCA_945787465.1 of uncultured Desulfuromonadales bacterium. Taxonomy (GTDB): domain Bacteria; phylum Desulfobacterota; class Desulfuromonadia; order Desulfuromonadales; family Trichloromonadaceae; genus CALZIZ01. The sequence goes on from CALZIZ010000253.1 coordinate 624, forward strand.
CACGTTGCCACGACCGGAAGGACTGAGGGCGAAACAGACTTCGAACGGCTGCTTCGGCTGTTTCCCGAACACCCCAACCTCTACGCCGACATCAGCAGCCTGACCCAGCTCAACAAGCTCTGGTACCTGCCCAAGGTTCTGAAACACCGCGAAATCCATGACCGACTCCTCTACGGCACCGATTTCCCCCTGGCCGAAACCGGCCTGCTAGGGGTGCGCCTGGTTTCGCCCTGGTACTTTCCCTTTCGCCTGGGCTGGACCCGCTTGCGGCAGATTGCCGGGATCGAAAACCCCTGGGACCGTGACCTGGAGCTGAAAAAGGCCCTCGGCTTCGGGCCTAAAATCTTCACCCGCCCGGCGTCGAACACCGCTAGGAGACTGTCGGACTTGACGGACCGTAACGAGAAATTGGATGTTCGAGGCAAGATTTTCGAGAATTTGAGAGCGAATAGCAGGCCTATTTGTCGAAAATTGTCGAGAATCTGGGCCGATCAGCCGACTTCGCAGTAGATTCATGTTAAGCCCGGCAGTCCCCTAGAGAACATGCCCCCCCCCGGACAAACACCAGGCAAATCGGCGACCGCTGGTGCCCCACACCCCCTTCGGCAACTATTAACGGGCACTCTTTTTGCTGTACCTCTTCACCATGTAGCGAAAAGCGCGCTCCGACCACCAACTCCTGATCTGTCCGCCCATGCGAAAAAGAGCGAGGCTCACAACAGCCTCAAAACCAGCAACGGAGGCAAAAAAAGGGGGAAAACATGCCTACTGCGATGAACATAAATTCCCAATCGAACCGCTTCAAGCCCTGCCTGAAAGCACAAACCGGCTTCACCCTGATCGAACTCCTCATTGTGGTCGGCATCATTGGCGCCCTGGCAGCAATCGCCATCCCCGCATTCGCCAGCTACCGCGACCGCGCTCAGGTGGCAAACCTTGCAAGCGACCTACGCAACTTCGGCACCGCCTTCCACTCCTATGCCGCAGAACACGGCGAATTCCCCAACGACAGCCACATCGTTCTGCCGCCTGGCGCCGGGATGGAAGAGGTGATCGACGTCAACCTCTGGCTCTCCACGACCCCCCTGGGCGGAAACTACAACTGGGAAGGGCCGGACAACTACCCTTACGCCGGAATCGCCCTGCTGGGGGTGACAGCTTCGGTCAGCACCGTGCAGTCTTTGGACCGAATCCTCGACGACGGCAACCTCGCCACCGGGACATTCCGCCAGACCCCGAACGGCCGCTATACCTACATTCTCGAGGAATGATCCCGCTACGTACATTTTTTGCCGGAACAACCATCACAATATGACCACCGGGGATCAAAAGCGAATCCAGGGGCACCGTCTCCAAACCAACTAAACGATGTACTTTCGGGCACTTAATATCAGAATCAACCAACTGGCACACCCTCTGCTCTTACCAGGAGCATCGAACACCAACAACCCTGAGGGAGGGATGCCAGATGAGACACCACAAGCCAAAAGAACATTCCAGCTTTAACTGGCTCAACGCCACCCAGTTTCTCGGCGCGCTCAACGACAACCTTTTCAAGCTACTGCTGATCCTGTTTTTTATCGGCCATGCCGGCGAGGATGCGGCCAGCCGGGTGACCGCCACCGCCGGGGCGATTTTCGTGGTCCCCTTTCTTGCCTTCTCGCCGCTGGCCGGGCGACTTGCCGACCGCTTCAGCAAAAAGCGGATCATCGTCGCGGCCAAAGGGGCCGAAGTGGCGATCATGGCCCTGGGGGCGCTTTGCTTTATCGGGCAATCGATCTTCGGCCTCTACCTCACCCTGGGGCTGATGGCGACCCAGAGCGCCCTGTTCGGCCCGGCAAAATACGGCATAGTGCCCGAACTCGTCGAGCAGCGCGACCTCAGCAGGGCCAACGCACGGCTCGAAGCCCTGACCTACCTGGCCATTATCGCCGGCACCGCCCTGGCACCGGCATTGCCGTCCCTGACCCGGGGGAGCTACGCGGCGGCGGCGATGGTATCGACCGCAATCGCCCTGGCCGGACTGCTGGCCAGCCTGGCGATCCGGACCACCCCCGGCGGCACCCGCCGACCTGGCTCGCTGCGCGCCACCCTGGCGCTGCTCAGCAAAGACCGGGAGTTGCTGCTGGCGGTGCTCGGCGCCGCCTGGTTCATGCTGCTGGCAGCATTTTTCCAGCTCAACCTGATCCCCTACGGCCTGCAGACGCTGGGGCTCGATGCGCAACAAAGCGGCAGTCTCTTTCTGGTGGCGGCCCTGGGAATCGGCCTCGGATCGCTGCTGGCCGGGCGCCTCTGCGGTGACGGCATCGAATTCGGAATCGTTCCCCTGGGCACCCTCGGCCTGACCCTGGCCTGCACCCTGCTCGCCAGCTTCTCCGGCTCGCTTACAGCGGCGCTTGGTGCCATCGGCCTGCTGGGCCTCGCCTCGGGGCTGATCGTGGTGCCGCTGCATGCCTTTATCCAGATGCGCGCCCCGGCCGAGCGGCGTGGAGAGATCCTTGCCGCCACCAACCTGGCAAGTTGGACCGGGGTGCTGCTCGCCTCGGCCCTGCTCTACCTGCTGAGCGGCCCGCTGGCGTTTTCGGCCCGCCAGGGCTTCATGGTTATCGGCCTACTGACCCTGGCCCTGACCCTGGCCGCGTTCCGGGTGCTGCCCGATTTCCTGCTGCGCTTTCTGGGTGTCCTCTTTACCCGCCTGTGCTACCGGGTCCGCATCACCGGCAAAGCCGGCCTCCCCATCGAAGGGGGCGCCCTGCTGGTGGCCAACCATGTTTCCTGGGTCGACGCCTTGATTCTGCTCGCCTGCGGTCAACGGCGGATCCGTTTCATCATGGAGCGCTCGATCTTCAACACCCGCTTCGTGCGGCCCCTGTTTCAGTTGATGGGGGTGATCCCCATCTCCTCCGGTGACGGGCGAAAAGCCATGGTCGCCTCTTTGCGCCAGGCCCGCCAGGCCCTCGACGACGGCTTCCTGGTCTGCATCTTCGCCGAAGGGGCCCTGACCCGAAACGGCCAGCTCAACCCCTTCAAGGCCGGCCTTGAAAGCATTGTGCGTGGCAGCAGCCATCCGATCATCCCGGTTCACCTCGGCGGACTCTGGGGCAGCATCTTCAGCTACCGAAACGGGCGGCCTCTCGGCAGACTGCCGAGCCAGATCCCCTATCCAGCCTCGGTCGCCTTCGGCGCACCGCTTCCAGCAGACACCCCGGCGGCCCAAGTGCACCAGGCGGTGACTGAACTCTCGGCCGGGCTGCCCGGCAGAACAGAAAGCCTGGGCAGGGCCCTGGTCCGCTCGGCGCGGCGCAACTGGAACAGGCGGGCCATGGCGGACACCGGCGGCAATAAATACAGCTATGGCCAGGCTCTGACCGCGGCACTGCTGCTTGGCGAGCGCCTCAAGCAGGCCACAGTTGGCCAGCAGAGAGTCGGCATTCTGCTGCCCGCCTCGACCGCTGGCGCATTGACCAACCTCGCCATCACCCTGGCCGGCAAGGTCCCGGTCAACCTCAACTTCACCGCATCACCAGAGGCCCTGAAATCTGCTATCGAGCAGTGTGACATCGGCACGATCGTCACCTCCCGGGCATTTCTTGAAAAGCTGGAACTGCCCGAGCTCTGCGGCCTGCTGCCCCTCGAAGAGGTGATGACCCGCATCGGCCCCATCGACAAACTGCGCGCCTGGCTCAAAGCCCGCCTTGCCCCTGCCCGGCTCTTTAATGCCCCCGCCGACGCCGAGGCTACAATCATCTTTTCTTCCGGCAGCACCGGAGACCCCAAAGGGGTTATCCTCACCCATGGCAACATCATCACCAACATCGAGGCGATGGCCTCGGTCATGAGGCTGACCCCGCAGGACAACCTCTGCGCGGCCCTGCCCTTTTTTCACTCCCTCGGTTTTTCCGGCACCCTGTGGCTGCCGCTGCTGAGCGGATTTTCCGCCAGCTATCACAGCAGCCCCCTCGACGGAGCCAAGATCGCTGAAGTCGTGCGCAACCACCGCTCAACCCTGCTACTTGCAACGCCAACCTTTCTGCTTGGCTATTTGCGCCGGGCCAAGCCTGAGGACTTCGCCTCCCTGCGCCTGGTGGTCACCGGCGCCGAGAAACTCAAAGAACGGGTGGCCGATGCCTTCGAAAAAAAATTCGGCCTCCGCCCCCTGGAAGGATACGGCGCCACAGAACTTGCCCCCGTCGCAGCCCTGAGCGTGCCTGACACCCACATTGGCGGCGTGCGGCAAATAGGTGCAAAAGCGGGGAGCGTGGGGCGTCCCCTGCCCGGCATTGCGGTACGCATCGTCGACCCCGAAACCGGCTCCGCCCTGCCACCGGGCAACGACGGCCTGATCCTGGTCAAGGGCTCCAACGTCATGGCCAGCTATCTGAACCGCCCGGAGGCCACAGCCGAAGTACTGCGCGACGGCTGGTATCGTACGGGCGACCTGGGCCACGTGGATAACGAGGGTTTTCTGTTTATCACCGACCGGCTCGCCCGTTTCAGCAAAATCGGCGGTGAAATGGTTCCGCACCTCGCCGTCGAAGAAACACTGCTTGCCGCAATCAGCAGCACTGAACCGGCCATTGCGGTCACTGCCATCCCGGACGAAAAAAAGGGGGAAAAGCTGGTGGTGATCCACACCCCTGTGGCAGGAGCGCTCGAAACCCTGAGGCGGACCCTGGAATGCAGCAGCCTGCCCAACCTCTGGCGGCCGAACCGGGATGCCTATATAGAAGTCGATGAACTGCCCCTGCTGGGAAGCGGCAAGCTGGACCTCGGAAGGCTCAGGAAAATCGCCATAGAAAGGCTGCCTCCCGTTGTCGCCACTTGAAAAACGTGGGATAGCGTACACTAAAAAGGGCAGCCCGAAGGCCGCCCTTTTTAGTGTTTTTTTCAGTGGTACCCCCTTCGGGAATGGCTGCCACCTCTCAAGCCACACCCATGACCCCGTTCGGCCTGAGCCTGTCGAAGGCCCTCTCCTGTCGACCATAAAAACCCATGCTTCGACAGGCTCAGCATGAACGGACAAAAAAGGGGCCACCCCAACTTACACTTTGGGACAGCCCTTTTCGGAGAGACGGATAGGATTTACGGTAAATTACTCCTGCAGCTTCGGGTGGGGCCCCCCCTACAGATTATTAATGACTACTCGATCAACTCGAACTCCCCTTTTTCATCGTTGTAATTGAAGATCTCGCCGGTTTCGATGAAGTAATACCAGCCCTGGATCTCCAAAGTTCCAGCGACCACCTTTTCGCGGATATAGGGATAGGTCAGCAGATTCTTCATCTGTACCAGGATGTTGATCTGCTCGGTCAACCACTCCCGCTCCTCGGGGCAGCCGG
>CALZIZ010000254.1 GCA_945787465.1 uncultured Desulfuromonadales bacterium
GGTCCAGCCGCCGGCCCACAGTGAAGACAGGTCGCCCCAGTGGTCCGTGTGCAGGTGGGAGAGAAAGACCTTGTCGAGGAAGTCATAAGGAATCATCAGGGAAGCCACGTTCCCCATGGAGTGCGCTCCTATGTCGAACAAGAACTTGTCCCCGTTGCCCAATTCGACCAGGAAGCAGGTGGCAGCCTGGCCGTGACGCGCCGAAGGCATACCCGTCCCGCAGGCCACAACCCGCATCTCATCGGGTCCCAACTCTTCCGTCCCCGGGTAGTAGGCGTACCGGTCCGGTGCGGCGCCAGTAGGTGAAGTTACCTTACCGCCGGCGGCAAAGACGCTGCTGGAAATCATCCCGAGCGTCAGCCCTACCAAAACAGCGATAAATTTTTTCATTTTTCAGCCCTTTCTCGTCTATTCCTGCCAGTTCTGACCAGCTGAGCCGGGATCTTCAACCCTCAGCTACATGAAATAACGGAAGCCGATTTCCAGCGAGAAATCTCGGTCGCCGCCACCGTCGTTGTCGATACCCCAGCCTGGCTTGACGTAGAAGATCTGCCCGTCCTTGAGGATCTTGCCGAACTCAGGACCGACCCAGAAATCGAAATCGTCCGCCTCAAAATCGTAGATCGGCTGGAACTCGGTAAGCAGGTAAAGGCCGGTCAGGTCGAAGAAATGGTAACCGGTGTCGGTCGGGTCTATCATCGAGGCCGGCATGGAGAGGGGCTGCATCCAGAACCAGCGGCCGCGAAAGCGGGTGGTGTCCGGCGCCTTATTGTCCCTGACCGCATCGAAATCGAAGAAGTTCATCAGGGCGAGGAAGCCGAGCCCCAGGGGCGGGCTTTCGAAGGGCATGTCGGTGACCCAGGTAATGCCCGGGGAGAGAATCCAGGCTTCACCGCCGAGCACGTCGTTGTTCGCTGTCGGCAGGGTGGTCTCCAGCACCGGAAAGAGCGACATGCTCTTCTTGCCGTTCATAAATGTCCATTTCCAGTCATCGCTGGCGACGAAGAATCGCAAGTTGAGGTCGCCGATGCCGATCACATCCCCGTCGTCCTCCAGATCGTCAAACGGCAGGCCGCCTCCCATGCCGGGAAGATTGCCGATAGGCGGAAGATTTCCGGGGTCCAGATTTTTAAAGCCAGCCACATCGCTGTAGTCGATCTCCTTGACCACAGGCAAATCGTAGGTCAGGGCGAACTTGGGATTGAAGGCATACATGCCGAACAGGTTGAATTGCGTGACTTGGAGGTCATTCTCCAACTCGGTGTAATAGTAATAGGGCATGAACTTGCTGCTGAAATCCCGGGGGTCGGTGCCGGTCGCGTCGCCGCCCTCGTCCTGTGCGGCCAGGGCCCCGGTGGCCGGTGCGAGGCAGAAAGAGGCCAGGGCGATGACGCAGAGCATGACAAACAATCTGGACATGGCTTTCATATGTTCCTCCTTAGGTTCAGTTCAGCGTCTTTTCGGTTCGGATCGATTCGACCAGTTCCAACCCTTGAGTTTGGCCGATGGTATGAAACTGCAGGCATGGCTCCTCACGGGCTCTTTCCAACAACTCCAGTACTTTCAGGTACTCTCGCGATGCCAGATGACGGTTGAGGGCCTCCTGGGATTGCCATTCGGTAATCAGGGCCAGGGTGTTTTCTTCCTCCATATCCCGGTAGAGCCAGCAGTTGACCAGACCTGAATAAGCCCGGAGCGGACCGAGAAAAGTTCGCAGGGTTCGAATGACCTCGTTGCGCAACTTGGATGGAACAGTGATGCGTAAGACGGCCTGGACCATGGAACTCTCTCCTGCGGATACGAGACGGCTATTCTAAAAATACTCCAACAAGCGTGCCGATTTGAGAGCACCGGGAGGTTTCATGCTAAGGGGAAGAAATGATTGGTTAAGCTGGTCTTTCAAGTGAATTGGGGAGGGACAAGTGGGCATGGGCATTACGAGATGCCGTATTAGCTACGAAATGTCGTAATTGTTTTTTCGGGGAACCAGAACCTTTGTTGTAACAGGGGGGGATTTTAGTAGGTTGGGTCAAGGAGCGCAGCGACGGACCCAACAATTGCCGGCCTTGAGAAACCTGTTGGGTTTCGTTCCTCAACCCAACCTACCAAACTGTCAAGGCGGGATTATCATACAAAAAATTATTTGTATGATAATGGATTGTTATTGTACCCAAATTCCTGGGCTAGGAGCGGCAGAGAGTGTAAAGGCCTAGCATGAAATTAAGTGTTTCAGAAAGTCTCGGCGAAATCTACTGTGTCCGCTGAATGCCCAGCTTCTTCATGCGGGAACAGAGGGTGGTCGGCTTCAGGCCGAGGATCTCCGCAGCGCCGTTGTCGCCGAAAATCCGTCCGCCGGTTTGCTTTAAAATGCGCTGGATGTGCTGCTTCTCAACTTCGGCAAGGTTTTGCCGGCCGGTTGGATTTCCGTTTTTTTTGCGTGGCATCTCGACCTGAAGGACCGGTCCCTGGCTGAGAATCATCGCTCGCTCGATCACGTTGCGCAGTTCACGAATGTTGCCCGGCCATGGGTAGGTTTTCAGGACCTCCATGGTCCGCTTGGGGATCTGTTCGATTGATTTGCCCATGGCCTGGCCGAACTCCTGGGCGAAGGCCCAGACCAGCAGGGGGATGTCCTCCCGCCGCTCGCGCAGAGGCGGGACCTCGATCGGTATGACGTTCAGGCGGTAATAGAGGTCTTCACGGAAGACCCCCTCGGCCACCATCTGCGCCAGATCGCAGTGGGTTGCCGCAATGATGCGCACGTCTACCCTTAATGTCTGGTTGCTGCCGAGGCGTTCAAAGAGCCCGTCCTGAAGAACCCGAAGCAACTTGATCTGCACATCCGGCGGCAGCTCCCCGATCTCGTCGAGAAACAGGGTCGAGTTGTGGGCGGCCTCGAAGCGCCCCTGCTGTCGGGTCAGGGCGCCGGTGTAGGCCCCCTTTTCACGGCCAAACAGTTCCGCCTCGATCAGCGTAGGGGGCAGGGCTGCGCAATTGACGGTCACCATGGGTCTTTTTTTCCTGTGGCTCAGGCGATGGATTTCTCTGGCCAGAAGTTCCTTGCCGGTGCCGGTTTCGCCCAGAATCATCACTGTGGAGTCGGTGTCCGCGACTCTTTCCGCCTGATTCAGTATTGCCCTGAGGGCGCCGCTATCGCCGATGATTTCTTCGTGCCGGTGGGTGAGTTCGATATTCTCCCGCAAGGATAGGTTTTCGGCCTGCAGCTGCTTGTTAAGGGCCCCTATCTCCTCCAGGGCTTTTTCCATTTTTTGCCAGCCACGTTGGCGCACCAGGGCGCCGGCAAAGATCTGTCCCACCAGACTCAGGCGACTTAGCACCTGATCGGACCAGGTTCGTTCAGACCGGATGGTATCGAAGCCAATGTTGCCGATCACGAAACCGCTCACCGAAAATGGGACCATGGCCGAGGAGCGAATGCCTGTGCGGCGCACGTACTCCAACTCGTCGGCGGCTTCGGCGGGGATGACCTCCTGCGGTCGGGTAAAGATCAGGTTCTGTCCGCCCAGCATCCTTGCAGTGTACCAGGGCAACTGCTCGCTGTTCACCTTCTGGAATACCCTTTCGTCTTCGGCTAAGCCGTGGGCGCTCCACATATGGGTGGTGCGAAAGCTGGTCTGGTCGGTGGAAAATTGGTTGAGAAAGGAGCGGTCCACGTCCATGAGTTCACCCAGGGCCCGCAGGCCGTCTTGGATCGCCTCATCAATCTCGGTGGCCGGCTGCTGAATCAGCGAGGCAGAGAGTTTTGCCACCAGTTCTTCGAAGGCGAGCAGTTCCGCCAAATTCTGCTGATCCTTATGGCGCAGCAGGGCGTTTCCAAAGGTCTCCCCAGCCAGTTCCAGCCGGTTCAGGTACTCCTCGCTCCAGCGCCGTTCATTGCGGGTGGTATTCAGGGCCAAGTAGCCCTGCAGAAGTTCCCCAACGCAAAAAGGGACCCAGAGCACCGACTTGATCCCCAACTGCTCGCAGGTTTGGCGTTCTTTAATGGCCTGATTCGGCCAGTCTTCGAGGCTGTGGATGGCGAAGGGGCTGCGTTCGGCCAACCGCTTCGAGAGCAAGGGGTAGGTATGGTCAATGAACAGTCCTCGAAACCCCGGGTCGGTCTTTAACCCGGGCCCCGCCCACTGGTGAGTGACCTGGTAGGTTTCCCGCTCCCGGTCCAGAATCAACACCGTGGCGAGATCGCATTCGAGAAAATCGGAAATCTGCCCCAGGGCCTCTTCGATGGCGTCATCGATGTTTTCCGTACCAACCTTGACAAATCCTGCGGATACCTCCGCCAGCAATTGTTCGAAACGCAGCCTGTTATTGGAAATTTCAGGATGGGCCATTTTCATGGGGGGGCGCCTCCAGCGCTGGGCGATGCCGGTGAAACCGTGCTTAAAGTTTATCTGCGCAACAGGCCGGTGCAACCAATGGGCTTTCCGGGGCAAGACGAGGGAACCGGAATCACTCAGCGCAAGGCAATTGCTCTGGCGTTGGAAACGGGTTTGTGTGGCATTCCGCGCAGTCCCTGAAGGGGGCGAATTCGGATCTGCCTGTTTCGGGGTTAAGCACCAGGGTATGGCAGGTCAGACAATCGTAGAAACCTCCCCCGACATCGGGATTTGGCGCCGAGGTCGGCTCAGCCAGGGGAGTGTCCACAAGGGCATGGTGCCGGTTGACGTTGGTCCTTGGGTCATCACCTGCCAGCGCCCCTGTCTCGGTATTGATATGGCAGAGTCGGCAATCCTCGGTGGTGTCGCGCTGCTGGCAGCTCAGGGTGTCGTGTTGCAGGTGGAACCCTCTGGCCACCTCGGTGATAAAGGTCTGGTAGGTGGGGTTTGTCCCAAGCTCTTCGGTTCTTCTGACCCGTTCGACGTAGTCGGCGGGGTTTAGTTCAAGCGGGTCTCCGTGGCAGGAGACGCAGCCCGCCGGGTTGGCCGCGGGGTCGATGGCGTGACAGGAGGTGCAGGCCGGGCCCACGCCGCCAGCCAGGGTCGCTCCATGACACAGGGTGCAGGCTCCGCGCAGATTGCCGGCGTTGTAATGGCTGATGAGGTATTCTTGCTCTATCCCTGCGCTATCGGTGTAGAAGATCCGT
>CALZIZ010000255.1 GCA_945787465.1 uncultured Desulfuromonadales bacterium
GGAACCTGCCGAAGACGACACCGCTCGCGGCAAGAACTTCTCCATGTGGAAAAAGGCGGTGACTCGTACCTTCGACTGGGTCGAATAGCCGCAATGTCCTTTTCTAAAGCCCAAAGGCGCGAAGAGAATTTGATTCAGGGGCGATTTGCCCAGCGAAGAGCCCCCCCTCCTTGCGCCGTGCAGTGGACTTGGCTCGTCAGCGTGATTGGAGCAGCAGGGATTGGTGAAGGGCTTTGAGTTCACCCATGATTGGGCATGGAATGTACTGAAAGATTACCTGGAAGAACAGGTCGTTGCAGGTATCATCGGCTCAAAAAATGCGACGCGAGCAGCCTTTAAAAACGGCTTGATTGATGATGGCGAAGCATGGATGGAGATGATCAGGTCGCGCAACCTCAGCTTGCACACCTACACCCCTGAGACTGCGGAGCTGATTGTCGAAAATGTGCTGACGCGCTTCTATCCTGCATTCGAAAAGATGGCCAGCAAATTTACCGACCTGGCGGAACAGCTCAAGAACGACTGATGCGCTACGGACTGAGCGAAGAGACTATCGAAAAAATATGTGCAGTATGGGCTGATCATCCTGCAGTGGAAAAGACCGTGCTGTATGGTTCGCGAGCCAAAGGCAACTTCAAACCCGGCTCGGGCATCGACTTGAGCCTCCACGGGCCCGGGCTTTCCTTGAAGGAACTCGGGGACATTGACCTTGAGCTGGATGACCTGTTGCTCCCCTATGAAATTGACCTGCTGATTTTTGATACCCTCAATCACGCCAGGTTGCGCAAACATATCGAGCGGGTCGGCGTGGTTTTTTATCAGCGGAGCAGAAGTGATGAGGTCGAGCCACAAACATGAAAATGGGCTGGGAGAAGGATAATCTCCTGCCCCTGATGTCCGAGAACGTCAGAGCCCTGAACCGGGAAAGTGGCAAGAAGAGACCAGCCTCCTTGCCCACCGCCATCTTGCAATCTTTCAGGCCTGACCCTGGCCCCTGACCCTGGTCCCCCTCCAACTGTCCAATCCTTGACCTTGAGAAAGTTTGCTGTCATAGTATGCGCATACAGTGCGCATCGGAGGCCGACATGGGAAACACAGCACGGAAACAACCGACGAATTTAAGCATCAGGAGCGATCTTTTGCGGCAGGCGAAGGCCAGAAAAATCAATCTCTCAAAGACGCTGGAGGAGAGCCTTGAAAAGATTCTGAAAGCGCAAGACCGCCAGGCCTGGATAGAGGAAAACCGGAAGGCCATGGACGAAGCCAATCGATTTGTGGCCGGCCATGGTCTGTGGAGCGATGGCTTGAGGAAATTTTGATGGCTCAATTCGATATTTACAAAAGGCAGACAGAAGGCGTCGAATTTCTCCTGGATCTCCAGGACAATATGCTGGAAAACCTATCGACTCGCGTGGTCGCCCCCCTGGCCTCGCCTGAGGCGGTTGTCACACCAATGAAAACCCTTAACCCGAGAATCTCAGTAGGTGGCGCTGAATACATTTTGCTGACGCATCTTCTTGCCGCCATCCCTGCTACGGCCCTGGGTGAACCTGTCGGCTCCGCCAGCACCCAGAGGGATGAAATCATCGGCTCGATTGATTTTCTTTTCACCGGCATCTGAAAACCAAGTATCCGGACAAACCGGAACACTGGTTAATTGTTGAATCTTGATATGCACCTTTCTCAAGTTGATCATCGATAAACGAAAATACTTTTGCCTCAGCGCAAAGATGCCAAATGGGTGGTTAAAAACAATTCCTTTCGCACCCTGGCCGGCACGAAAGAGCAGCCCCTGGAACGCAGCCGCGTAGCGATGGCCCGCGACATGCCCGAGGATGTCCACAACTACATGTCATGGTGGGCCTGTTTTCAACCAGACAGCCAACAACCCCCAAACCCGGCAAGGAACTCCTGCCCCCAGCCAAAGAAAAAGAAAAAACAGCAGTCGAAAAGCCGGAAAAAAATGGCCAAGGCGTCGAAAAAGAAAAACCGTCGCTGAATGAAAAAACTCATAACTGCAGAGTCTTTCTTCAGCCCTAGGAGACTGTCGAGCTTAACATGAACCTACTGCGAAATCGGCTGATCGGCGCAGATTCTCGAAAATTGTCGGAGATATGGACCGAGCAGACGATTTCGCAGTAGGTTCAATTCAAAGTTCGACAGCCTCCTAGGCCTCAGTGGAAGGCCCCTGCCAGGGATAGCCCGGCAATCTGGACATCAACGTATCCATAACAAATTCGAAGGCTCTATCAAAATCCCAGTCAACATCGGCTCTCAGCAGTGGCCGAATATCTCCTGCGAATTGAGGATCCTCCCGCTTCTCAAGCAAGTTCTGTTCAAAAAGCGCCCGGGTGACCTGATGACCACCATGCTCCATGTATTTCAGGAAGGCCTCGACGATGCGATCAGCCACCGGAGTGCAGCCGCTGTCGTTGAAGGCATGCCAGAGATCAAACAGGTCGCGCCCCTTTTTCCGCTGATAGAGGGCACGCAGCTTGGTCCCTAGCAACTCCTCAAGGTCATAAGTCAGAATTTCAGCCGCACCTGAGAACCAGCGGGACTGGACCGCGAAAGGGTGCTTTTGAAATCCGTAAATGGAATAATGCTCGCGGGAGTTGATTTCCACCTTGAGATTCAGCGGCACTCCCTCCTCGGACTCAAACCGATACCGGAAAGTGACTCGCCCCTGGGTTTGTTTCCATTTCGGCTCGCCAAGCCATGGGGTCAGAGCCTCCCTAATGCCATCCATCAACGGACCAATGGGGCCTGCCATAACTTGAACCAGGTTGATGTCCTCCGAATAGCGAGCGGCCGGCATGTGCAGCTTGAACAAAGCGGTACCGCCTCGAAAAGCGAGATTTTCTTTCAATACCGAACGACTGAAGATGTCCACCAGGGCACGGCAGATGACCAGATCCTGCTCAACCTGATACAACTGCAGCCATGGAGCCTTTTCGCGCCATTCCGTTATGTAGTCCTGGGGTATCAATATTCAGCCTCCACCACAGTGTTGACCATGACCGACCAACGCAAATCTTTTGGCGCGCCCTTGAAAGGCTTGGAGCGCTCAAGGGGAGTCGGTACGGGGTTTTCCTGTTCCACGTATCGGGCCAACTCCTCAGCCTTGCGTTTCTCCCCGACAAGGTCGAGTAGATAGCCCAATCGCTGCGCCCAGGCAATCGGCGAGAATCCGGCCACATCCACCAGTTTTTTTCCGTTCAGTTTCTCGGCCAGTTCGCTCAGGATGGTTGCCACATTATCAAGCCCCACCGAATGGTTAGGGTATCCAGCCAAGTCAAAAGCGGTGGCTTCGGGTGAGGAAAGCTTAAGAAGTCCGCGGGGAGTTTTGAATGGGGTCGTTGGAATATCGGCAACGTTCTTTCGCGCAATGAAACTCACCCTGACCTTGCCGCATTCAATGCTGGGCCGGTTTTTGGCTACCACGACCTGAAACACCTGCGGTCGATGATGGGCGGAGCCGTGATACACTGCCGCGCTCAAAAGGCCTGTGTAGTAAGGCTCCCGTAAATGCTCCATGAGTTGGGGGATGAACTGTTCTGGGGGCAGACAACCGACACTCTGATACTCCGGCGGAACAATTACCCAAAACCCCCTATAGGGCATGGCTATCTCGCCTTTCTTGCTCAGCCTTCTCAAGGCCGCCCGAGTGGCAACCAGAGAAGGACCTAAAACTTTATCAGCGTCCTTAACGGTAAAGGTATACCGTCCTTTCGCCACCAAGCCCGAGATGAAATCAGATGCAAGCATGCAGCCCCTATAAGATGGATTACTCGCAGAAAATAACACTTTTCGTTACTTTTGTCGAGTAATCCATGTAAGCAGATGAGTTCTGTTGTTCGCGCCATGAACAACTGAACTCAATGCAAGCCGGACAAAAGAGGGAGGCTCCCCCTTCTTCCCTGTCACCTTCTTCACCTCAGCCAGCAGGCCGCCAAACTTGCCATAGTTGACCTTAACGCCGTCATCGAGATCGATGGAGATGCGCATGTCGGCGCAGTGCTTGAGCTCTTCGTCGAACTTGGCGAGTTCGGTTTGTTTTTTCTTGTAAGTGGCCAGTTGCTTTTCGAGCTTTTTCTGGACCGAAGCGCTGGAGGCTTGTTTTTTTCTTCGGTGAGGTGTTCGATCATGCCGGAATACTTGCCCTGCAGGGGGATGACGTATTCGTTGAGGCAGAATGGTCAGGATTGCAATATGAGTATCTGCAAGCCGCTGGCCAGACTCATTATCCGCTCCGCCAGTTCCCTGTCTGTTTTTACTCTTCCTCGCAGCCGCTTCACCGCCGAGCTCAAACTGGACACATCCCGGTTCACCAATCGGCTCAATGCGACCAAGGTGTGCCCCGACTCCAGGATCAGGTACGCCGCTGCAGCACGGGCTTCAGAAGGTCGTCGCTCCTTCCCGATGGCCGCCAGAGCTTCTATTTGCAGGCCGTATTCCCGGCCCACCGCAGCCACAATTTCGGCCACGCCGACCGATCGTATCGGTCGCCGCTCGGCCTGACCAAGAACTTTATCCACAAAGTCATCCTTCCCCAGAACACGGGCATCCAATCCCTTGCCGCCGTGGAATTCCGGTCGATGCCCTTCATTGATCCCTTCTTCGACAAAAGCCCGGTATCCTACTCTGGCCGTGGATGGCTTGGTTGCGAACTGCCCCAAGACCCAATCGACGGTCAGCCAGGGTAAGCTTTCCTGCCCCAGGTAGGCCCGATGCCCGCCCCAGGGATAATCTTCCGGCTTCGAAGTCACCCCAGCCCTTACCGGATTGAGATGGATATACCGGATCAGCTCCAACAGGTAAGCGTCTGCCTCTACCAGTATGGCCTTGAATCGCCCCTGAAAGAGGTGCCCGCAACGGTTCTGCCGCCAGTTCACCCAGCGGGTGTAGCGAAGGGCAAGATTCTGCATGATTCGGGATAGTGGGATCTCGCCGACTTGAATTGCCAAGTGGACGTGCGAGGGCATAAGGCAAAATGCATGGATTCGATGTCCGAAACGCTCGACCCCCTCCTGCAGCAACAGGTAGAAGCGACAGCGGTCCTCTGCGTCGAAAAAAATGTCCTGCCGATCATTG
>CALZIZ010000256.1 GCA_945787465.1 uncultured Desulfuromonadales bacterium
AAATTCTTTAGCCGAACCGAAATTGAGGGGAGAAAAATTGAGGAAACAGATATAACAGTGGCCGATTTGCAATTTGGGGGTACCTATGCCTACACCGATGATATGGCATTGAGTATCGCAATTGGTTTCGGACTGACCCCTAACTCTCCTGACGTACAGCTGTCGATAAAAACACCCATCAGGTTCAGTTTTTAAATTGGATCCGTGGGTGGGGGCAGGGCCCCCACTGACGTTTATGCCTTGAAAATTTCTCTTATGAACCCTTGATGTTCAGGAGCGCAGCATGAAAACAACGATCTTTAACGCCGCATTGGTTGCCAGTTGTATTATTGTTTTATCAGCCGGGGTTTGTCTTGCCCAGGAGCCCAGCCCCCATCAAATGATGCAGCAGATGATGCATCGCAACATGGATGCCATGGGGCAGAAAACCAACTGTCCGAACTGCCCCATGAACAAAAAAGATGCTCTGGGGAAAAAGCCTTTTTGCCCCAACTGCCCCATGAACCAGAAGATGCCGCAGGCCATGCAGGAAAAGCTTGAGCGTGAGTTTTTTCTTGACCGCCAGGCAGAGTTGGGCCTGACGGCTGAGCAGGTGAAAATGCTTCGCGAAATACGCTCAGCCTGCCGGGCCGACAATATTCGCAACGGGGCCGAGTTGAAAATTACCCGTCTCGAATTCGCAGAGCTGATTGAGGGCAATGCCGCCCCTGAGGTCTCCGAGCCGCTGGTGCGAAAGATACATACCCTTCAGGGGGATATGGAGGTTCGCCATCTCAAGGCCAGGCAGGCCGCTCTGCAGGTGCTGACCTCAGACCAGCAGGAAAAGGTCAAGGGCGACTTCGGGCTCGAATCGCTGTTTCGCTAAGGAGGTTGTCTGGCTTGACGGACCGTAACGAGAAATTGGATGTTCGAGACGAGATTTTCGAGAATTTGAGAGCGAATAGCAGGGCTATTTGTCGAAAATTGTCGAGAATATGGGCCGATCAGCCGGTTTCGCAGTAGGTTCATGTTAAGCTCGACAGCCTCCTAGGGCAAATCCTTCCCAATTAAAAAGCCCCCGTACCGGTCAACCGGTGCGGGGGCTTTTTTCGTTTTCGTTTTCGTTTTCGTTTTTGGTTCAGGGTTGAAGTTGCTGCAAGGGGACAACTCCCTCCCTGGCGAAGTCGAATGTTTTCGAAAAAATCCCTGCGCCGCTGACCCTGACGCTGCCCTTGAGGTTGAATTTCACCTCCCTGCCTGACTGGGCCTGGTTGAGAATTCGCAACAGATCCCAGTACGCGCTGGAAAGCCGTAAAGGCACCTCTCCCGATTCTTCGGCTCCGATGCGCACCTGCTTGACCGCCTGGCCGTGGGAAACCGGGATGTCGTTCAAGAAGAGGGAGTAGTCTACATCGGTGATATTTACTGGAAGACTGTTGGGGTTGAATACCTTCAATTGAGCAAGCAGGTTGGCATGAGTCAAGGTCAGGTCGGTCAGTTGCAGGTTGACAAGATTAACTTCCGGCGGCAGGGGGCGTATCGCCGAGCAGCCAAGCAAGAACAACAATCCCAATAAGGCTGCTGCCAGTCGAAGCCTGGCGGTTGTATATCTGTGAGTCGGTCGGTTGAGCATGGCTTGATTCCCCTTGGCGTATTAGCAGTCAAATTGAAAAAAATTATATCACCAAATCCTCCCGTTGAGGATAGGGCAGGGGTGTATATAAATTGCAAAAAAACGTTTTGCAAATATGCAAAACATAAGATTAGGTCTGTCAGGCGTCTAAACTTGCGAAAGTAATAGAAAAATATCATTGCAAAGAGATTTTTGGATGATATTGCCTGCGCCTGCAAAAGAGAGCTTTGCGAAAATGCAAAAAATTACCATATTTTTGATTCAATGCCATGCTTGTTAAATTATGCAAGTAGCCGAAAAGACATAGTAAATTGAAGCAACGATCCGGGGTAGAACATTGGTATAGACATTGCTCTTAAAAGGGTTGCGACTTGGCCAGTGGAAACATCAATCTGGCAAGGTGATGATGACCATTTAATTACATACTTAATGCTCATAGAAGTTAAAGTAGTTTCTAGCTTTGGTCTTGCAAGTTTCTTTAAACAGGCAATGAATTAAATATAGAGGAGGCAGAATATGAAAGCAAAGATCAATGGCAAGGAATTGAGCTTCAACGATGCCGGATGTGGCCCCGCGGTGATTTTGATTCGGGATCCCCAGGCCAGGACGGAAAGCCTGGAAAAGCAGGTGCAGGCCCTGGCATCTGCGGGGTTTCGAGTGGTTGTCCCTGAGCTTGACAGCGCAGATGAGTCACCGGATCTCCAAGGCGGCACGGTTACTGATCAAATGGCTGAAACCATCGTCGAACTGATGTCCTACCTGGGGATCGGCAGGGCAGTCATCGCCTGGGTCGGTCTGGGCAGGCACAGCCTGCACACCCTGCGGGAACGCTACCCTCGTCGAATCGCCGGGGTCTTTTCAGACTCGGCGCAGTTCTTCAGCAATTCGTTGGGGGATTACCTGACAGGCCTGAATGGTGTCAGGTCCCATCTGCATCTCTTAAATCCGGCCTGAGTGCTGTTTATTGTGCTTCGGGTGGCTTTGCCCACCGTGGAGCAGTTGCATACGAGACCGGCTGGGTTAACGCATACCGGATTGTTCTTGGTTCAATAAAAATCGGTAACTTCTTCAGCACCTCAGCAAAAAGCTTTTAAAACCGTCGGGTCCCGGCCCGATAGCCGGGTAACTTTCTTTGCTCGTCTAAAGAAAGTTCCGGTAGGGTGGGCTCTGCCCACCAACGCTGCTGAACGTCTACCATATCGGTGGGCACAGCCCACCCTACAAAACCAAAAAAAGGGGCTGCTCCAAGTCTTTAGCTTGGAGCAGCCCCTTTTTATGATTTCTTCCGGTGTTACGTCCCGTCCCCCTAACGGTCAGGCGTGTCCAGCTGCCTGGCGATGTTCTCCATGACCCGCTCAACGATCAGAACGTGGGTTGCCTTGCAGTTGTCCAGCAAAAACAGATCCGAAAAGTCCAGCGGCTCGCCAAAGATCACCCGGGCATGCTGGCCTATGCCGGGAAATTTCCAATGGTTCAGGCCGCTCAGGGCGGTGGGTATCACCGTGGGGCGACTCTCGTAGATCATCTTGCCTACGCCCCGGTTGCCTTGACCAAGGGAGCCCTCCTTGTTGCGGGTCCCCTCGGGAAACAGCATGACCTTCTGGTTGCGAAGCAACTCGGCAATGCTCAGAGCGGCGCGACCGTCTCGCCCGCGGCGCACCGGAAACGCTCCCCACGACCGAAACAAGGCGCCGAACAAGGGATTTTTAAAGAGTTCTTCTTTGGCGGGGGCCCAAAGCATCTGCAGCGGCTGATGGCGAACCAGGGCCCATGGCAAAAAGACCGTCTCGTATCCGGAAATATGGTTAGAGGCAAGCATCACCCCTCCGGAACGGGGAATGTTCTCAGCCCCGAGGATGCGAAAACGGTTAACCACAGAGGCATAAAACCCGATAACATAACAGGAAATCAACACCCAGAGGCGCCTGAAAAATGATTCTTGCACAAATGACCTCGTAATTGGTGGAGCAGAATAAAGAATGTAGAAGGTAGGAGGTAGAAGAAAAAACCCGCGCCTCATGCGATAGATTTTCAACATCCTGGGTCCTCGTCTTATATCATGTCCAAATAATCCGGGCAACGACAAAGGGTTCCCATCCAAGAGAGCCCTTTGGTCTTTTGTTTCCAGGCAAAATAGGCTATTTTTTCTGCTCTTAAATCTGGGTCTGAAGGAGCATCAAGTGAAAGAATCCGTCGTCTGTAAAAAATGTATGATATTCAGAGCTCTTGCCCTGGCACTGTGGATCGGGGCCATTCTCTGGCTGTCCCTGACACCCCATCCGCCGACACCTTCGATCGGTTTGCTTTCCTGGGACAAGCTGCAGCACGCCGGCGCGTACCTGGTGTTGACCGCCCTTGCCGGGCGGCTGTTCGTTCTGCTGTGGCAACCGTTTCGTCGGGCCTGGCTGAGAGCGTTCTGGCTTGGATTCGGCGTCGGCTGCTTTGTTGAAGTAGCCCAGGGGCTGTTATCCAGGGTGCGTGTCGCCGAACCCGGAGATCTGATCGCCAACGGACTTGGCGCCCTGACGGCCCTGGTTCTGGCACACCTCTGGGAGCGGCGGCGCAAGGCAGGAGAGCTCTCCTGATGGTCCGGGACGATTTTTACCGGCGGATTCTCGACGCGGCAGATTCTGGATCAACGGTGCTGACGGCGAACAAGCGCCTCGCCCGGCACCTGCGGTCGCTGTTCGACAGCAGGATGCAGGCCGAGGGCAGGGCGGCCTGGGTGACCCCGCAAATCCTCAGCGTCGATGCCTGGTTGCGTCAGGCCCTAGCGGCGCTCGGCCAAGAGGGGCGCCTGCTCGACGGCTTCGCCGCCCTGCGGCTGTGGGAGCAGGTGGTCGAAACCGATACCGCCAAAGGTGCCCTGGCCTTGTTGCAGGTGGCTGCAACCGCCCGAAGGGCCCAGGAGGCCCATCAGCTGCTCGGCGAATACCAGGTCGATATGGCCGGGGAGCCCCTCACCGAAGACCACATTGCCTTTCTGCGCTGGCGAAAGGCGTATCTCGATGCCTGCGGCGCCGGCGGCTGGCTCGACCCCGCTCAATTGCCCGAAACGATCTGCGCTGCCATAAGAGGTGGCGAACTTTCCTCGCCTTGCGGGGTGCTCCTGGTCGGTTTTGACGAGCTGTCGCCCAAGCTTCTGCGCCTGCAAGACGCCCTGAGCGCCGCGGGCTGTCCCGTCGAGGAGCTGCCGCCTCCCGGTCAGCCCAGCGGAGAGCTCAAGCGACTGCCCTGCGCCGATACCGAGGACGAGGTGCGCCAGGCGGCCCGCTGGGCCCGCAAGCTGCTTGAGAAGGGCGAGGAGCGAATCGGCATCATCGTCCCAAATCTGCAAAGTTACCGACCCTTTGTCGAGAGGATTTTCCGCGCCGAGATCGATCCCGGCGCCCTGGCTTCGATGGACGAGGAGAACGCCAGTTTCAGCCTCTCCCTCGGCTCAAATCTTGCCGAACAGGGCCTGATC
>CALZIZ010000257.1 GCA_945787465.1 uncultured Desulfuromonadales bacterium
ATGTACTTGGAGAAATTTTCGATGAACATCCCGGCCAGTTTGTTGGCGGTGGCGTCGAAGGCGTCCTTGTCTTCCCAGGCGTTGCGGGGGTTGAGAACGGCAGTTTCGACACCGGGCAGGGCCTTGGGAATCTGCAGCCGGAACCAGGGGGTCTCGTCGAACTCGGCCGCCTCGATGCCGCCCTCGAGAATCGCGTTGACGCAGGCGCGGGTGGCCTTGATGCTCATGCGCTTGCCAACGCCGTAGCCGCCGCCGGTCCAGCCGGTGTTGACCAGGTAGGCGTTGACCCCGTGCTTCTCCATCTTCTCGCCGAGCAGCTTGGCATAGGCTGTGGGATGCAGGGGCAGGAAGGCCTCGCCGAAGCAGGCACTGAAGGTCGCCTGGGGCTCGGTCACGCCGCGCTCGGTTCCGGCGACCTTGGCGGTGTAGCCGGAGAGGAAGTAGTACATGGCCTGCTCCTTGGTCAGCTTGGAGACCGGGGGCAGCACGCCAAAGGCGTCGCAGGTCAAAAAGATGATGTTCTTCGGTTGACCGGCCTTGAGGGAGGGCTCGTGGTTTTCGATGTGGTCGATGGGGTAAGAGACGCGGGTGTTCTCGGTCTTGGTGTCGTCGTCGAAGTCGATGATCCCCTTGTCGCAGGCCACCACGTTCTCGAGCAGGGCGTCGCGCCTGATGGCGCCGAAGATCTCCGGCTCGCTTTCGGACGAAAGGTTGATGCACTTGGCGTAGCAGCCCCCTTCGAAGTTGAAGATGCCGTCATCGTCCCAGCCGTGCTCGTCGTCGCCGATCAGCTTGCGGGCGGCGTCGGTGGAGAGGGTGGTCTTGCCGGTCCCGGAGAGGCCGAAGAAGAGGCAGACATCGCCGTCTTTGCCGACGTTGGCCGAGCAGTGCATGGAGAGAATCCCCTGCAGCGGCAGCCAGTAGTTCATCATGGTGAAGATGCCCTTTTTCATCTCACCGCCGTACCAGGTACCGCCGATGATGGCCACGTTCTTCTCGATGTTGAAGATGACGAAGACCTCGGAGTTCAGACCGTGCTTCTCCCAGTTCTTGTTGGCGAGGTTACTGGCATTATAAACAGTAAATCCCGGGGCGAAGTTCTGCTGGTCTTCAGCGCCGGGACGAATGAACATGTTCTTGACGAAGTGAGACTGCCAGGCGAACTCGGTCACGAAGCGAACCGACTTGCGGGTCTTTTCGTTGGAGCCGCAGAAGCCGTCGGTCACGTAGAGGTCTTTGCCGGAGAGGTACTCGGTGACTTCGCCGTAGAGTTCGTCGAAGATCTCGGGGGCAACAGGCTTGTTGATCTTGCCCCAGGCAATGTTTTCGAAGGAGGGGAGCTGGTGTACGAAGTACTTGTCCTTGGGAGAGCGACCGGTGAACTTGCCGGTGTCGACCATCATGGTCCCGTTTTCCGAAACCTGGGCTTCCTTGTTGGCGGTCTCGTGCTCAAAAAGCTGGTCGTAGCTGAGGTTGTGATAGATCTTACCTACGCTTTTCAGGCCCAGGGTTTGGGCGTCGAGTCCAGTAGATCCTTCAACATTCATTGCGGTTGATTCCTCCATGCTCCGTTCTCCCGTTGCGTTTTTGTTAGCGATGTTTCAAAAAAGGTTAACAATTCCGGCATACTCGCCGCAGCCAAAGACCACTTCTGCAGCCCCTGCCGGCGAATCGCCAGACCCTGCCCATCCCATATTTTTTTAAATTTTCCATACCGGGTAAGGACTTAGCTCGTATAAACCCGACTCTTTTACCAAATTTAAATGAAATAAAAAAGAAAAAAGTTTAAATATAGTCAGAGTAAAAAAATGGGCCTGCAAATTCGCAGGCCCGTCCTATTACCTGGATCCGTGAGTAAACGACGGATAAAGAGTGCAAGTGCTTGGCCTGATTAAGTGTTTCAAAAAATCTGAGGCGCACCCTTAGGTTCGTCGGTGATTTTTTGAACGCTTAGGCGCAGGTCAATGGCTTGTGCTATTTGCCGTCGAGTGCTCACGGATTCAGGTATTAATACAGATATTTTGTAAGAGTCAAGTTCAGCCAGATAAAATTTTTCATCTGACTCGCAGGTAAGACACCATTTGCCAGATCTCGATTTCGCTGAAATGTGCTCCCCAGGCCGGCATCACCGAGCCCTGGGAAAGAAAGGGTTCAACCGTTTTTCCCTCGCTGATGCGCCAGAACAGGTAAGCCGGATCGGCCAGGCGATACCGTGATTCGCTGAAATCGGGGGCCGGCGGCCGGAAAAAATCGGCCCTGGGACTGCGCCCCTCGCTCGGCCGGCCATGGCAACTGGCGCATTTGCTGTGGAACAGCGCGGCCCCGGCCGCCTGCGCGCCAGGATCTTCGAGCAAGCCCTGCGGCGGCTGTCGCCTGGGATAGTCGGGGAGCGACTGACCGCAGCCGGCAAGCCCGGCAAACATCAGGAGCAGCACCCCCATGCGCCAGGCCAACATCTCAGGCGGCCTTTTCGGGATCGACGCCCCAGCGACAGAGTTCATCCACCACGCCCTGCACCACCGCCTCAAGTGAGGCGGCGACCTCGGGGCTCATCTCGAGGCTCATCTCCACCGAGGCCGACTGCACCCCCCAGACCACCAGCTCTGCGGGCAGGTTGCCCTGCAGCTCGGCAACCGCCAGCAGGTCCTGCACCCCCATCTGGTGTACCGAGAGTTTGCTGGCAAATGCCCGGGGCACCTCTTCGCCTGCCAGGCGAAACACCTTGCCTGCAGCCTCCTGCATCTGCAGGGCATCGATGATCAGCAGCTTTTCCACCCCCTCGAAAAAGGGCAGCAGGTCGAGCCCCAGGGTGCCCCCATCGACCAGTTCGACCAGCGGCTCGAAGCGATAGCGCTGGCGCAACTCTTCCACCGCCCTGCCGCCAAAGGCGTCATCACTCATCAGGGCGTTACCCAGGCCGAGCACCAGGACCTTCATCACAGATCCTCGGGCTCGATGAACTGGTAACCGCCGAAGATGCCGCTGACCGTGCCGTTGCGCTCCTTGACGTCCATCAGCCAGGCGCTGTAGAAGTGGTTGATGGCAAAGCCGATGAGCAGCCACATGACCAGGTGATGGGTCAGGCGCAGCCCCTGGTTGCCGAACAGCCCGAGCAGAGGCCCGAAAATGCCGTTCCAGAAGCCACCGGGCGAAAACTGCCCGTAAAGAGCGAATCCCGAGCCGATCTGCACCAGGTAGAGCAGAAAAACCACCGAATAGACGGTGGCGGCCATGGGGTTGTGGCCGACGTCGTAGGTGATCTTCTTGCCGGTGAAGGTGTAGTAGCGCAGCATCTGGAAAAGGCCCTTGCGCCCCTTGGCGGTGAAATAGGGAAAGAACGCCCGCCAGGAGGCATGGTGGTTGCCGACAAAACACCAGATGATGCGCACCAGCACCGAAATGCAGAAGATATAGGCGAAGAGAAAGTGAATAAACCGGTTCCAGCCCATCACATAGGCGGCCGAATCTGAGGCGGTGATAAATGGGTGCCCGATGTAAAACCCGGTAAAGGAGAGCACAATGATACAGACCACGTTGACCCAGTGGCAGATCCGCACCGGCCATTGAAAAACGTAATGTATTTCGAGCATGATGACCTCCTTCGGAGGAAAAGGGCGTAATGAGTAATTAGTGATGAGTAACGAGAAAAAGCAGTCTCTGTTTACCCATTACTCGTCACTTATCACGTTTTTTACAAAGCCCTTACTCTGACGATCTCCGTTCCCTTGCCGTCGAGCAGGTGCACCGCGCAGGCCAGGCAGGGGTCGAAGGAATGGACCGTGCGCAGAATCTCCAGGGGCATCTTTTCATCGGCAACGGGAGTGCCGATCAGCGCCGACTCGTAGGGGCCCATCTGCCCGGCCGGGTCGCGGGGGCCGGCGTTCCAGGTCGAAGGGACCACCGCCTGGTAGTTGGCGATTTTGCCGTTTTCGATGCGGATCCAGTGCCCGAGCGCTCCCCTTGGCGCTTCGTGGAAGCCGAAGCCCTGGGCCTCCTTCGGCCAGGTCGACGGCTCCCACTTCTCGCCGTTGTGCACCTCGAGGATGCGGCGGCCCATGTTGTCGGCGAGCTGCTGCAGCCAGAGTTCGCTTTTCTGGGCCATCACCAGGCAGTCGATTCCCCGGGCGGCGGTGCGGCCCAGGGTGGAGAAGAGCGCCTCGGGCCCCACCCCCAGCTTGCCGAGGACAAAATCGACCGCCTGCTTGACGTCCTGGTTGCCGCCGACGTAGGCCACCAGGCAGCGGGCCAGGGGGCCGACCTCCATCGGCTGGTCGTCGTAGCGCGGCGACTTGACCCAGGAGTACTTGCCGTCGGTGTCGAGAAAATCGTAGGGCGGCTTGGGGCCGGTGTAGCTGTGGTCGGTCTCGCCCTGGTAGGGGTGCAGACCCTTATCGTCGCCTGCCGAGTACTTGTACCAGGAATGGGTGACGTACTCGGTGATTTTGGTTTCGTCCATCGGCAGCAAGGTGCTCAGGTCCTTGCCCATGATGATGCCACGGGGAAAGTAGAGGTTGTCTGTGCTGCCGCTGTTGTCGGTGGCAAAATCGCCGTAACTCAGGTAATTGCCGACACCGCCTCCGATCGCCGCCCAGTCCTTGTAAAAAGAGGCCACCGCCAGCAGGTCGGGGATGTAGACCTGCTCGACAAACAGCCGGGCCTTCTTGAGCAGCTTGGCGATCAGGGCGATTTTGTCGGCGTTGATGGCGTTCTGGCTGTCGGGGTCGACGGGCATCGCCATGCCGCCGACCAGAAAGGTCTGAGGGTGGGGGTTCTTGGAGCCGAGGATGGCGTGGATCTTGATCACGTCCTTCTGCCACTCCAGGGCCTCAAGGTAGTGGGCCACCGCCATCAGGTTGGCCTCGGGCGGCAGCCGGTAGGCGCTGTGCCCCCAGTAGGCGTTCTGAAAGGGGCCGAGCCGCCCGGTGCCGACAAAGGCGGCGATGCGCTCCTTGACCGACCTGAAGTAGGCGGTGCCCGACTGGGGCCAGGCCGAGATCGACTGGGCCAGCTTGGCGGTGGCGGCCGCTTCAGCGCATCCTCAACGGCGCGGATGCTGGCCATCGAATGCACCGTGGTGCACACCCCGCAGAAGCGCTGGGTGAAGTGATGGGCATCGCGCGGGTCGCGCCCCTTGAGGATGGTTTCGATGCCACGAAAAGCGGTGGAGCTACTCCAGGCATTGGCGATCTTGCCGTCTTCAATCTGCGCTTCGATACGCAGGTGTCCTTCGATGCGGGTTACCGGGTCGACTGCTATTTTCCTGGACATGGCTTAATCCTCCCTCTTCACCTTGTCTTCTTCCATGGCATCGCCCTTGCGCAGCGCGCTGGCCACCCCGTGGGCAGCAAAAGCCAGGGCGGTGGCCGCGGCCAGCCCCAGGCCGATCTTGTCGGCGGTCATCTCGACCCCGAAGCCCGGCACCTTGGGCAGGCGCCGGTAGAAGGGGGTCATGGTGTCAAAGAACCCCGGCTCGGAGCAGCCGATGCAGCCATGGCCGGCCATCACCGGCCAACTGGTCCCCTCGTTGTAGCGCACCGTCGGGCAGTTGTGGAAGGTTTCGGGCCCCTTGCAGCCGAGCTTGTAGAGGCAATAGCCCTTGCGATGACCTTCGTCGCCGAAGGCCTCGGCATACTGGCCGGCGTCGAAATGCCCGCGCCGCTCGCAGTTGTCGTGGATACGCTTGCCGTAGGCGAACTTGGGACGCCCGAGGCGATCGACGGCGGGCAGCTTGCCGAAGGTCAGAAAATGCACGATGGTCGCGGTGAGATTGTCGGCGTTAAGCGGGCAGCCCGGCAGGTTGAGCACCGTCGCCCGCGGCATGGCCGCAGACCTCCCGGGTGATCTCCAGGGCGCTGCGGCCGCCGACGGTGCAGAAGGCGCCGCCCGCACCGGTGGGTATGGACCCCTCGACAATAGCGATGTACTTGCCCTTGTACTGCTCGATGGCCTGGTGCTTGGCCTCTTCGGCCTGATGGCCCGCGGCGGCCATCACCACCTCGGCATATTCGAGGGAGATGACATCGAGGATGATGTTGGCCGCGGTGGGCTGATTGGCCCGCAGAAAGGCTTCCGAATCCCCGCTGCAGCTCTGGAACTCCAGCCAGATGACCGGAACCCGGGTGTCCTCCAGCGCCTGGGCAACCCTGGGGACGAAACTCAAGGGCAGCGCCAGGGCCGCGGTGGTCGCGGTGCAGAATTTGACGAAATCACGGCGGCTGACGCCCCTGGTTTCCCATTTCTGCAGGATCTCCTCCGGCAGGGGAAGGGTTTGCGGGGATTGATCGGGTTTCATCGACCTGGCCTCCTTTCCTGTTCGAGCCGCTTTTAAAACAGCATTCAATCAGCTTTTGAGCGCCAATACTTTACAAGTCAGAGCCTATGGAATTTTAAAACATAACATCGTTTATATAAAGAGCAAGCGACAAGGTCAAGATTTTACTTAAATATAGCGTTTACGCTATGCCCACATCTGACCCCTGTATAACCGACATGTTAGAAGCGGTAGGTCGGCCCGAAAATCAACACAGCCCCTGATAGCATAATGACAAACTTCCAATATTCCAGGAGGGTTGGCCATTGGAACGGCTATTTTTAAGCACCCAGCGACGCTTGGAAGCTACAACAAATGACATGGGCTCCCCACGACCAGGTCCATAGTCACCCGGGGGAAAGGTGATATACTGAAACCAGAAAGAGTGAATGATCATCGAAAGGGGGACATAGTATGCAAAAAGACGTTGGCAAATTCGGGATCAGTGACAAGCGCGGCCGGGCAAGAACGAGTGAAAATCCCTTCATGTCCGATGCCGGATTGAAGGAACCTGCACTGTGCACAAGCTGCCATGCCCTGTACCGCAACAAGCGCTGGTACCTCGATCCAGAGGCGGCGGGAAAGGCCGAAAACAGCCCCGACACCAACCTTGTCACCTGCCCTGCCTGCCAGAAGGCCGCCCAGAGCTATCCGGAGGGGATTGTCACCCTGCGCGGGGGCTACCTGTGGGACCACGAGGAAGAAATCCGTAACATCCTCAAGAACGAGGAAACCAAGGCCATGGCGAAAAATCCCCTGGAACGTATCATGACCATGGAACGTCAGGGCGACGATCTGATTATCGAAACCACCGAGAAAAAACTCGCAGAACATCTTGGCAGGGCGATGAACAAGGCTCATCAGGGTGCTCTCAACGTCAGCTGGGACGCTGACCACCAATGCTGCCGCGTCACTTGGGAGCGGATGAATTGACATCGTTCACTGAAACCTGAAATGAGCCTTGAATTATCGGAACCAGAAAGAGTCCAGTTTTCTGGTTCTTTGTTTGCAGGCTGAACCGGAGCAAGGAGAGGTGATGGGTGCAGGCAATTTCCGCCTGCTCGAACATACCGCCGACATCGGCATCGAGGCCCGGGGCGCCAGCCTCGAGAGCCTGCTGGAACAGGCCGCCTACGGCCTTCGGGCGGTGATGGCCGAGCAGATTGACCTTGAACCGGCAGAGGAGTTGCTTCTCAAGCTGTCGGGAGACGACCTGGAGGAGCTTCTGGTCAACTGGCTCAACGAGTTGTTGTTTTTGTTCGAAACCCGCGGCTTTCTTCCCGCCCGGGTTATAGTCGAGGAAGCGGGACGAACCCAGTTGCGGGCCAGGATCAAGGGAGAACGCTACGACCCCCAGCGCCACCAGATCGACCGGGAGATCAAGGCAGTTACCTACCACCAGATCTCGGTCACCTGCGGCCCGAAAGGTTGGCAGGCGCGGGTTTATCTGGATCTTTGAAAGGCAGGCTTCAGGTGCCAGATTCCAGGTTTCCGGAACAAGGCCCTTGCCCCTGGTCCTTGATTTTCCTGAAACCTGATACCTGAAATCTGGCACCCCAGAGGTTTTCCAATGTCTGTCAAGATTGAAAAAATCGATGCATGCCGCTGGCGCATCCCCCGCGAGGGGGCGATGCGTACCGAGGGGCTGGTCTATGCCAGCGAGGCGATGATCGCCGTGCTGCAAAAAGAACAGGCTTTGGAGCAGGTGCGAAATGTGGCGACCCTGCCGGGGATCGTCGGAAAATCGATCGCCATGCCGGACATTCACTGGGGCTACGGTTTTCCCATCGGCGGGGTGGCGGCCTTTGATCCCGATGAGGGGATCGTCTCTCCCGGCGGGGTCGGTTACGATATCAACTGCGGGGTGCGGCTGCTGCGCACCGAACTCGAAGCCGAGGATATCAAGCCCGCACTCGCGCACCTGGCAGACGCGCTGTACCGCAACGTCCCCTCGGGGGTCGGCTCTAAACGCAGGGATCTTAAGCTCAGCGTCGCCGAAGAGCGCAAGGTCCTGACCAAAGGCGCCCGCTGGGCGGTGGAACACGGATTCGGCAATCCCGAGGACCTGCGCCACATCGAAGAGGGGGGCACCATCGAAGGGGCCGATCCCGAGGTGGTCTCCGACCGGGCCCTCGAGCGGGGCCGGGCCCAGCTCGGCACCCTGGGCAGCGGCAATCACTTTCTCGAGGTACAGAAGGTCGAAGAGATCGGTGACCAGAAGGCCGCAGACGCGCTGGGGCTCTACCCCGGCCAGGTCACCGTCAGCATCCACACCGGCAGCCGGGGGTTCGGCTACCAGGTCTGCGACGATCACATCCGCATGATGGTCCGGGCCGCAGCCAAGTACGGCATC
This sequence comes from uncultured Desulfuromonadales bacterium, assembly GCA_945787465.1. Taxonomy (GTDB): domain Bacteria; phylum Desulfobacterota; class Desulfuromonadia; order Desulfuromonadales; family Trichloromonadaceae; genus CALZIZ01. The sequence continues at coordinate 8,664 of CALZIZ010000257.1, forward strand.
TCCCTGCCTGATCGCCAGCTGTGCTGCGCTCCGCTAAAAAGCCCCGAAGCCCGCCAGTACCTGGCGGCCATGGCCTGCGCCGCCAACTTCGCCTTTGCCAATCGCCAGCTGATCACCGCCTGGGTGCGCGAATCCTTCGAGAGGACCCTCGCCAGGGGCCCAGCCGAGTTGCGCATGTCGGTGATCTACGATGTCTGCCACAACATCGCCAAATTCGAAAACCACCAGGTCGAAGGCAAGATGCGCCGGCTCTGCGTGCACCGCAAAGGCGCCACCCGGGCCTTTCCCCCCGGGCACCCCGAAACCCCCGAGCAGTACCGGGGCGTCGGCCAGCCGGTACTCATCCCAGGCGACATGGGCCGCTACTCTTACGTGCTGGTCGGCACCGCGGGGGCCTTTGACGAGACCTTCGGCTCCACCTGCCACGGCGCCGGCCGGGTGATGTCGCGCCACGCCGCCAAGAAACAGGCCCGCGGCCGCAACATCGAGGCCGAACTGGCCGCCCACGGCATCCTCATCCGCTCCGCCTCCCGGGCGACAGTGGCCGAGGAGATCCCCGAGGCCTACAAAGACGTCACCGAAGTCGTCAGCATCGTACAACAGGCCGGCATCGGCAAAATCGTCGCCCGGCTGAAACCGATGGCGGTCATTAAAGGATAGGAGCAAGGAACAAGGTCAAAGGATCAAGGTTTAACCTTTGACCTTGTTCCTCGCTCCTTTAACCTGTATTTCTGGAGAATTCCTATGAAAGTATTCGTTACCGGCGGGACCGGCTTTGTCGGAGGGGAAGTTCTTAAGCAGTTGCTCGAAGCGGGGCACCAGGTCAGGGCGCTGGTGCGCAAGGGCTCGGAAGCCAAGCTCAAGGCCCGGGAAGCAGTGGAGATCCATCATGGCGACGCCACCGACCCGCGCACCCTGGACGATGCCATGGCCGGCTGCGATGCGGTGATCCACTTGGTGGGCATCATCCGCGAGTTCCCCCACAAGGGAATCACCTTCAACCGGCTGCACACCGAGGCGACCCGCCATGTGGTGGAAGCCGCCCATGACCAGGGGGTCAAGCGCTACCTGCACATGAGCGCCAACGGTACCCGAAGTGATGCCGCAACCGACTATCATCAGACCAAGTGGGAAGCTGAACGGATCGTGCGGGACAGCGGCCTGGACTGGACGATCTTTCGACCCTCGCTGATTTTCGGCAAAGGCAGCGATTTCGTAAATACCCTGGGCGAGATGGTTCGTAAGTTCCCCATGGTTCCGGTTATCGGCGACGGCAATTACCGCATGTCACCGGTTGCGGTTCAAGATGTGGCCGGCAGCTTCGTCAAGGCCCTGCAGCTTGAGGGCACCATCGGCCAGACCTATCACTGTTGCGGCTCTCAGGAGCTGACCTATAACGATGTCCTCGACAGCTTCGGCCAAGCCTTGGGAAAGACCAAGGTCCCCAAACTGCACCACCCCGTGTTTCTGATGAAGCCGGTGGTCAAAATGCTCGAAGCGATTCCCCAGTT
>CALZIZ010000258.1 GCA_945787465.1 uncultured Desulfuromonadales bacterium
CGGTTCACCATAACCCTCCAATCCGAAGGGCTAATCCAGCCGACTCATGCCGTGGGCCAAAAGGCGGTGCTGGAGTTGGCCTGGGGTAGCGCCCCGGTCTACATCCACGGGGTCGTAAGCGATTTTCGCTATGCGGGGGCCATTACCGGCGGGCACGGGTACGTCGCCCAACTGGCCTCCGCCCTCTTCCCCCTTAGCCTGGGGAGGCACAACCGGGTTTTTCTCAACAAAACCGTGGTACAGATTGCCGAAGAGGTTTTGCTTGCTGCCGGGATGGGGGGCGGTGATTTTGAGTTTCGCACCACTCAGCAATATCCCCCACGCGAATATTGCGTGCAGTACGATGAAAGCGATTTGGACTTCATCAGCCGGCTTCTGGCCCATTACGGCCAGTTTTACCGCTTCGAGCCAAGTGCAGAAAAAGCCCTGATCGTCTTCCACGACGGGGTCGAAAATCTGCCCGAGTTGCCCGGCGGAGGCCAGCTTCTATACCAGGAGCAAAGCGGCACCCATCGCGGGCTCGAAACCATTTTCGCCTTTCGTCCCCGGGCACGGATGCTGACCGGCCAGGTGCAACTCAGGGACTACAATTACCGCACCCCCGAAGTCGCCCTCGCCGCCGAAGGCCCCCAGCAGGCGCCGGTCGCGGCCCATGGCGAGGAGTGCCGGTTCGGCGAGCACATCAAAAACATCGACGAGGGACAGGCCACATCCCGCATCCGCCAGCAGGCCCTCGACTGGCAGCGGGAGACCTTCGTGGCCGAGTCGGACTGCCGGGGTATTGCCCCCGGATGCCGGATCAGCATGATAGGGCATCCCGATAACCTGTATAACGGCGACTACCTGGTGGTCGAGGTGGAGCACCAGGGTGATCAAGGGGCCGGCTTCGCTTTTGGCGGTGGCTCCAAAGGCATGACCTACAGAAACAAAATGTTGCTCATCCGCGCCGAAGTCCCCTACCGAAAGCCCCTGCCGGATCGACGGGAGGTCCACGGCATCTTTACCGCCAAGGTGGAGTCGGCCGGGGGCCAATATGCCTTTCTCGACGAACAGGGGCGCTACCGGGTGCGGGTCGGTTTCGATCTCGGCGATGCAGCCGATGGACAGGCCAGTCACCCGATGCGTCTGATGCAGCCCTACGGCGGAAAAAACTACGGCCTGCACTTTGCCCTGCACGGCGGAACCGAAGTGGCGATGACCTGCGTCAACGGCGACCTCGACCGGCCGATTCTGCTCGGCGTGCTGCCCAACCCGGACGCACCCTCCCCGGTCACTGCGGCCAACCACAGCCAGAACACACTGCGCACCAGAGGCGGCAACGAGCTGCTCATGGACGATCGTAAGAGCAAGGAGAAGACCGAACTCTTCACCGGCGAACGCAAAAACATTCTCACCCTCGACGCCGATTCCGAGGGGCATCAGCTCCGCCTGGCCAGCGAAGAGGGGGAGATGGAGGTCTTTGCAGCGAAGACCCTGCTGCTTGAATCGGGCAGCAGCCAGGCCCTCGAATCGGGAAACGACCACCTTGTCACCGTCGAAAACGCCCAGCGGCTGCTGACCAAGAACCAGCAGATCGAGATGCAGGCGGCAAGCGATATCCAGCTAAAGGCCGGCGAGCATATCCTCTTCCACGCTGAGCGGGAGGATTTGAGCCTGACCGCCGGTCTGAACATGGTGACCGAGGTCGGCCAATCCCTCTCGGCCGAGGTCCTCAGCCAGGACCTGAACCTGCTTGCGGGCCAGGGCAAGGTTAAATTCCTGGCTTCAAAGGCGATCTCCATTGCGGGCCAGGGGGGCGGCAAGATTCACATCGGCCAGGGCGACGGCGCCATCGAAATCACCCCCGACGGGGACCTGACCATTAATGCCCCCTCCCTGGAGATCAACGCCGGGACGATCAACATCAAAAGCGGCAGTATCGGCAACAACTGACAGAGGCAGAGTTTATTCTTCTAACTTGGCCATTTCGAAAGGCTGCTTACCACCAAGCACCAAGCAGGGAGAGATCCTTTTTCCCGCCGTTCATGCTGAGCTTGTCGAAGCATTGATTCAGCGCAGACAAGCCTTCGAAAGGCTCAGGCCGAACGGGCTCAAGGTGCGAGGGGGAGGGCGGCAGTAGGCCTCGCCACTGAAAACACCATCCAAAAGAGACGAAGGGGACTGGAACCCGAAAGGATCGGCTGATCTTCGTGGTAATACCCCGGATTTAAACATGGCAACAGCAAGGAACATCCCATGAACAATAAGGTTTCAAGGCTCCACCCCGAGCAGCAAACGCTTCAGGAAGGCATGTCGGCCATCGCTACCGTCACCCAAGCCAGAGACGGCGAGGCGACCACGGTCAAACTTACCGGCCAGGCCATCCCCGTTTGTGGCCATTTCGGCGAGGTCCCCATTCTCAAGGAAGGTGACCGGGTGGCGGTGATGCTGACAGCCGATGGCGCAGTCATCATGTCGCGACTGCGAAGCCAGGGTGAAAAGCCACAGCCGCTGATTCTCGACGAAAACGGCCGCCTGCTGGTGGAGGCCGCCGGGGGCATCTGCCTGCAATCGGGCGAGAGCAAAATCGAGATCACCGCCGACGGCCGCATCTGGGTTGACGGCAAAGAGATCTACAGCATCAGCTCCGGGCGCATGCGCCTGCAGGGCTCAACCATCGAACTTAACTGAGCTCTGCAATGGCAGTCATCTACACCCAGACCCATTGGGATTCGGCCCTGGTGCTGTTTCGCCAGAGAAGCACCTGGCAGAGGCGCGACCTGAGCGACGCTGCGCCCCTCGAACGCCTGGAAAAGCTGCTGCGCCTGCACTTTCACGTCCTCTCCCGCTGCCCACAGACCGCCGAGCGGCAGCCCCAAAAGGCCCCGGACACCTTCGTGAAACTCGCCAGCCTGATGAGTTCTGTCGACGGGCAAATCCGCCACCAGGCGTTTCTGCAGGCGACGGAACTGCTTGCTGCAGGCGGGCCCAAAAGCGAAGGGGCCTATGCCGCTTTGGCGCTCTTTGCTCCGCCCAAGGATGACCGATGCCTGCTTGAGCTTTTCCAAGACCATGAGAAGCTGCGCCCCCTGCTGTTTCGCCTCTGGCGCGACCAGGGTTTTCAGGTTCCGCCTGCCCTTTACAACCGGGCCGAGTTGCAGGGGCGCGACCCCGACCTGCAGCAGGCCGCCCTGGCCTACGCCGCCGACAACCCAAAGGTCAGCCTGGAGACGTTTCGCGCCTATTACCAGCCGCTGCTCAGTACCGCCAGTCCCGGTGATATTGGCGCAGGAGCACTGTGCGCGGCACTTTGGGGAGGGATGGTGCGCGGTGACCGAGAACTGGGCCGTGCGCTGAGACGGGCCATCGAACTCGAAGCCACCGATACGGGGCAATTCGCGCTGCTGCGCCTTGCGGCCCTGAGCGCCGATGTCGAACTCTACCCGGTCCTGCGCAGCCTGCTGAACACCAAACCCCAGGCAGCCTGCCGTCTCATGGCCCTCTACGGGCACCCCGAGGCCCTGCAGGACCTCGCCGGGGCCCTCGAGAAGGCCCATAGCATGGAAGCAGCAGCCAAAGCCTGGCAATGGTCAACCGGCAGTGGGCTTGCGCGAAAGCCCCGCTTGAGCCTGATCGATGCCAAGACGGAAACATCCATGGATAAAACCATGCCCGACAGCGCTGCCGCAAAGACATGGCTGCAATTGAATCTGGAGGGGATTCCTTCAGAGGTACGATTATTCCAGGGCCGCCCGATGACCACCGCTACCCTGACTGAGGCGGCAATCCAGTGCGCCGGTCAAGGCGATGCCGACATCATCGACCTGCTCGCCCTGCACCGGGGTGGCCCCCTTGCCATCAGGCCCAAAACCTGGCGGGCCAGCCTGCGACAGAGCCTCGCCAGGCTCCAGGGCGCGGATCAGAACAAGGTTGCCCCGGCAGGCAGAGAGGGTCAACGCCGTGCTTGAAATGGATAATCGAAGCAACTGGAGCGCGGGTTTCTATCCCGGCTGGAGCAGAGCCGGAGAGCGCCAGCAGACCGTCGTCATCAAGGCGGCCTTCGGTTTCGACGAAAAAGGCCAACTGACCCCGATCGAGCCGCCGCCTGCCATCGAAGAAGCCGACCGCTATGTCGGCGAGCCGGGAAAGTCGAGTCTGGCAGCGGCCTGCGAGACCGTCCCCTTCAAGCAGGGGGGGGAGATTCTTTTAACCGGAACGGCCTGCCCGCCCAAACCGGGGGTCAGCGTCATGGAGGTTTCGGTGGGCCTGCGTCGCGCTGATGACAGCTTCTGGGAAAAGGCCCTGCGCCTCTTCGGCCCCCGCCGCTGGGAAAAGGGCCTGCTTGGGGTCGGCATCAGCAAGCCCGCCCCCCTGAAGCCCCTTGCGCTTCGCTACGAGCATGCCTACGGCGGCTGTGATCCCAACCACGATGACCAGCTCTATGGAGCAAATCCGGTGGGTCAAGGCTTCAGCCAGAAGGGCTGGCGGGTGAACGAAATGGAGCTGCCGCAGATCGAGATCGGCCCGAAATTCATCAGCTCGCCCACCAGTCGCCCTCAGCCAGCAGGCTACGGCCCCCTGCCCCCCATCTGGGAGCCGCGCCTCGAGGGCTTCAAATGCCTCGATGAGGAAGCCGCCGCCTGGGGAGGCTGCCCTTTTGACGATAAGGCGCCGCCCGACCTGCACAACGCCGCGCCGCTGGACCAGCGCTTCGCAAAGCCTTTTGCCGGCGGCGAAACCTTGCGTCTCAAAGGGCTGATCGAAGAAGCCCAGCACCGCGAGGGAGTCCTCATCGATATCCCCAGGCCACGCGCAGACCTCAAGCTGATCATCGACGGCAAGGCGCAAACCCTGCATCCGGTCTGCGATACCTTGCAGATCGACACCGACGCCAGGCAGATTTCTCTGCTCTATCGGGCCGCTATCCCCTGGGACATCACGGACCGGCGCAGCGGCTGGGTGATCCTTCAGGATCTCGATCAGGAGGAACAGCAGAAAAGCGAAACCATCCGGGAGGCGGGGGCATGATCTGGCCTAAGAAGAAAACCAGCAGTTCAAACGCCCTCTCTCAGGAGTTAAAAGAACCTGTCGAGCCGCAGCAGGCCTGCCCCGAGACCTGGATCACCGGCCTCGGGCTGCACTGCATCGCCGGCGACCAGCCCTTCGCCCTTCTTGGCGCCGTAGGGGCAGGCTTCTCCGGTGCCCGGCCCGACCCGGTCCTCTGCGTTCCGTTCCCGGGCAAAGATGGCGAACAGCCTGTCTTGAGCGCCCCGGTTTCTGACCTGGAGGGGATCGAGCATCCGGCCGAACGCATGGCAATCCTTGCCGGAGCAGCCATAGCTCAGGCCGCCGAGGCCCTGCCGGACGGACTGAGCCCGGACAAGATTCTGGTTCAGACCCTGTTGCCGGATAAGACTACCGCCCGGGGCTCGGCGACGCGGGTTGAGACTCTAATAGAAGCGCTTCGGGCGGCCCACCCCAGCCTGCAACAGGCCGAATTTCGCTTTGCCGAAGCGACCGCCGGCCCTGCCGGTCTGCTTCTGGAGACCTGCCTCGATCTGGCCCAGGGGACCTGGGATGCGGTGATCTTCGGCGGGGTCGACTCCCTGGTCGATGCCTTCACCTGCACCGAGCTGGCCTTGGCGGAGCGCATCATGAGCGTCGGCAGCCCGGAGGGGCTGGTCCCCGGCGAAGGGGCGGCCTACCTTGTACTGCAGCGGCCAACGCAAGGACAAACAGAGTCCAGCGCCCGGGCAAAAGGCATAATCCGCGCTGCGGCCCAGGCCCCGGAACCGCAGAGCGGCAAGGCCGACAGCAAAAGAATGTCCGGCCTGGCAGCCGCCATCGAGCAGGCCCTGGCGCAGGCCGAACTTTCCGCCCAGGAGCTCGGCGCCGTGGTGCTGCCCTTGGGGGCCGAAACCACCGGAGCCCTCGAATGGTACCAGGCCACGCAAAAGATCTGGCCCCCCAAAAAACCGGATTCCTCCGAAGCGACCGCGCCACCCGCCGATGCCGACAATCCCCCGGAGGAGATGCCCCTCCACATCGCCCTGGGCGAGCTTGGCGCCGCGGCCTTTGCGCTCTCGACAGCCCTGGCCTGCGCCCGCTTTGAGTTCGAGCACCCGGCAATACGAAATATCCTGGTCTGCGAGGCTGCCGATCAACCCCTTCGCGGGGCGCTGGTCCTGCAGGCTGCAACCGAGACCAATTAAACCACGACGTCGATCCTTAAAAAGCTCCTCCCGTCGTGGTAGCGCAAAGACTTTTTGAACCAGAAAAGGACCATTACCATGGGTAACGTGCTTATCAATGGCCGCACCGCAGTCCACGCAGGCAGCGGCGGCACCCTCACCACCGTCGATGTCTGCCTGACCAAAGTCGGCAAGCCGGTGGTCCCCATCCCCTACACCAACATCGCCAAGTCGAGCGATGCGGCAAAGACCGCAGGCAGCGTTATGATCAACGGCAATCCGGTCTGCACCAAATCTTCGATCTTCTCCAAAAGCACCGGGGATGAGCCCGGCGACCACAAGGGGATCAGCTCAGGAACCATCCAGGGCAAGGCCGAGTTCATCACCGCCTCGCCCAATGTCATGATCGAAGGTGTTCCCGCAGCGCGCCAGGGGGATATGATGGTCTCCAACAACAAGAACACCGCGCCGATGCCCCTGGCGCAGGGAGGCGCGAGCAAGCCGCCGAAGTTGGATGTTGAAGGAGCGGAGGAGATGGCGCCCACAGAAGAACCATTCGAAATCCAGATCGACATGCCCGGCCTCACAACCCACATGCTCAAACCGTTGCTGAACAATAGCGAAGACGCTTAAAAAGGAGAGCCGACCATGGCCCAGGTTGCCCTCGGCGATACCAGCAGGCAAAAAGAACGCTACCGCGAGGTGGTGCTTGAGAATCTCGCCAGCGATGGAAAACAGCCCCTCTCCCTGATGCTTCGCGACGAGGTTCACGGGAAGGACGGCTGGTACAAGATCCCGCTTGGCCGGGTCAAGCCGCGCAAAAAGGGGACATCGGTCACCGGGGAACACGTCATTGTTCCCGTACTGCCCGAGCGCTACACAACCGTCGACTGCAATCCCGACGAAGCCAAGCGGCTGCGCCCTGGATGGCTGTACGTCTTTCGCGACGGGCACCTGTGGCGCGAGCTGGAGATCGTCGAACACCCCACGATTCAGGGG
>CALZIZ010000259.1 GCA_945787465.1 uncultured Desulfuromonadales bacterium
GATAAGACGCATCCTGGTGCCTCCTTGAGGAGCAATCAGCTTAAAGCAAAGGGACAAGAAAATTCTAGAACGGTTTGCCGTAGTTGGCAAGCAAACTCCTCCGCAGACCCACCCGATGTCCAACCACCTTCATGCCCACCTAATCCCGACAGTTTCTTCTGGACTGCCCTCGCTGTACCTGCTACATTAAATGGATTTTGCAAAAACTGCAAAACCGATTTAACTATCAAGGAGCAAGCGCAAAGCCATGCCGCAAAACATTCGTAACATCGCAATTATCGCCCACGTTGACCACGGAAAAACCACTCTGGTTGACGCCATGCTTAAGCAGTCCGGGGTCTTCCGCGAGAACCAGGCCATCACCGAAAGGGTTATGGACAGCAATGACCTCGAAAAAGAACGGGGTATCACCATTCTGTCCAAGAACCTCTCCATCCACCACGGTGGGTTGAAGATCAACATCGTCGACACCCCCGGCCACGCCGACTTTGGCGGTGAGGTTGAGCGCGTGCTGAAGATGGTCGATTCGGTACTGCTGCTCGTCGATGCCTTCGACGGCCCCATGCCCCAGACCCGCTTCGTGCTCAAAAAGTCCCTCGATCTGAACATAAAGCCGATCGTCGTCATCAACAAGGTCGACCGCCCCGGCTCCCGGCCCGAGGAAGTTGTCGACATGGTCTTCGACCTCTTCTGCGAGCTCAACGCCGACGAAGAGCAGCTCGACTTCCCCATCGTCTACGCCAGCGCTAAAAACGGCTACGCCATGCGCGAACTGGACCAGAAGTCGGACAACCTCGAGCCTCTCTTCGAGATGATCGCCGCCCGCGTCGCACCCCCCGTTGCTGACCTCGATGCCCCCTTCCAGATGCTTGTCAGCAGTATCGCCTACAACGACTACATCGGCCGCATCGCCACAGGCCGCATCGCCAACGGTCGCGTCAAGGCCGGCGAAACAATCGCCCATATCGACAAGGACGGCAAGGTCAGCAGAGGCCGTATCAGCAAGCTCCTCGGCTACGAGGGGCTCAACCAGGTCGAACTCGAGGATGCCATCGCCGGCGACATCATCACCATCGCAGGCTTCGAGGAGATCGGCATCGGCGAGACCCTGGCCAGCGCTGCTGAGCCCGTGGCCCTGCCCTACATGGCCATCGACCAGCCGACCCTTTCGATGAACTTCATGGTCAGCGACTCTCCCTTCGCCGGCAAGGAAGGCAAGTACGTCACTTCGCGCAACATCCGCGACCGCCTGATGAAGGAGCTGCGCACCAACGTCTCGCTGCGTGTCGAGGACACCGAAAACACCGACACCCTGAAGGTCTCCGGCCGTGGCGAGCTGCACCTGTCGATCCTGATTGAGAACATGCGCCGCGAGGGCTTCGAGCTCTCCGTCTCCAAGCCCGAGGTCATCTTCCGGGAGATCGACGGCGTCAAGCACGAGCCGATGGAGTACCTGGTCATCGACGTCCCCGAGGAGCACCAGGGCACGGTCATCGAGAAGCTCGGCACCCGCAAGGCCGAGATGGTCTCCATGCAGCCGATGGACGGCACCAACCGCCTCGAATTCGTGATTCCGGCCCGTGGCCTGATCGGCTTCCGCACCGAGTTCCTCACCGACACCCGCGGAACCGGGGTTATGAACCACACCTTCCACGAGTACGCCCCCTACAAGGGCCCCATCGCCGGACGCAAGAACGGCGTACTCATCTCCATCGACACCGGGGATACGGTCGGCTACTCTCTCTTCAACCTGCAGGATCGCGGCATCCTCTTCGTCGGCCCCGGAACCGCCGTCTACGAGGGCATGATCATCGGCCAGAACGCCAAAGACAACGACCTGGTGGTCAACGCCTGCAGGGGCAAGAAGCTGACCAACGTCCGCGCTTCGGGAACCGACGAGTCGACCAAGATCTCGCCGCCGACCATCCTCACCCTCGAGCAGGCGCTCGAATACATCGCCGACGACGAGCTGGTCGAGGTGACACCCAAATCGATCCGTTTGCGCAAGCGCTACCTCGACGCCAACGATCGTAAAAAGCACGAAAAGAAAGTCAAGGGGATCTAAAAACTCCCTCTGCTAAAAACCAAAAAAAGGCCCCGGAAACGGGGCCTTTTTTTGGTTTTTAGCAGCCATCAGGTCTAACTGTCATCCCCGAGGGCTCCTATCGGGGATCCGGATTTTCGACCATTACAAGCCGGATTTCCGCCTAAATACTCGGCGGTAAGGATTGAATGGCGGCGAGCCACCGAACAAAATGAGAAAAGAGACAAGGGAAAAAATTTCCCCTCTCAGAATCTGGTCTGACCAAATACGTTATTAATTTCCAAAAGAGGGTTTATTTCTAAAAAACCGTTGAATTAAGGGAACTTGTAATGAGATTAGGGCCAGTCTCCAATGAATACAAAAAAAACATAAAAAACTGATCTACCAGGCAGAACGTATACTTTTTAAATATCTGTTTTTTCGTTGTTTTTCGACATATTACCCCTTGCAATCCCTTGCCCTTCAGGGTAATATCCTTTCACATCCTTGGGAATAAAAACCAAATAGCAAAGGGAGAACCACAATGGATTGCGAATGCCCGATCTGCAAGAGTAAAACCCAAGTCGAAATCGACACCCACTCTGACGGCTATGCCGAAAACCTTGAAGAATGCGGAAATTGTGGTGCAGTCTGGACGCTTAAGGGAACCCAGGAAATAATGATTCACGGGGCAACCACCCAAGCATAACCCCTGTTGACCAAACCTGAATCAGGCGACAGCCCGTTTTGCATGCATGAGGGTGGGAAGACCGTTTCGGGCTTCCCACCTTTTCTTTTTCAATCCCGTCCCCTGTTCAAGGTAAGAAGATGCTGGACCAGGGATTGCACAATATCCTCTGCCAACTCGCTCTGGAGCTGCTCCGCCTGTCCAACGAACCCAAGGGTTGTTTCCCCCAGAAGATCTCCACCCTTTTCAAGAAACTGAATCCGGGCCGATGCGGCATGGGGCGCGTTCGCCCCCAGGAGCTTCCCGTTGCCCTGATTGACCTCTCCGGTCACTGTTAAATTCTGGGCCCAAGGCGGTGCCAGAGACAGGCCCAGGCCGGCCAATTGGCGAATAACCTCTCCACGCACCGATGAAGCCAGTGTTCCCTTGAGGGACACCCCGAAAAAAAGCTCCTTGGCAGCTGATTCAATGCGACTATCCAACTCGCTGGCGCTGACCGGGGCGGCCACAGCATAGCCCCTGGTGCTGACAGTATCGATATCGGCAGCAACTACGAAGCGAAGGTTCAATTCATCCATCGCCCCCAAGAGCTTCCCCAGACGCCGAACAGGGCTGGATTCAGATGCATCGGGGGCGGCAAGCGAAGAAACGCGTTGATCGAGACGAACCAGTTCCTGACGAAGGATCTCAAGGGTACGGGCACGATCCATAACCGCAAGGGCATACAAGCTGCTTGTCGATCGATCTTCCCAAAAATCAGCGATGCGAATTTGCGGTCCGATTTTTACGGCAATCGCCTCAAGGTCTCCTCGAAAGGCCTTCAGATAGTCCTCTTCGCCTTCGGCTCCAGCAAGGGCGTGCCAGTGCAACTGATCAGGACTCTGCCTTTCGTAGGATAAAAGCCCAAGTCGTTGCTCAACCTGACGACGAGCCAACTGCTCTGCCTCTCCGGCTTGAACGTGTCGCCCAACGCCGATCAGATAGGAATGACTCGGAAACCGGTTGCTGGTTCCCATAATCCAGTCGGGAGGCTTTCCGCTACAACCGAGAAAGTTAAAAATCACTCCAAACAGGCAAACGGCAATCAGCAGCTTTCGGTGCATAGAAGATATTAAAAACATTGCAGAACTATACCCGATTCGGAGGCCACCGCAAACCCATCCGAGGTATCCGCTCGATAATTCCAGGATCCCTGAGGCGTGAGGCGTGAGGGAGAACCCTCCAAACAAGAAAAATGCTTGCCAGCTCACTCCTCCTATTAACCATCGAGCCTTCCCGGAGTATTTTCCCGATGCTTCCTTTACACTTGAAAATCGGGCCTATTCTTACTAAGATTGGCGCACCCAGTAACGGTTAAATTTTTGAACGGCACAACCGAATAAAGTTTGGGGAGGGGTCGAACCAAATCATGCTGAATGACAAAGAAAAGCGTGCCATTTTAAACATCGCACGCACTGCCATCGAAACGTATGTCCGCACAGGCCAAACCTATACCGAACCCAGGGAGGAAAAAGCACTCAACCTGCGCAACGGCTGCTTCGTCACTATCAAGCAAAACGGCCAATTGCGCGGCTGCATCGGCAACTTTCAATCGGAAATGCCCTTGTTCAAGGAGGTGGTCGAGATGGCCATATCCTCCTCCACCAGGGACCCTCGCTTCTACCCCATGCGAGAAAAAGACCTCAAAGACTTTCAGCTGGAGATTTCAGTCCTCTCCCCGCTGCAGAAAATAGAGGAGATTGAGGAGATCGAGGTCGGCAAACACGGTATTTACCTTGAGAAGGGATACTACCGCGGCGTGCTGCTGCCCCAGGTCGCCGTCGAGCACGGTTGGGACTGTGAAACCTTCCTCAAACAGACCTGCGTCAAAGCCGGCCTGCCCACAGAGGCCTGGAAAGCAGAGGATGCCGAGATTTATATCTTCACCGCCGAGGTTTTCGGAGAGGTTCCCGCCGAGGTCAGCTGATCAACTTGAACATTTTGGATACATTACTGAAAAGCCCTTCTCTGGAAGGGCTTTTTCTGTTTAAACAAGAGGACGCTGTGGAGGAGGAAAAATTTTAAATATCAGGTTCTGTTCAAGCAAAAGCCAAGACCTTCTTCATTCACTTATTTTCACTGAAAAGGCATGATTTGAAATTCTGTAACTATTCAGCCCATTTATTGTTCCCATAGAGCCAAAGCAAAACCGTCGGGACGCGCCCCGACAGGCGCCTTACTTTTTGTAAGAGCCGACAAAAA
>CALZIZ010000260.1 GCA_945787465.1 uncultured Desulfuromonadales bacterium
AGAAAGCAATCGAGTATTTACCAAAAATGATTGAAATTTTTACGACGTTTACTAATAAAGGAATGCTTGGTATGCCAGAAGAGGTGTGGACTCCAGAAGGCCCTGTAATGATGCCCAAAGACTTTACCGAGCAAATAGTTACGAAGCAGCAAAACCCTGCCATCCGAGAAGCCAAGAAAGATCTAAAATCCCTGAAGCAAGCTGTTAAACAAGAGAATATAGAGCAATTGAATTCAATACTAACTTCAACCACATTCTATCAATTTATTGAATGTGATCATGTTCCGAAATCAATGCGAGCAGATTTAAATAAAACTCTACAACAGATAAGAGACAAACTTAGTAAATAATATCGTAATCAAAAATTACCCAAAATTAAGCTAACAAACCAATGTCAACCGGACGGAATTCTCCCAAGTGAGTTGAGGAGTGACCTATGAGTATTATGACTGAAATGCGGGATATGGCATTGGGGCTCGCCTTACGGTTTCAAATTCCAAAGATTGCCGGGATTGTCTTCCCGCCTTTTTTTGCAGGCGGCCAACCTAGGGACTGCGAGTTTATGGCCATGGCGCTTGAGGGCGGTGCGGGGGGCATAAGCTATGTGCTGTTGCCCGATAGCAGTGCCGGGGAGTACCGGTCTTTAAAGGCACAGGCGTTCATTGGCAGCCGTCCGGAACTGTATGCGGGCGCTTTCGGCGGGACAGACCCGCTGCAAAACATGTTGGGGCTGGCTGCCATTAACGCTATTTGTCAGCATGTGATGCGGGCCACCGGGTACGCGCCCGGTAGCGCCGCAGATTCCCTCGGACTGATGAATATTGAGGCTGGTGACCGGGTAGGGATGGTTGGCTTTTTCCCGCCGTTGCTTAAATATTTGCATAACAGCAATGCTGAACTGGTCATCGTCGAGAAAAATGAACAATTGGTTGACCGTTACCCGAAATTGCCTGTGACTCTGGACGTGACCGAATTGAATAACTGCAATAAAGTGCTCTGCACCGGGACCACACTGTTGAACAACACCTTGGAAGAGGTACTTTTGCAGTGCACCGCCGCCGAACATATTTCAGTGCTGGGACCGACCGCCGGATATTTTCCCGACCCGCTGTTCGCTCGGGGTGTTCACGTGCTTGGCGGTCGCCTGGTCACCGACGGGATGCTTTTGCTGCAGCTGGTTGCGGAGCGCAAGCGGTGGGGAGCGGCTACCCGGAAGCTCTGTTTTCAAGCTTGTAATTATGACGGTTTCGGGAGTCAGAAAAGCTAGCTTACCGGAATGACAATTTGATCTATTGAGGAGCCTTTTCATGGACGTTGAAAAAGACCGCTACTATGCCGCACTGACCGGGGATACCATTAAGTCGACGAAGCTGGATGCTGCAGCCCGCAGCCGACTTCATGATGTCATCCTGCAAACCGGCGAGGAATTACAAAGCGCATTCCCCGGTCTTGTCTTGGATGGAATCAATATCTTCCGCGGTGACAGTGTTCAGTTTTTATTGAGTGATCCGGCAAAATCCCTGCGCGCGGCAATCTTTTTTCGGGCGGCATTGAAGGCGGCAATGGGGGAGCTGAAATCTGATATGCGGATGGCCATCGGGGTTGGCACCATCGACTTTATGCCTGTGGCCGCCAAAGGCGGCGCCGACGGTGAAGCTTTCCGACTCTCAGGACCGGCTCTCGATGCTATGGGGTCTAAACAGACCCTGGGTCTGGCCTTGCCGTTAGACCTGGCACCACAGCAAAACCTTGAAGCTCTGAATACGACGGTTGTGCTGGTGGGCGCTTTGGCTGAGCGCTGGACGCAAAAACAGGCCTTAGCTATCAAAGGTGCGCTGCTGGGCTACACGCAGGAGGAAACCCGTAAGATCTGGCCAACTTCTGTCAGCCGCCAGGCCATCGGCAAAAGTCTTGATGGGGCCGGCTGGTTTGCCGTGGAGCGGGCTCTGCTGTTTTTTGAGAAGATCGAGCCTGATGGATTTCATTAAATAGCAACTCTGGAAGGTTGTATTGGTCAGATGCAACCTTCTAAGGTTGCTTCCCGGGGAAGCAACCCTGAATGGTATTAGCCAAGCTGTTCTATTGAAAATCACGTGGCATTAATGACTTGGTTAACCCAGTAGTGTCCGGTTAAAAAGTTGCATACGCGCTGAAGTCCAAGTTAATGATGTCTGGAGGCGTTAAGCCACCGGACGCTGCGTCTTCAGCCGCTTCGTTTCGGATGGTATTGCGCAACTCGCGCACCCGCTGGATGCTGACCCGCTCGCCGTGCTCCTCGTGGCAGTACATGGCCAGCAGCAGATAGGTTATCAACCCAGAGAGAATCTGCATCAACAGGCCATAGGGGCTGCGCGCGATGAGGTGATAGACCTTGAGGTGGCGCTTCCACCAACCGAAAAAGGACTCGATCGTCCAGCGTAGTTTGTAAATCAGGGCGATCTGCTCGGCGGTCAGCTCAAAGCGGTCGGTAGCCACCCAGTAATTTTTGCCGTCGGCCTTGTAACCGACTACGCGGAGTTCGCGCTCGGTCTGGTTGACATCTTTTGTCCCGAGAAGCACCACAGCATCAAAGAACACGTGACTGTTGGGATCGACAGGATTGGCTCGCAGCACCGTCTTGCGGGAAGAGGCCTTGATGCGACAGACGAAATGGCGCTCCTGAGCCTGCCAGTCGTCGAAGTTCTTGTAGCACTGGTAGTAGCGATCGTAGACCCCGGTCTTGCCGGGTGCAACCAGATGCTCGACCTGGGGACGCTCGTCGGCTTTGCCGTCGGTCAGAGTGACTTTTTGGGGAATGCCCTGACCAATATTGAAGCCCAGATGCACCTTGGCCTTTTTAGCCCTGTCTCGATAATCAGCCCAGAGCATGGAAAGAGTGGCATCAATCAGCGAGCCGTCGACCGCGACCAGATCCCCCAGACCGGAAATTTCCTTGGCGATGGGGAGCTTGGCCGTCGCTTGCTTTTGAAGATGTTCATAGACATGGATCATCTGCTCCAAGCCCCGCGAGTTAAGAGCTTCGAAAAAGGCGCTCTTCTGAATACCATCGGGCGGAGCGATGTGAGTTGCGGCAAAATCCTCCTGGGCCAGAACCTGAAGCAGGTGTCGCCCCGAAGAGTGCTCTTCGAGGTGGTAGTAGACCAGGATTTTCAATTGATCTTCGAACGTCATCTGCAAGGGCCTGTTTCCGCGGGCCTCAAGGACTGGAACATCGTCGAGAGAATCCTTGAGCGGTGTGAACAATCGTGCCAGGGCACAGGCATCGAGTCGGGTGCAGTGTTCGCGTGCAAGCAGCGGCATTTTCGTAACCCCTTTCAAATTAGGTAGTTACGAAAATGGCCGCGCGACCTCCCTGCCGATTGTCAAGAAAAAAATCACACAACTAGCTGTTTTTATGTCGATTTTGCCAGTTCATTCGAGCTGCAAAAACTTAACCGGACACTACTGAAGTATAACAATATCTCGTTCGGGCGTCGGGATTTGCTCTGAACAACCAATACCGCTCTATTGTGCTTGAGCTTAGTGAAGGGGGGGCAAGGCAGGTTGCGGGGGCGAGAGGATTGAATTTGGGCGCGTTTGAGCTATTTTGAAGGTAAAGGATTTACACGGCCCTGAAACCTTGGGGCAGCCATTTCGGGCCAAAAGCGAGAGGTGCAGATTGAAAGCTGAAGAGGAAACTCCTGCTCCCGGGCCACCGGGCATCTGGATGCTACAGGCGGCCCGAACCGAAAGATTCGCCGAATTCCTGCGGGGTGCTTCGCCGGCCGATCCCCAGCATTGGTGGTTGAGCAAATTTTCCAGGACCGTACAGGCCGGCGATCTTGTTTATTTCTGGCAGGCCGGTGCCGAGGAGGCCCTCTGCGGATGGGGCCACATCGTCAAGGCTCCTTACCCAAACCCCGACAGGAGCGAAAAACCCGCCCAAAAGACCGCAGCTAAAAAAGACAAACCATCCTATCTCAGCAGCCCCTACCGCCTCGATTATCTGGCAAAGGCAATCTTCGATAGTCCGATAACCCGCAGCGCCATCGATTCGCACAGTACCCTAGGCACACGCTTCCTGCGTAAGATTGCCTTTGCCGGGCTCACGAAGTTGGCCGGTGAAGAAGCACTCGCCCTCAACGAACTCATTGACCAAAGCGGCCAGGCCTCGCCCGTGATCAATGGGACGAGAGGCGCAGCGGTTTCGGTGCTGCCCGATAACCCGGCGTCGGTCGACCTGTTGCGAAGGGAGCCCTTCGCTGTCGCAATCGCCAATCATCTGCAGCAGGTTCTTGAGGTGCAGGACGCCAAGCCTTTGGGTAAAGGCAGTTCAGACCCTGAGCGCGAGGGGGATGCCTTTATCCTGCACCTGCATGGCCCCTGGGGCTCGGGAAAGTCATCGCTGCTGAATTTTCTTCGCGATGACCTCAAATCCGGTCGCCTCGGTCAAGAGTGGATCGTTGTCTGGTTTAACGCCTGGCGAAAACAGAGGACAGGTCCGGCCTGGTGGGCGTTGAGCACCGCGATCTTCAAGCAGGGCATGGCGCAACTTGAACATGTGAATCAAAAGCAATGCCAGCGCCTGCGCTGGAGACACTGGGGATGGCAGCTGTACACCGGCCCGCTACCGCTATCGGTGCTGGTCATAGGGCTTTTGTACTTCTTTCTCGTCGCGCCCTGGCTCCCTGAAGATCCGGGGCGGGCCAAGACGGGTCTTGATATCGTGGCTGGATTCGGGGCAGTCGTTTCGCTTGCCCTCTCGGCAGGGCGTTATCTGCTCCTTGGCTCGCCTAAGACGGCTTCGATGTATATGCAGTTCGCCCGGGACCCGCAGCAGTCCATTATCCAGCATTTCGAAAAAATGGTCGGTGGCATGAACCATCCCATTGCCGTGCTCATCGATGACCTTGACCGCTGCGACAGCCACTATGTGGTTGAATTGTTACATGATATCCAGACGCTTTTCC
>CALZIZ010000261.1:0-8166 GCA_945787465.1 uncultured Desulfuromonadales bacterium
TTGAGAGCTCATAGCCGTAGCTATGGGCCGAAAAGGAGCTGAAATATGGGCCAAGCAGCTGGGTTTGTAGCCGGTCATGGATTGTCGGACAACCTCCTAGAGATGGTCCTCGAGCAGTTCATTCAACAGATCAATATGGTTGCACATTAAACCAATAAGCGGGGGAGATTATGAACTGTTTGTCGACCACCGAGACAAGGGTTTAATTCGGCAGAAGAATAGCTTCTCCAGGGCAGGGGGGGGGAAATGGGGCAGACAACCCCAACTGGAATTCCCGAAGAAAGCATTTTTTTTAACGATTGCGTCAAACGGCACTGGAGTTGGGAGGCACGAATGCTGGATAGATCGAGGACTGGAAAAGGGGTGCCCCCCGCCGGGGGCGCCCCATTCGCTTACTTGATGAGGCGAATCGCTAAAGGATATCGATATTGCTCTTGCTTGCGGGCTTTGACCGAGGCAATGATAATGACAACAAAAGAAAAAAGAGAAATTGCCACCATAAGAAAATAACCTATGACGGCGACACTCAGCAGGCCCGCTACGAGAAAGTAGAGAGTGATGCTGATCTGAAAGTTCAGCGATTCCTTTCCCTGCACCTGAACCCGCGGGAACTCCTTGCCCTTGAAAAGCCAGACGGCCAAGGGTCCCAAAACATTTCCCAACGGCAGGATGTAGCCCAAAAAGGCGCTTAAGTGGCAAGCCATCGCCCAGTTGTTTTCCCGGGAACTGTCAGGGCCGTAGACCGTACCGTTTGTGCTTTTTTGCGGGTTCATTTCTATTTCGACGTCATTTTCAGGTGGCATGACTGCTCCTCAATCTTGCTTCTTTATAAATTCGTAACTATTCAGTAGCCCTGAATCCTTTTGAGTCAAGGTCAAAGGCTGGATTCCCGCCCAAAAGCTCTGCGGGAATGACGGTTGCTCCGTGAATGTCCGGTCGTCATCCCCGAATGTTTTTGTCGGGGATCCAGATTTTTAGCCCGTTTCAGGCTGAAATGGGCTGAATAGCTACAAAAATTCGAGAGTTGATGCAAGGGTTGGATTTTCGACCTGACCAGGGGGCATGCCTCAATCTCCCTGGCTGTTCATCTCCCCGCTTTTAATGATCAATATAATCCCCCCTCCTCGGCAGACAAACAAAGGGGGCGGGACTCCCGGCAAGCCCCGCCCCCTTTGTTCTTGCGCGAAATGGTTCGCCCAGGAGACTGTCGGGCTTAACATGAACCTACTGCGAAATCGTCTGATCGGCCCATATTCTCGACAACTTTCGACAAATAGCCCTGCTATTCGCTCTCAAATTCTCGAAAATCTGGTCTCGATCATCCAATTTCTCGTTACGGTCCGTCAAGTCCAACAATCTCCTAAAATCTAAGTTTGGCTTGTGCGGCCGCCATTTCGACACTGACAACCGGCGGCAGAGCTTCGCCCGTCCGCTCGTAAACTTCGTCCAGAGACTTCTGCGTAACAGAGCGGTACATAAGCCGCGTCGTAACCTGGTAATCGCCCTTGCCGGGCAACGGGATGCTATAGGTCTCGCTGTCCTTGCCCTTGGCGGGAATGCGCCGGTCGTACCCGATGCTGTGGGCGCGCCAGCTCTTGCCCGTCAAATTGCCCTCGGCGTCGCGAAACAGGACACGGAAGAAGACCGCGTCGGGATCCACGTGGTTTTTGTCGTCGACGTGACCGGAGCTGTAGACCACCTTGCCTGCGTTGTCGACAACTTCAACCTGCAGCCACATTATGCGGATATAGGTGGTGCCGGTGGGAATCTTGTGGCCTGCGCCGACATTGTGCACTTCGACGGTCAACTCGAGAGTCCCGTCATCCGTGACCTTCTCGGCAAGTTTGACCTCAGCGGCAGCGCGCAGGAATTCCCGTGACATTTCCGCCTGCTTGGTGTTGCCCAGCGCGTCCTGGACATAGGAGCTGCCACCGATAAAACCGTGGAAGGCGAGATTGTCACGCCGCTTGCCCATCAATGCAGAACGACCGGGAGTTTTGCTGACACCTGGGGTGGGCGTCATGTGACAATCCTGGCAAGTGATGTCCTGCTTGCCATATTCGTTGTTCTTCCAGTCATCCCAGGTATCAATAATGTGCACGCCGGTGACGGGATGGATGACCATGTGGCAAGAGCCGCAGAAGTCGGCCTTGGTATGAATCTCGGCATATTTCACCTCGTGATAGAGCGATTTGCCATCACCGCGGGGGCCGAGCTTCACATTGCCGGGCTCCGATACATGTCCCATGTTGTACATCTGTTCCACCCCGGACACCGTGTGGCAGAAGTCACAGGAGATGCCCCGGCGCGAGGTCTCATCGAACTTGCTGCCGTCGGCAGGAGGCAGCAACCCGGTGCGCGCCGCAATGGGCGAATGACAGGCGCCGCACAGCATGTCGGTGGCGCCGTCGGTTTCTTGATGGGCAAGGATATAGTCTGGTTGATACCACTTATCCTCCCAGGCATAGGCATGCATGGACTTGGACCAGTCTTCATAGATATCGCGATGACAGGTCGAGCAAACCTTGGGATCTTCAAAAGCTCCGGGCTCAAATAACTGGGGCTTTGCGGGTTTAGCTTCGACTGCGGCGGCTACTTTCTCCGGCTGCTTCGTTGTGTCGTCAACGACGGCAGCAACATTCACAGCATTCGCCCGGGGAGGCTCACTTGAGGCGTTCATCAACCCGCATCCCATGAAAAGGACGCAGGGGAGAGTCGTAACAAAAAAAAGGGCCAAACGTTTCATGCAACCTCCTAGGGAAAGGACTCTTGTAAAAAACTAATAAAGCATAAATATAACAGCCCCCTGTGCTCTGTCAACATAGCCGGGAATTCCTGCAGAGAGGCCTTGCGTCAAAAGCCTGCTCAGTCCAGCAGCAGCGGGGGGCGGATCGGGCTTCCAAGTTACTAAGTTTCAGAAGAACGCTTCCCTAAAGTCCCCCCTGGCAAGACAGCCTTGACCGCCTGAATTCGCCGCGAATCATACGACACCTTCCAGGGGCCATCTTGATCATCAGATCAGATGGCCCTTTCCAATAATCCACGATTCACATTACCCGCCACACCCCCCTGAGGTCTTGTCCAATAGGTGGTCTCGTAATCAGGGGGGCCTGGATTTCCTAGGAGGCTGTCCGATAATAGGGCCGAAGCGAAAATCCAGAAGTTTGAGAAGAGATTTTGAATCGAGAGCTCATAGCCGTAGCTATGGGCCGAAAAGGAGCCGAAATATGGGCCAAACAGCTGGGTTTGCAGCCGGTCTCTAATTGTCGGACAGCCTCCTGATCTACAGAACACCGAAAATGCCGGTTAACCGCCATGCACTACGCGAAAGGGACGCATATATAGCAAGAGCCTCCAGGTCTAAATGACTTGGAGGCTCTTGCTGTTTCCGGCGGGGGGTTAACCCCAGGGGACTTAAAAATGGCAGGCCAGGAGGGACTCGAACCCCCAACACCCGGTTTTGGAGACCGGTGCTCTAGCCATTAGAGCTACTGGCCTGTAGCAGGCAATGTACTCAACTACAGCAGTTCGACCCAGCCGTGGTTGTCGGGCAGGCGCCCGTACTGAATCCCGGTCAGGGTCTCGTACAGCTTCAGGGTCAGCTCGCCGAACTTACCCTCGCTGAGGGTCACCGTGCGATCCCTGTAAGTCAGTTGACCGACGGGAGAAATCACGACCGCCGTACCGGTGCCAAAGGCTTCCTGCAGGCGACCATTTTCTGCGCCCTCGAGAAGCTCGTCGATCGAAAGGGCTCGCTCTTCGATCTCATAACCCAGCTCACGGCACAGGGTCAGCACCGAGCGACGGGTAATGCCGTCGAGGACGGTACCCTTAAGGGGGGAGGTGACAATTTTTCCGTCGTAGAGAAAGCAGATATTCATGCTTCCGACCTCTTCGACATATTTGCGATTCACCGCGTCGAGCCACAGGACCTGATCGAAGCCCTGGGCAGTAGCTTCCATGGAGGCCCGCAGGCTGGCCGCATAGTTGCCACCAGTCTTGGCCTCGCCGGTCCCACCCGGGGCGACCCGGATGTACTCGTCGGAAATCCAGATCTTAACCGGGGCCAGCCCACCTTTATAATAGGCCCCGACCGGAGAAAGGATGACGTAGCAAAGATAGGTATTCGATGGCCTCACCCCCAGGTAAGGGTCGGTGGCGATCATCGTCGGCCGCACATATAGACTCGTCCCCTCGCTCTTGGGCACCCAGTCGGACTCCAACTCGACGAGTTTCTTGATCGCGCCGAGAAAAAAGTCCTCCCCGACCTCGGGCATACACATGCGCCGGGCGCTGCGGTTGAAACGCTTAACGTTTTCCTCCGGGCGAAACAGGGCGATACGGCCGTCTGGCCGGCGAAAAGCCTTCAGCCCCTCGAAAATCTCCTGGGCATAGTGAAGTACCGCACAGGCCGGATCGAGAGTAAAAGGCCCGTAGGGCTGGATGCGGGCGGAATGCCAGCCCTGACCGGCGGTATATTCCATGACAAACATACGATCGGTAAACTGGGTGCCGAAGGCCAGCTTGGATTCATCGGTAATAGGCTGCTTTTTTTCCGCGAGGGGCAGAATCTGGATTTCCATGGCAATACTCCATCCGACCAGGTCTGTGTATACAAAATCTTCAGGTTTCAGCTTTTTAACATAGAAGAACCCGCCAGGCAAGGAGTTTCAGGGGGTTGACCGACACGAGGGCCGCAGACGAAAAAACCGCCCTGCTGTAAATAAACGGGGCGGCTTGGAATCAATACCTGGGAATGGAATTATTTGGACTTTTGAACCTGGCTGCGCTGAAAATTCGTCTGCTGAAAAAGCAGGTTGTTGAGATTGTTCTTTTCTTCATCGGCATGAAAGCCCTTCACCAGGCGATCATACTCGGCCTGCTCGGCCAGATCGCTCAGCTGAAATTCCTGATCACGCACTTTCCATAAAGAAAGGCAATAATCAAGGTATTTTTACCAACTATTAGGATAACAATGTTATGCATGGACTGCCGTATACGCGCCCCTCACGTCCGGAAATCAAGCAAAACCCCAACAGGGCACGTCCTGACCCTGTTTTATTGTCGTTTAATGGTATACATGATAAAAATGACTCATGCCCTTGGCCTCCCCCCAGATTCAGGAGCAGAGCCGCAGATGACTTTTGACCAGCTCGAAAAAGCTATGACCACACTACACTTAGGCGACCGTGTCAGCCTGCATGATATCAAGCAGAGATATCGAAGCCTGGTTCGCCAACACCATCCGGACCGCTCCCCGGACTCGGACAACGAAGAGATCCGGAAGATCAACGACGCCTACAAGGTGCTGTGCGCCTATTGCGATGATTACCGCTTCTCTTTTTCGCGGGAAGAATTTCTGGAACAGAATCCCGAGGAACGACTGCGCGAGCAGTTCGGTTCCGACCCGCTCTGGGGCAGCGGCCAGACGAGTGACGAGTGACGAGTGACGAGTGACGAGTGACGAGTGACGAGTGACGAGTGACTGGGATTACCTGGGGAAGGCGATGGTGGTCATTACCACCAACGGGTCGGTCAACAAGAAGGGTGCTTGCCCCATGCCGCGAGGCTGTGCCCGACAGGCGCGGGAGAAGTTTCCCGAACTGCCCGAAAAACTCGGCGAACTGATAAGCCGGCACGGCTGCGGGGTCTATGACCTCGGGCACGGCATTGTGGCATTTCCGGTAGAGCACCACTGGCTGGACAATCCCGACCTGCGACTCATCGAACGCTCGGCCAGAGAGCTTCGGGTTCTGGCCGACGCCAAAGGCTGGCAGCAGATCATCGTCCCCCGCCCCGGCTGCGGCGGAGGAGGCCTCGACTGGAAAGACGTAAAACCGCTTCTGGCAAGGCATTTCGACAACCGCTTCAAAATCATCTCCGCCCCAAGCCCTTAGCCCCTGGTCTTTTACCTTTTACCTTTCACCTGCCTTTATCAATACATACTTCTTCACCGTGCGCCGGTCGAGCCCTGTCACCTTGGCCACATGTTCGTAGGTGCCGTAACGCCTGTAGAGCAGCGCACAGTAACCGGCGAGCACCCCTTGTGCATCGAGCCTCCCCGCATCGATTCCCGCAAGCAGTTCGCCCCGCACATCGCCCGGCTCGACGCCGAACTCGCCGCGGTAACTCCTGGTCAGCAGAATGCGTCGCACCGCCTGCTCGAGCTCGCGGACATTGCCGGGCCAGCCGTAGCCGGGCCCCGGCTCCCTGCCGAGAACCTCGCGCACCATGGCAACGACCTCGCCGGAGGCTTCGCCGATGGTACGGCCAACCACCAGAGCGAGCAAAACATCGAGTTCGCCGGGATCTTCCTGCAGGCGTTGGCGCAAGGTGGGGACCGCGATAATATCCGAAGAGAGGCGGTAGAAAAAATCGTCGCGAAACTCCCCCGACTCACGCAATTTGTCCAGGGGCCGGTTGGTGGCGGCGATCACCCGTCCGGAGAAACGCTGCTGCTCATGACTGCCCAGGGGGCAGAAGGTTCGCTCCTGGAGAATCTGCAACAACTTGATCTGCACCGGCACGCCGACATCGCCGATCTCATCGAGAAAGATCGCCCCGTGCCTTGAGCAGCGGGCGAAAACCCCCTTGTAATGGTCGATGGCGCCGGTGAAGGCGCCTTTTTTGTGGCCGAAGAGTTCGGACTCGATAAGGGTTTCGGGGTACTGGGAGAGGTTGATGGAGATAAAATTGCGGGCAAAACTCTCGGCAAAGCGCTCCCGCCCCTCATCGAAGGGGATGAAGCCCGAGCGGCCGATAGCGGCGGCAGCGGCTCCCTTGCCGGCGCCGGTTTCGCCGAGCAGCAGGGTTGAAAAATCCTCCATGCGATTCCACAGGTAGCTCTCGTACCAGCGGATATCGTGGGTAAAGATGTTGTTCCACAGGTGCCGGCGCAACTCGCCCATACAGGGGCTGACCCCGGCCAGCCCCCGGTCGATGAAATAGAAGGCCCGGCGCATCTGAAAAAAGAAGGCGAAGTAACGCCGCGCCTCGTCCCGAGAAAAACCCCGGGCGGCGATCATCCCCAGGGCATCGCGGGCGAAGGGCACCCCACAGGTCGTCTCGCCGTCGGCCATCTGCTGCCGGATCAACCGGTCGAATTCGTGGGTGAAGCGGTGGAAGACATCGAACAGCAGGCCGCTTCGCAGCACCTGCCGGTCTTCGCCTGAATAGAGGCGCAGGTCGGCCCGCCCCGCCTCCTCAAGGCCGGCGACCCGCTGCTGGACCCGCGCCATGGCCCGCTGCAGCACCTGCCCCTTGGGGGTTCGGGCAGACACCCCGGCAATCCTGCGATCGAGGTCGAGGCGCTCGTCGCCGAAGGGATTGCTGAATGCCGCTCGGGCGACCCCGTCGAAAAACTCCCGCTCTTCAGGACTTAACTGCTCTCTCTTGGCCATACATGAAATGTACTTCCGCCCTTCATCAGATGTCAATTACTACTTTTTAAGCAGCCATACTTTTATCCAGAGCCAATCGATACCCTCGTTTAATTTCGGACACTTACACTTAAAAGCACAGAACGGCGGATGGCACGCCCCCTGCGATGAAAAAGTTCAAGACCGGCATTCAAGCCCGCGTCACCATCGACAAAGGAGGACACGCCATGCGCCGTCACCCCGCAAAGAACAAGCAACGAAATTTTCGCTTCCGCACCCTGAGCGTCACCCTGCTCTGCCTGTGGGCAGGTCTGCTGTGCAGCCTGAATCCTGCCCCGTCCCAAGCTGCAGGCTTGCTCAAGCCGGCCGGCGGCGGTCAGGAGGCCCTCGGGATCCGTTCCCACCAGGTCGAGGTTACCATCAATAACGGCTTCGCCCGCACCGAGGTCGACCAGGTTTTTACCAACAGCGGCGACCACGACCTCGAGGCGCTCTACAGCTTCCCCCTGCCAAAGCAAGCGAGCCTCTCCGAACTCTCCCTCTGGGTCAATGGCCAGGAACTGCTCGGCGAGGTGGTGGAGAAGGAGCGGGCCAAAACGATCTATGAAGAGCAGAAGGCCCGGGGCAACGACACCGCCCTGGCCGAAAAGGACGACTTCAAGACCTTTGATGTGCGCATCGGCAAGGTGCCGGCCGCCGGCGAGGCCCGGGTGCGCCTGGTCTACTACCAGCCGCTGGAGATCGACCTGAACGTCGGCCGCTACGTCTACCCTCTGGCCGAGGGAAA
>CALZIZ010000261.1:8225-9975 GCA_945787465.1 uncultured Desulfuromonadales bacterium
GACAGGTGACATCTACGAGGTCAGCCTGCAAAAAGACTCAGGAGCCGACCTCTCCCGCGACCTGGTTTTCTACTACCGCCTCGACGACAGCGTCCCTGCCCGGGTTGAGTTGATCCCCTACCGGCAGGACCAGACCCGGGACGGCACCTTCATGCTGGTGGTTACCCCTGCGGCCGATCTCAAGCGAATCAGCGAGGGAACAGACTGGACCTTCGTCCTCGATGTCTCGGGCAGCATGGGCGGCCACAAGATCGCCACCCTGGCCAAAGGGGTTGGCCGGGTGCTCGGCAAAATGGACCCCAACGACCGTTTCCGCATCGTCACGTTCAACAACAGCGCCGCCGACTTCACCGGAGGCTACATCCGGGCGACCCCCGAGGCGGTGCAGCAGTGGATCGCCTCGGTCAAGGGCCTGCAGGCCGGCGGCGGCACTAACCTCTTTGCGGGATTGGAAAAGGCCTACCACCGCCTCGACGACGACCGCACCTCGGCAGTGATCCTGGTCACCGACGGCGTCACCAACGTCGGCCACACCGAGCACCGAGCTTTTCTCAAACTGCTCAAAACCTACGATATCCGCCTCTTCACCTTCGTCATCGGCAACAGCGCCAACCAGCCGCTTCTCGACCGCCTGGCCCGGGATTCGGGCGGCTTCGCCATGAACCTCTCCGATGCCGACGACATCACCGGGCGCCTGATCCAGGCCAGGGCAATCTCTACATGGGGCAACAGGTGGTGATGTTCGGCCGCTACAACGGCAGCGGCGAGCTGGGGATCGAGCTCAAGGCAAAAATCTCCGGCGAGCAAAAGACCTGGTCTACCACCGCGCAGCTTCCCGAAACCGACCAGGACAACCCCGAACTCGAGCGGCTCTGGGCCCTTTCCAGGGTCGACGGGGTGATGGAGCAGATCCGCGAGACCGGGGAAACCGAGAACCTGAGGCAACAGGTCGTTGATCTGGGTACCGCCTATTCGCTGGTCACCGATCACACCTCGATGCTGGTGGTGCAGGACGCAGTGCTCGAAAACCAGGGGATCGACAAACGCAACGCCGACCGGGTGCAGCGCGAACGCCAGGCCCAGCAACAGCGCCCCTCAGCCCCGGTGAAAACCTACCAGGTCGACCGCAAAGCAGGCGGCGGAATGTTCAAGGGACTGCCTTCCCCCGGGATCGGTTCGGGGCCGGTAGGGCCGCTCTTTATCGGCGTGCTGGCCTGGTTGAACCGGCGAAAGAAAATGCAGAAAGACTAGGATTGGACCGCAGAGGTCGCAAAGGACGCAGAGAAAAGCAACTATCCACCAAATATGCAAAGCAAAACCGTCGGGACTCGCCCCGACAGCCGACCGACTTTTTGCAAGCCGCCAAAAAGTTGGCAAAAAGCGGCTTCCCCTGCGGGGAGCATTGCTGTTGCCTGGATGGCACCTCTGGTCGTCGTGGCTGCTGATGACAACGGAGTTGCTTCATGGCGACTCCCCTTATGCGAGTCCTTCAGCAAGGCAATGACCATTTCTGGTTTTTTTGGCATAGCAGCGCCGGTGTTCGCAACAGCCGGGTAGAGCGGTGGCGAAGCACCTCGGTGCGCAAAAGGGCTCGAAAAAGTCGAGCCGTCTCTCAATTGCAGAACCGGATCTAGGATCCTGCGCCCTTTGTGCACCCCATGCGGCGCAGCCAACGTCCTTTCTTTGGTGACTTTCTTTGGACGAGCAAAGAAAGTTACCCGGCTGTCGGGCCGGGACCCGACGGTTTTAA
>CALZIZ010000262.1 GCA_945787465.1 uncultured Desulfuromonadales bacterium
CAAGGGCATCAAAGTCCCGCCGGCCCGCGCCACCTGGAACACCGGATATTTTCAGGAAGCCCTGGTCCGCAAAGCGCTTGAAGAACTCGGCTACAAGGTCAATAAACCCAAAGAGCTGCAAAACCCGCTTTTCTACCAGGCCCTCGCCCTTGGCGACGTCGATTACTGGGCCAACGGCTGGTTCCCGATGCACAAGGAACAGATGCCGAAAAACTTTTCCGATAAGGGCGAGATCGTCGGCTA
The DNA here is from genome assembly GCA_945787465.1 of uncultured Desulfuromonadales bacterium. Lineage (GTDB taxonomy): Bacteria > Desulfobacterota > Desulfuromonadia > Desulfuromonadales > Trichloromonadaceae > CALZIZ01. The sequence goes on from CALZIZ010000262.1 coordinate 244, forward strand.
TGTTGCCAAGTCCGGTGGCCTGCAGGGTTACTTGGTGTCGAAAAGGGAGGTTGAGCAATTCAACATCCAGTCCCTCGACGACTTCAAACGTCCCGAAGTCAAAGAAGCCTTTGACCTCGATGGAGACGGCAAGGCCGAACTGGTTGCCTGCCCTCCTGGCTGGGGGTGTGAGAAAACCATCACCCACCACCTGAACGCCTATGACCTCAACGAGCATATCAATCCGATCAAGGCCACCTATACCGCGAGCATGGCAGAGGCTCTGGCCAAATACAAAACCGGCAAGCCTGTCTTCTTCTTCACCTGGGCACCGAACTGGACCATCTTCAAGCTCAAGCCAGGTGAAGACGTGATGTGGATCAACGTGCCCGAGATCACGGCACGCCCCATTGAGATCGAGGCCATTGACCGGATGACGGTAGCCGGCGTCGAGGGCGCCGTCAGCGACCCCGTCAAGCTCGGTTTCGTGGTTGCCGATATCCAGATTGTCGCCAACAAGGATTTTCTGCAGAAGAATCCGGCAGCGAGGAAACTCTTCGAAGTTTTCAGCCTGCCCCTGACCGATATCAACGAGCAGAACACCAGAATGCAGGACGGCGAAAAATCACAAAAAGATATCGAACGCCACGTTGACGAGTGGATCGCCAAAAACCAGGACCAGTGGAATTCCTGGCTCGCAGCGGCACGGGCCGCTGCCAAGTAAATCGGCGCGACCTGCCGGCAAACACCTGCAAGGCCGCGCCATGGCGCGGCCTTTTTTTGTCGAGTTGGTCCGGTTTCTGCAAAACGTGTAAGTCAGGTCAGATGCACAAGGGTGTGCGACGACCTGGAGCAAAGAGGCCCAGCGAATTGATTTCGCAGGTCTTTTTCTGTTTTTGACGGAAAAAAAGCACAGATGCCCCAGACCACAATTTGCGCTTAGCCCTCCTCTAAAGCCTAAATTATAAGCAAGGAGAAGCATCATGACCCAGGCAAAATCCGGCGACACGGTTACCGTTCAGTACATCGGCACCCTTGACAACGGGCGCACCCTTGACAACGGGCGAATCTTCGACAGCACCACCGATGAAGAGCCGCTGGTCTTTACCATCGGCACCAATCAGGTCTTCCCGGCCCTTGAGAAGCAGGTGCTCGGCATGGCCGTCGGCGAGGTCAAAAATGTCTGCATCCCCGCGGCGGAAGCATACGGACCGCGATTGGACGAAAATATCCTCACCGTAAAGCGCGATTACTTTCCGGCCGATACCGAGATCAAGGTGGGCAAAAAGGTGAGTATCGAATTCAGAGACGGCGAGGCACGACTCATGGTAGTGGTCGAGGTCACCGAAACCGAGGTGAAACTTGACGGCAACCACGCCCTGGCCGGCCTCGATTTGACCCTCGCGTTGAGGCTGGACGCCATCAACTGACCGAAATCAGAGGCAGAGGCGGGTTGACATAGGGGCACCTGCGGTATAATTTATAAAATACTTCGCAAGGGATGCCGCTTGGCATCTTTGACCCAGGACATGCCCTTGACCCAGTTCGCCTCTGCCACCATAGGTTTTAGATCGAAGGTTCTTTTTGCCCTGCTCTATCTGCTCGCAGGCTATGCCGCCTGGAGCCTGGGAGGTGCGGGATTTGCCCTGGCTGTCGCTGTAGCATGTATTCCATTTCATGTCCTGACCCTTCGCGCAACCCCGACAATTATCGGCCGGCTCTTTAGAGGCCGCGAACTGACCTGGGGTGAAGCCCCGCGCCTCAAGGGCATCCTGAAGATCCTCGCCGAGCGAGCCGACCTCGAACACCCCCCCCGGCTGTTTCTGGTCCCGGGCAAGGGGATGAGCGCTTTCGCCCTCGGCCCTCCCGACAATGCCGCCATTGCCCTGTCCCGAGGGGTTGTGGATGGACTTGAACTGCGGGAAATTGCCGGTGTCATGGCCCATGAGGTCACCCACCTGAGTCACGGTGATACCCGGATGATTTTCCTCTCAGGCCTGCTGCGCCGGGTTATCGGCCTGCTCGCTTTAACAGCAGGCCTGCTGGTCGCGTTCAACCTCCCCCTGGTCCTGCTAGGCAAAGCAAAGCTCGCCACCTGTCCCCTTCTGGTGCTGATACTCACACCGACCCTGGGCAGCCTTCTTACTTTTGCCCTGTCGCGGCGACGCGAGTTCAGCGCCGATGTCGGAGCAGCCGAACTGCTCGGCGATGTCGAGCCGCTCGCCGATGCTCTGCAGAAAATGGCCCCCACGCAGGGCAACGTCTGGGAGAAGCTCTTCAACCTTGAAGGCACCCCCCGAAAGAAAACCCTGCTGCGCAGCCATCCCACCTCCAGAGAACGAATCCAGCGCCTGCATGACCTGAAGCTAGAAGGCCCTTTTTGCAACCGCCCACTGTTCAGCGATGGAGACCTTCAGAGTTGAAGCCTTAACAGTCTGATGCCTTTTCTGTATACGGCTTTGCCTTTTGCTTAATTTTTCTTTATAATTCGAAATCAATATTATCCCGGGGCCGGAAATGCAAAACCGCAAACCCGGCCACCGCGATAATCCATGCCATTAATGTTTCGGAATTTTAACCCAAAAAAGGTAAACAGATATTAGCCACCACCAAAAGTAGGCGCTCTTAAGCGAGGCACCAAGACATGGAGAAAATCTTGGGTCTATGATCCCAATGCATGTGAAAATTCCTGGTCTTGAGGCCCCCTTGGTGCCTTCGTGTCTTGGTGACAACCTCAGCCTTTGTTTTGGTTATAGATCCGTTTTGTTTTAAGACTTTATTGGAGTGCAGTTTGAAAACAAGATCCACAGCAACACAGGCTGTTATGGTTTTAGCCGCCTTGCTTACGCTTACAGCTTTATGTTACGTCCTCCATCAAAGCCTCTACGGTTGGGATGAAAAAAGGCGGGCACAAAACCTGGCCGAAAAAATTGCCCTCAACGTTCACCGGCAATGCCGGACGACCCAGGATGAAATTTCCAGAGCACAGGAGGGACGTCTTCATAGAATCGAGGAGATCTTAAAACGCGCCGGAGCGTTGACCCTCGATGACACCTCAAGCGAGCAGTGGCACCTGACGGACCCCCGGGACGGCATCGAAACCACCCTGTTTCTTCCCCGCCTGCTGGCAGGCAACGAATGGCTCGGAAAATCGGCGCCCGGCCCACTGATCGACCGGATCAGAACCAGTTGCGGTGGGCAGATTGCCGTTTACCAGCGAATCAACGAAACCGGCGACCTTTTACGAATCTGCTCAACGACCCCGCAGGCGGCAAGGGGCGCCCTGCTGCCTGCAAAAATCGGCCAGGGTCAGACAGCCCCCCTGATCGACCAGCTGCTGCGAGGCGAGACCGTTCATCGGCCCGGCCGCAGTGAAGGAGCCTGGGTCCTGGTGAGCCTGGTGCCATTACGCCACAGCGAGAGCGGTGAGGTTGTCGGTGCCCTCGAAATCCGCACAAAATCAAGACCCCTTGAAAAACTCGCCCGACGCATCATGGGGCTGCGTGCCGGTCACGACGGCTACGTCTTTGTGCTTGGCGCCCACGGCGAGCAGCGCGGTCGATACATCATCTCCAGGGACGGCCTGCGGGACGGCGAAGACATCTGGAATTCCCTCGATACCGCCGGCCGGCCCTTCATTCAAGCTATCGTCCTCAGGTCGCTGGCCCTTCCCCAGAGGGCCGAAAAGGATGACCCGGCGGTGGTCTTCGAGCGTTACCCCTGGCAAAATCCCGGCGAAAGGCACCCCAGGCACAAAAAGGTCGCCATCACCTATTTTGAACCCTGGGACTGGGTCATCGGAGCAGGTTATTACGAAGACGAGTTCTAAAAAAAGCGCCGCGCCCCCTTGAGGGGCACGGCGCTTTTTTTTTGAATCCTTTGGGGCTAAAACCCTTCGCGGCTGAAGCCGCTCCTACAAGTGGCAGCCTGGGCCAGAAGAGGTTTCTGTAGGAGCGAATTCATTCGCGAAACCTTTAGAGTTAACCCCGCCCTACAATTTCACCATCTGATTATCCTCAGAGATGCGAACGCCGCAGGTAGGTGTCGATGGCCTCGGCGACCTTGCGCCCTTCGCGCATCGCCAGAATCACCGTCTTTGGTTCGTGGACGACGTCGCCTGCGGCAAACACGCCCGGCCGGGTGGTCATGCCGTAATGGGGCTCGTCGTTGGTGATCAGGTAACCCTGCTCGTTGGTCTTGAGACCGGTGGTGGTCGAAACAATGCGCGCAAAAGGCTTCTGGCCGATGGCGATGATCAGCTTATCGCACTGGATCTGCCGCTCGCTGCCGGCGAGCGGCACAAAACGGCTCTCCCTGCCCGAAACCTGGCGCTCAAAACCCTGCAGGGACACACCAGTCATACGCTCTTCGCCATGGACCTGCGTCACACTGTTCTCGAAGGAAAATCTAACCCCCTCGTGCAGGGCTTCCTCGTATTCTTTATCGCTGCAGCGCCTTTCGTGCTCGGCGATGATGTCGACCACCTGGACCTCGGCGGCGCCGAAACGCAAGGCGGTACGGGCAGCATCGACGGCGACATTACCGGCACCGACCACAACCACCCTGTCGCCGGGTTTGACCGGCAGGTGAGAGACCGACAGGCTCTCCTCGCGCACCAGCTCAACGGTCTCGAGAAAATAGATCGCCTGCAGCACCCCCGGCAGATCTTCTCCCGGCACTTCAAGCTTGCGCGAAAGACCCGTCCCGGTGCCGATAAAGACCGACTTGTAGCCCATGGCGAAGAGCTGGTCGAGGGTCAGGTCTTCGCCGACCACAACCCCGGTTTCGATGCGCACACCGAGGTTGCGGACGATCTCGATCTGTTTGTCGACCATCACCTTGGGAAGGCGGTACTCGGGGATGCCGTAACGCAAAACCCCGCCGGGCTGGGGGCGGGCTTCGAACATGGTGACCCGGTAGCCCTCTTTGGCGAGAATCGCCGCAACACTGAGGCTGGCCGGGCCTGAACCGATCACCGCCACCTTGTCTGCGACCCGGGTCAGGGCCAGTTCCATCTCCTTATCGGCCAGGTAGCGCTCGAGCTTGCTGATCTGAATCCCCTTGCCTTTCTTGCTCAGAACGCAGGCCCCCTCGCACTGATCGTTGTGGGGGCAAACCCGGGAGCAAATCACCGCCAGGTTGCTGCGATCATTAATCAACCGGACCGCCTCGACCACGTCGCCATCGCAGATGGCCTGGATGAATTGGGGGATGCAGTTTTCTATGGGGCACCCTTTAACACAACGAGGGTCTTTGCATTTCAGGCAGCGCTGGGCTTCTGCCAAGGCCTCGGCCTCGGAAAAGCCTTTTTCGAGTTCGTCAAAATTAAGCATTGTTGCTCCGGTGAAACGTGACTTAAAAAGAAAGGGAAGAACCTTGAAACCGCAGCTGCCCAGATGGGGGATACCGCAAAAGGTCGGCAGGGATGACAGGTACAGAGAAAACAAGGAAAACTTGCATCCAAGGGACAAGTTAATCCATTACGCCGATTGGAGTCAAGGGGGCGGAGGGGACAGCAAAGTAAAAGTCTTTTGACGCCGGTCAAGGCCCGGCCCAGGCGCAGGGATATAATAGGTTCCAAAAGCAGGAAACCACCAACAGTCGCAAGGAGGACATCATGGCTGAAACCAAAACCACCCTGAACATTGAAGGCGCCGACCCCCAGACCCTGGCCGGAATGACAGATTACCAGCCGGGCTCGGTGGTCAGCCGCACCCTGCTGCAGGACGAAAGCGGCACCCTGACCGTTTTCAGCTTCGATGAAGGCCAGGCCCTCTCGGAGCACACTGTGCCCTTCAACGCCTTTATCCAGGTCCTCGACGGCCAGGCCGAAATCACCATCGGCGGCAAGCCCTGCCTGGTCAATGCCGGTCAGATCGTG
>CALZIZ010000263.1 GCA_945787465.1 uncultured Desulfuromonadales bacterium
TGAAAACCCTGGTGGTGGGTGAAGGGACGGGGCGGGTGTTGGTTCAGTGAAATCCTCCTTCGGCAGCAAAGGCGGTTTGCGGGGGCAACGGAGCAGCGACAAAATGATAACGGTCCCCTGCTTTAACGCCAGAGGCTTTTCTTACGTCGAGGTGCTGATTGCCATCGTGCTGATCGCCGTCTGCCTGGTGCCGATCATGGAGGCCATGCCGACCGCGCTTCTCGGGGTCAGCATCCAGGAGCAACTGGGAGCTGACCATGCCGCTCTGCGCTCCAAGATGGAGCAGGTGCTGGCCCAGCCCTTTACCGACCTCGATGCTGCTGCGGCGGCCGCCGGAAGCTCAACGGCCACCACGGCCTATTCCGATGCGGTGCCCTTCGAGACCAGCGACGGGCGGCAGATCACCCGAAACGTATTCATCTGGCCCTACGACGGCGATAATGCCGACGGCGACGGCGATTCTTTTACCGGCACCGATGCCGGAATCCTCTGGGTAAAGGTGCAGATCGATGATCCGCCGCTCTCCCTCGAAACCCTTGCCATCTGGTGAGCCGGCTCTCTCAGGGGGCACCGGTCAGGCCGGGATGACCCTGATCGAAGTGATTCTCACCCTGGCGATCCTCACCATTTTGCTGGCGGGGCTCGGCGGGCTGGTGGGCGGGGCTTTGAGCCAGTGGCGCTACGGGCAGGGGCGAAGCGAGTTGCTTTACCAGGGCAATTTCGCCATGGAGCGGATGGTCGAGGCGACCTCCCGCAGCCGGCGCCTCCTGGTCCCGCTGGCGGATAATCCCGCCACGGTTGCGGTGGTTGAGAATGAGCGGGAGCTGCTGGCCGTCACCCTCGATCCGGGGCTTGACCGAGACGCCGACGGCTTTGCCGATGCGGACAACGACAAGGACGGCCTGGTCGATGAGGACATCCCCACCGACAACACCAACGATGGCGTTCCGGGCATAGTCGGCATTGACGATGACGGTGACGGTAACGTTGACGAAGATCCAGGGGGTGCTGACGGATTTACCGACAATGACGAGGACGGGGTCGTGCGAGAGGACTGCATCGACGGTATCGACAACGACGGTGATGGGACCATCGACGAGGACATTCCCAAAGACAACGACGAACTGGGCGGGAACGATGGGGACTTCGACAACGACGGCGACGGCCTGGAGAGCGAGGACTGGCTCGACCCGGTTGTGTTTTTCGTCAGCGCCGACGGCACCACCCTGATGGAGCGCATGCCCACCCTCAACCCGGTGACTGGTGCCGATTACGCCGAGCGCCCGATTCTGCAGGCGCAGTTGGTCGAGCTTGAGGTCGAGCGGCTACCGGCCGGTCCGGATGATCGGGGGGTGCTGGTGGAGATCACCCTGTTGCTGCACGACGCAGAGGCTGGGGATCTCACCCTGCAATCCCTGGTGCGGGTCGGAAAGGGCGAATGATGGGCTCCTCCCTCTTGAAAAACCGTAGCGGTTTTGCGCTGCTGCCCGTGGTCATGGCCCTGAGCCTGGTCGCCATGCTCTGCTACATGGTCAACCGCACCAGCGGGGTCCATCTGAATATGACCGCGGCACGGGCGCAGCAGGTGCAGACCTCTTACGTGGCCGAAGCGGCCCTGCGCCATGCCCGGTGGTTTCTCAAGACCGACTGCGCCTACCGCGCCCCTATCAGCAGCCAGCCGTTCATGGGGCACAGCTACGGCGCGACCCTCACCGACAACGCCGATGGCACCGTCCGCATCGTCGCCACCGGGACTCTCAGCAGTGGGGTCAGCCAGGCGATTGTTGATGACTATCGCTGCGAGGCGCTGATTTCCAAGGCGATCTATTGGTCCGACTGGAGTATCCCGGCGGTGCGGCGGGCCGAGCTGGACGGCTCAGGAATAACCGATCTGGTGAACGGGTTGACTGGCCTGGTGAAGCCCGAAACCCTGAAACTCGACCCTGCTGCAGAAAAGATCTACTGGGCAGATAAGGATACGAAAAAAATCCGTCGCTCCAATCTTGATGGCTCGGGGGTCGAGGATCTGGTCACTAGCGGGGGCAACATTGGCAGCCTGGCCCTCGATAAGACCGGGGACAAGCTCTACTGGGTGGATGGAGGCGATCAGAGGATATACCGCTCCAACCTGGACGGGACTGGAATCGTGACCCTTGTGACCTCCGGGATCAACGGCCCCACTGGTTTAGAGCTGGACCTGATAAGGGGCGAAATGTACTGGGTTAACAAGGTGGACAAGACAATCATGTCCGCCGACGTGGATGGGACAAATGTTAAGATCGAGTCCTCGGGGGTATACACGCCCTCCTGCCTGGCGATCGACACCAACAGCCAGCGGCTTTATTTTTTCGACGAGAACACCTTTAGCATCGTGAGAACGAAATACGACGGCAGCGCGGCACAGAACCTGGTTTTTGTAGGCAGCGGTTCCAAGGTACATGGCCTCGCCTTTGATTTCGATGCAGGTAAGATGTATTGGACCGATGAGGGTGACCGCAAGATCGAGCGGGCCAACCTTGACGGCAGTGGCCGAGAAGAGGTGCTGGTTTTCGGCCCCGGGAGCAAGCCTTGGGGCATCGACATCGGCCCGGGGCGTCCGGTCGATGTGCCCCGATCCAAGGGGCCCTTCTGGGCTGAAGAGGACAAGCAGCTGGTCAATCGCTCTGAACTCGACGGCACCAACCTGCAGACGGTGGTCAGCGGTCAAAACAATATCGAAAGTCTCAAGTTCGACACTGTCGGCCAAAGGCTCTACTGGGCGTACGACAACAAGTTTGTCAACAGCGCCACCCCCCGAGGCGCCGATGTGCTAAGCGTTATCGACTGCAATTCACTGGCCTGCAATGATCTGACGGGCATCGCCCTCGACCCGGCAGGGGTAAAGATTTACCTGGTCGACAAAAGTAATAGTGAAATCTACCGGGCCAACCTGGATGGCAGCGGCTTTGAAACCCTGATCCCCGACAATGGCACGGTCGATGCCCCGACCGACATCGAGCTGGACCTGATGGCCGGGCGTATGTACTGGAGCGATGAGGGGACCACGACCATCAAAAGCGCCCTGCTGGATGGTACCGATGTCCAGACCGTGTTGTCCGATGGCGCAGGGGACCCGGTGAGCAAGCCCTATGGTCTTGCCATTGACCCCCGAGGCGCGGGAAAAATTTACTGGTACGACCATGATTCCAAGCGCTGCTACCGGGCCAACCTCGACGGCAGCGGCACCGAAACCCTGTTCGGTCCCGCAGGGGTCAGCAAAATTCGCCGCCTTGCCCTGGATCTGGACGAAAACAAGCTTTATTGGAGCGATTACGACGGTCACTTGATCATGCGCTCGAATCTGGACGGGAGTTTTTCAGAGATACTGGTGACACCCCCAGGCAAGCCCTGGGGGCTGACCATCGTGCCGGGATCTTGAGGTAAGGGGGCATCATGGACAAAAGACGCAGAGACAATGACCTGCCGGCAGCCGGAGAGGGACGGACCGACATCTGGGTCATCACCCGTTTCGGCTCTCCCCAGCTGGATGCCTATGCCCTGGACCTGATGGAAGGCGAGGTGCGCAGCGGGGTCAAAACCCTGAGCCTGATTTTTTTCATTCTGTTGAGCATTTCCGGGGGATTGAACCTCTACCTGGGCTTTGCCGGCGAATACCTGTACACCTACGTGGTGCTTGCGGTGCTGGCCGCCAACGTCTTTTTCTCTTCGCGAGCCATCGGCGATATCCGCTCATTGCATCTGCTCGGCATGACCCTGCTGGTGGTCAGCAGCAGCGCACTGGTGCTGCAGGCCCACAAGATCGGTGCCTTCGGCATACCGCTTTACATCGGGGTGGTGCTGATCTTCGTGGTAGTGCCGCTGGTCCCCTGGGGGCTGCGCGAAGCCTCCTCCATCGTGGCCCTCATCTACCTGGTCTTTACCCTGTCGACCTCCCTGTCCAGTGAGAGGTTTGGCGCCTCGACCCTCCTTCTTCTGCAGTTCTTCATGCTCAGCGCGGCCCTGATCGTGCTGGTGCTGGTCGCCCGCAGCGCCAGGGTGCGCAAAACCGAGATCAAGAGCCTTTTCGAACTGGAGTCGGCCCACCAGGAGATGCGCAGCCTCTCCTATCGCGATCCGCTCACCGGGGCCTGGAACAGGCGGTATATTCAAGACCGCTATGATGAGACGATAACCGGTTACCGTGAAGAAGCCAGGGAATGTTATTTTCTGCTCTTCGATTTGAACCGCTTCAAGCAGATCAACGATACCTTCGGCCATGCCTTCGGAGACCGGGTACTTCAGTGGGTCAGCGAATCCTTCAGCGAACATCTGCAGCCCGGAGAGATCTTTGCCCGCATGGGCGGAGATGAATTTGCCCTGTTGCTGGCACAGGCTCCGCAGGCCTATCTGCAGAAAAGTCTGGATAGCCTCAGGTCGCGGCAGAGCCGGGTGCGGCGAATGGGCTGGGACGACCCCGATGGCGTGACCATCAGTTTCGGCCTGGTGAGCCTGGTTTCAGAAACAGAGCGGGTCCCCTTTACCCGCGCTTATAAAGGAGCCGACAAAGCACTTTATGAGGCCAAGGCCAAGGGGGGAAACCGGGTGGAGAAGGGGACCCCGGCCTGCGCCGCTGCGGAGCCCGCCTTGATGCTCAATGATGAACGGCCCGGGGAAACCTCATGATTCGTCTGAACAAATTTGCTCCGGCGCTGCGGCGGTCTCCACAGTCTCATCAGCTTGGCCCTATCGGCCTCGAATTGGGCTGGTACCACATGCAGATGATCCAGATGGAGCAAAGCGCTCAAGGCATCAGGGTGCGTGCGGTGGCGTCCATCCCCTATCCGTCGACCCGGGAGGACCTGCTTGGCTCACCCAAAGACTTTATGGCCCTGCTGAGGGAGGCCTTAAAAAG
>CALZIZ010000264.1 GCA_945787465.1 uncultured Desulfuromonadales bacterium
GAACACGGTCAAAAAGTGTCTGATAGAAGGTGAGTTGTTGGAAAACTTAGTTACCAAACTAACCTTGATTTTTTCTCAGAATGTGATCAATAACCTGGCTATGTTCATGTTGAGGGCTGAATTATAGCGATCAATAAGAAGGAGCCATACGAAAAGCTATGGTTGGGACTAGCACTATGTAACATTTAAAGTTTCGCAAGCAGCTAACATGCTATATACTTATGGCAACCGAAGGAGGTTGCCATGCCGCCAAGATATCGAATCACCCTGACGGAGCAAGAGCGCAAGGACCTTGAGGCATTAACACGCAGCGGAAAGACCGCGGCCAAAAAATTTATCCATGCCCGTGCGTTGTTGCTGTGCGATGCAGGCCCTGATGGGCCAGCGTGGACTGTTGCCAATACCGCAGAAGCACTGGGAGTAACGTCTCGAACGATTGAACACCTGAAAAAACGTTTTGTCGAGGAAGGACTTGAGGCTGCTCTGGAGCGCAAGCCCAGAGAAAAGCCGCCACGCGATGTCGTTTTTGACGGTGCCTTTGAAGCGCGACTAATTTCACTGGCGTGTTCAGCCGCCCCAGAAGGGTACCAGCGCTGGACGGTCAGGTTGCTTGCTGACAAGGCCGTTGAGCTTAACTTTGCATCATCCGTTTCGCACATGACCGTACAGCGAGTTTTAAAAAAAACGAACTTAAGCCCCACCTCAGCAAATACTGGAAAATCCCGCCGAAAGGGAGCGCAGCCTTTATAGCGGCGATGGAGGATTTTTTGGAGGTCTATCACCTGCCGTATGATCCCGATTATCCAGTGGTGTGTATGGACGAGTCCTGTAAGCAAATGGTCGGCGAAGTCTACGAGCCGATACCATGTAAGCCGGGGCAACCGAAGCGCATGGATGATGAATACGTCAGAAAAGGAGTGGCCGAAATCTTTATGGAAGTGGAACCACTGGCCGGCAAACGACATATTGCGATCACGGAACGTCGCACCCGAAAGGACTGGGCCCAGCAGATCAAGGCAACGTTTGACGAACGCTATCCCGACGCCATTAAGGTTCGGCTGGTTATGGATAATCTGAACACACACAATATCGCCTCACTCTATGAAACCTTCGAACCTCAAGAGGTCAGACGCTTGGCGGAGCGACTGGATATCCATCACACGCCCAAGCATGGTAGCTGGCTCAATATGGCGGAGATCGAACTCAGCGTGTTGAAAGGACAATGTCTCAACCGCCGCATCGCCGACATGACAACCATGCAAGCTGAAGTCGCTGCATGGGAAGGAGACCGGAACAACAGCTCGAGAAAAATTGATTGGCAGTTCACAACTGCGGACGCCAGAATTAAACTGAAGCGCCTTTATCCGAAATTGTGACTATTACATGGTACTAGCATAGATTCTGTGCAAATCTGATAGAATCAAAGAAATATTTTATCGGTGCTATGTGTAGCGATACGAGCACCCTCGGTGGTTTTGGTGCCTATCCGATCATCAAATGATTGTAAGTGCAGCAATAAGCGCTTAATCAGAACCGGAAAGGAGAGAAGCATGAATCCAACCATATTGATCACAGGAGCCGGTTCCGGGTTTGGACTAGGTGCCTCGCTTGAGCTGGCCCGGCGCGGCAATCACGTTATCGCAACCACCCAGATTGTGTCTCAAATTACCGCAGTAAACGCCGCAGCCGAGGCGGCTGGGGTGACACTGCGCGTTGAGAAACTCGATGTTCAAGATTCCGCTGATCGAAAGCGAGCCGAAGACTGGGACGTCGACGTGCTGGTGAATAACGCCGGTATCGGTGAATCTGGCCCTCTCGCCGAGATTCCGGTGGACCTGGTGCGGGCGAATTTTGAGACGAATGTCTTCGGTGCCCTAGAACTCACACAGGGGGTGGTAAAAGGCATGCTCAAGAAGGGTGCGGGAAAGATTGTCAATATTTCGTCCATCGCCGGAAGAATCACTATCCCCTATATCGGGCCCTATTGCATGACAAAGCATGCTCTGGAAGTTGTTTCTGAGGCCCTTAGGGCTGAGCTGGAACATCATAATATCAAGGTTGTGGTCATAGAACCCGGGCCTTATGATACAGGATTTAACGAACTCCTGGTGAGGTCGAAATACAGATGGTTCAATAAAGATTCGTTGTTCGCCTGTGACGCTGAGGTCATCAAAATTAATGAAACCAATGCTCTGAAAAATCAATTTCATACTGGTCCTGTAATTGCTGAGCACCGGGATGGTTTGATCTCTTTGATTGTTGATGTGGTAGAAGATCCAAGTCCTGCATTCCGTTACTGTGCCCCAGAGCAATGGAACGAAAATGTTCGAAAGATGCTCATCGAGGATGCTAACAACAGCGTGGGTAAATTCTAATGGGAGGGTTTTCGTTTTTCACAAATGAGGCAACGGGGTTGTCCGATAAGATGTGTCGAATTTCTCTCCGCGACTACTATCCTGACACATAGGGGGGCATGTCCCACAAGGTGGATTTTACTGGAGCCAAGTGCATAAGCAGGTATGAGAATTTCGCCCCTTCCCGGATCGATTCGGAGATCCCAAAAAAAACGAATGGCCCGATCCTTTGCCGGACGGGCCATTTTGGTGTCGTTTATGTGGTGAGGCACGAGAATCTCTGGACTGGTCGTCAGCGAAGATCCATGGAGCGGACTCTCCGATGGGGGATGTAATGGGTAGCCTATTGTTCTGTAATCCGGTTAAAACAGGAGTCTGTGCCGCACTCGCTTCGGTGCATGGGACCCGACCGAGGCGATGACGAAGGCCAGCAGCACCGTTTCCTGCAAAGGCAGAAAACCATGGTATGCCGCCCCCAGGAGAAGGATTTTCACCATTGTGATTACCCCCGACAGTTCCCTGCCAACTTGGCGATGCAGCAACCATTCAGAAACAAGGAGCAAACCGCCGCTGAGAAAAGCAACAACGACATATACCACCGGCGGCCTAGGAATGGCATCGAGAAGGTAGGCAGCAAGAAAGACCGCCGCCCCTATCTGGTGTACCGCCCGGATTAGAATGGAAAGAATTAAAACCCAGTAGGGGCGGTAGCCGATCCTCCCGATTTTTGCGCTGTTTTCAACACCGTTTTGGGTCTCTTCCCGCATGGATCGCCTCAAAGTTTTTCTCTTCCCGACCCGCACTCGGGCTGTCGGATACGTCGGCAACTATTGCCAGTCAAACAGCGCCACCATATCGCGATGCTTGATTTTTTCAAAGGAAAACCCATCGGCACCTCGGTTAAAAATTTGAGAGGGCTGTATGTACAACCTTTTCGAAACAGAATTAGGTGCAGTGGTATTCAGCAAGCCGATCGTCTCAGAAGTTATATTGTTTGAGGGGCATGCAAACCAACATACCTGCTGCAATTGGAGAGTTCGAACGGTAACTGATCAAGGAACGGTCCAGGGTGGGTCGAGCGAAAGCCATTGCCCGTGGAATCAAGTTTGGTGTCCATTTATTTCAACCTACCCCACGAATGAGTCGGTTGACAACCCCGCAAACTAAGTTAGGGTCGAACCAAACGGTGACACTCACAGCAGTTAGCAGTCCGTTCTTGATCGAAACCTTGAGCGGTTGGTTCACAATGAATGATTCCGAAAGTTTTGACCATGAGCAGAAATGGCTGGTTTGAGACCGTTGCCCAAGCCCAGCGCAGGGCAAAAAGAAGTTTACCGAGTTCGGTTTACAGTGCGTTGCTCGCTGGTTCGGAGAAGGGCGTCACCTACGCCGACAATATGGCGGCATTTTCCGAATTGGGTCTCGCTCCCCACGTCGCCGACCTGCACGCAGACCGCGATCTCGCAACCAGCCTCATGGGCCAGCCGATCTCTCTGCCGGTGATCATTTCTCCGGCCGGAGTGCAGGCGGTGCATCCCGACGGCGAGGTCGCCGTGGCTCGCGCGTCGGCCAACCGGGGAACGGTCATGGGCCTCAGCTCGTTTGCGAGCAAGGCAGTGGAGGATGTCGTTGCGGCCAATCCGCAGACCTTCTTCCAGCTCTATTGGTCCGGCACCCGCGAGACGATAATTCAGCGCATGGACCGGGCCCGCTCGGCGGGAGTTAAGGGCCTTATCCTGACCCTCGACTGGTCGTTTTCTCACGGACGCGATTGGGGCAGCCCGGTGATACCCGAAAAATTCAACCTTGCGGCCATGGCCAGCCTCCTGCCCCAGGTGATCACCCGCCCGAAGTGGCTGCTGGCCTTCGCCAGGGCCCGTTATATTCCCAACCTGACCACGCCAAACCTCGCCGAGCCAGGAAAGGATACGCCGACCTTCTTCGAAGCCTACGGCGAGTGGATGCAGACCCCTCCCGCCACCTGGGACGACGTTGCGTGGCTATGCAAGGAGTGGGGCGGGCCCTTCATGCTTAAGGGAATTACACGTATCGAGGACGCCAAGCGCGCGGTGGATGCCGGCGTGACAGCGATCTCGGTGTCGAACCACGGCGGCAACAACCTGGACGGAACGCCCGCCAGCATTCGTTTGCTGCCGTCGGTGGAAAATGCAGTCGGCAGCGAAGTCGAGATTGTGCTCGACGGGGGCATCCGCCGAGGAAGCGATGTGGCCAAGGCCCTCGCCCTGGGCGCTCGCGCCGTCATGATCGGCCGCGCTTACCTGTGGGGGCTCGCCGCCAACGGCCAGACAGGCGTGGAAAACGTGCTCGACATCCTGCGCGGAGGGCTTGACTCGGCGGTGTTCGGACTGGGCCATTCATCGATCCAAGGCCTATGTCCCGATGATCTGGTGATTCCAACCGACTTCGCCAGGCCACTCTAGGAGGCTGTCCGCCACTAAGGGCCGAAGCGAAAATCCAGAAGCTTGAGAACAGATTTTGGCTCGCCTGAGAGCTCATAGCCCTAGCTCT
>CALZIZ010000265.1 GCA_945787465.1 uncultured Desulfuromonadales bacterium
GATGGGCGGTTCCTCAAGACCAACCGGGCTTTTGACTCTTTTATCGGTTACTCCAAAGAAGATCTGCTGCAGATGAGAGTGGCCGATATAACCCATCCCGCTGACCGGGCGGTGACAATGAGCAAACATCTGGGAATTCTCCAGGGCAAGTGGCCTGTCGCAAATTACCAAAAACGCTACCTGCGTAAAGACGGCCAGATCGTCTGGGGGCATGCCTCGGTTGCCTGCGTGATCGGAGGTCCTGGCGAGCAGACGTACTGCGTCGGCATGGTTCAGGATATCACCCCGCAGAAGTTGGCCCTGGACAATCTTAATGGCGCCTTGCGCCAGACCGAGGCCGCCCGTCAGGAAACCGACGCGATTTTCAAATCGGTCCTCGACGGTCTGGTCGTGACTGACTCCGAAGGCCGAATATCCCTGATGAACCGGGCGGCAGAGGCCTTATGGAACCAGTCTGCGCAGCAATCGGCGGGCCGTCACCTCGATGCCGTTTTGCAGCCCCTGGTCTGCGATGCCGCTGATCTGTTTACCCGCCTGTGCGCTTCTGACGGAAAGCCCGTTGAAATGGAGCTTCTACCCGGCCCTAAAGTGGCGGCCCGGTTTTTTCAGGCCAGGGCCTCGCTGATCCGCGACCGGAAGGGGACTGAAACCGGTGTGGTGATTTCGTTTCGCGATGTGACCCGGGAGAGGGAGCTTGATCAAATGAAGACCGACTTTATCTCCACGGCAGCCCATGAACTTCGTACCCCATTGACATCCATCCTCGGTTTTTCCCAGGTTTTGCTTGATGAGACAGATGACTCCAACGATGAGCGCAGGGAGTTTACAACGTACATTTTTGAGCGAGGCCAGGCCCTTTCGTGCATCGTTTCAGAGCTTCTGGATATTGCCCGTATCGAATCGGGTCAGGGGGTGACCCTGAATCTGTGGCCGGTGGCGGTCGAAGACCTGGTGGTGCAGATGCGGTCGCTGTTCAAGGAGCACGCAGCCAGCCATCGGTTCGAGCAGATCCTCGAGCATAAACAGGGGTTGCTGTTGGTCGACCGCACTAAGGTAGGGCAGGTATTCGAGAATCTGCTCAGTAACGCTATAAAATATTCCCCCGAGGGTGGAATGATGCTCATCCTCGGCCAGGTGGAGAATAAGAACTATCGTTTTTCCATTATCGACCAGGGCATAGGTATGACCCTGCAGCAGCAAACCAGGGTCTTTGACAAGTTTTATCGCGCCGATGCGTCGAATACCGCTGTTGGCGGGGTTGGCCTCGGTATGAGTATTGTAAAATATATTGTAGAGGCCCATGGTGGCAAGATCTGGGTCAACAGTGAACCTGGAAAGGGAACAACGGTCCACTTTACGTTGCCGCTGGCTCCGGGCACCATAGATGGGGGGGGGAATGAAGAAAATACTGATTGTCGATGATCAGCCTGAGGTCAAAAAATTGCTCGAGGTCATTTTGCGCAGCGATGATCGTCAGTTGCTCATGGCGGCCAACGGCGAGGAGGCCCTTAGCCTTGCAAAGCTAGAGAGACCGCAGCTGATTCTGCTCGATGTCATGATGCCTGGGGGCCTCGATGGCTATGAAGTCTGTCGGATTCTGAAGGGCGACCCGGTGACCCGAGAAGCTGCCGTCATCGCTATGACCGCCAAGGTCCAGGAGCAGGACCGGCTCGATGCCATGGCCGCCGGAGCGGACGATTATATCGGCAAGCCCTTCGACATGGAGGCCCTGCGGGCCAAGGTCAGGCGGTTTCTGGACGAATAATAAAAATAAAAGGCACCCCATTTGGGGTGCCTTTTATCGGATAGATTTTCGGTCTGAGCCTGTTGAAGACCTCAGGCTTCTGCTTTCCAGTGGCCGTGCAGGTTGCAGAATTCTCTGGCCGTGACCTTTTCGGCGGTGATGTTGAAGGTCGCCTCGGGCTTACCGCCCGGCTTGAGGAACTGGCGGTAGGATTTACCGTCGGCCAGCAACTCGATCCACTCGATGTAATGCTTTTCCTCCATGGGGTGGGCGACCGAACCGACCTTGACAGTAATCACACCCTTGCCCTTCTCAATGACGGGAACATGCTTTTCCTTAGCTGCATCGACGGTGTTTTCGGCAAGCAACTTCATCTGCTCGCTGCAGCAGACCAGCGCGCCGGCCCCGGTGTGGAGCCCCTGAACGATATTCCCGCAGATCTCACATTTGTAAACATCCAGTCTTTCCATGACAAATCCTCCTGGGCAATAGGGTTTGGTTACCAGTTTTCAGCCAGCAATTCAAAGTGAGCCTGGGCATGGGCGCAGGCCACGCATTTTTCGGGGGCCTCGGGGCCTTCGTGGACGTAGCCGCAGTTACGGCAGCGCCAGGATTCGGCTTGTTCGCGGCGGAAAACCTGATTGTTCTCGATGTTGGTCATCAGCCCCAGAAAACGTTTCTCGTGCTGTTTTTCAGCGACCGCGATGGCCAGAAAGATATCGGCGACCTCGCTGAATCCCTCCTCGCGGGCAATCCTGGCGAAATCGGGGTACATTTCGGTATGCTCATGGTTTTCGCCGCCCGCGGCTTCTTTGAGATTATCGACGGTGCTGGCGATGACCCCGGCGGGAAAGCTGGCGGTCACCTCAACTTCGCCGCCTTCGAGCAGTTTAAACAGGCGCTTGGCGTGTTCCCGCTCCTGGTCAGCAGTCTCTTCGAAGACATGAGCGATCTGCACGAAACCTTCTTTTTTGGCCTTGGCGGCGAAATAGGTGTAGCGGTTGCGAGCCTGGCTTTCGCCTGCGAAGGCGGTCAGGATGTTCTTTTCAGTGCGGGTATTGCGTAGTGACATGGCTGATTAAGTCCTCCAAGGTTGCGTAGTTGAAACATACAGCGCCCAATTTTATCACAGAGCGGTGTTTGTGCAAGCAGACAGATTTGGTTATATTTGTTTTTAAGAAAAAAGGCCCCTTTTCAGGGGCCTTCTGTGTGACCGTGGTGTAGCCCTTACTTTACGTGGCAGGCACCGCATTTGGTCGGAGCGCCTTCGGCCTTTTTCTCTTTGTGGCAGTCAAGGCAGGCGGCATGACCGGTGGCTTTGTCAGTAACCTCGATCTTGGCAGGCTCACCTTCGTGGCAAGCCTCGCAACCGAGTTTTTCACCGTGGACCTTGTGGTTGAAGGTGACCGTCCCTTTCCCGGTGTAACTGTAAGTGTCTTCTACAGCAAGAGCCGGGGTGGCAGCAAAGGCGACGAGCAAAGCAGCAACAAGCAACTTCTTCATTTTCTGTGGCCTCCTCAAAAAAGGGTAATAATTGCGCTAAATCTAAAGTGTGAAGGCTGTTGTTGTCAAGAAAAATTTGCCGAGGCAAATTAGATTGCGTCTACACTATGGCCCTCCGCGATCATGGAGTGAAAAAGGAAAAGGCCGGTGCGTTAATGCACCGGCCTTTTAATCTGGAGCCGCCCATCGGATTTGAACCGACGACCTACTGATTACGAATCAGTTGCTCTACCAACTGAGCTAGGGCGGCGAATGGTTTTGAGGTTCAAGTATTTATGTATGGAAAAGCAATTCGTGCTCAGTATATGCTGTGAGGAATTGCCTGGGGAGAAATCCATCTGTCAAAATTACACTCTCATTGCGGAACATGACAGTTTGACAGCCCCAGTGCAGGAGAGGCTTTAGCCGTGGAGTTTGAGATAAGTAGCCGCTTAAAAGCCCTGATGCCCGCCTGAATTCCCCGCAGGAGTGATGATTGGAGCGGATGGGTGCAGCAAATGCACCTTTTCCCTGACTGGTTGACGCTTTGCTTTGATCTGGAACTTTTTATGAAAATCTCCCATATCGATAGAATAACCCGGATCTTTTTTCCTCAAAAGGCCCGTAAAAAGGTTTTTCGCCGCCCCGAGGGGCTGGGTACCTTTATCGGCGTCTTTACTCCGACCATCCTGACCATCCTCGGCGTCATCATGTACCTGCGCTTCGGCTGGGTGGTGGGGCAGGTGGGGGTGGCCAGGACCCTGCTCATCGTGGCGATGGCCAACGCCATTACCCTGGTCACCTCGCTGTGTCTTGCGGCGGTGGCGACCAACTCGCGAGTCGGGGTCGGCGGGGCCTATTTTATGATCTCGCGCAGCCTGGGCCTTGAGGTGGGTGGAGCGATCGGCCTGCCGCTCTTTCTCTCCCAGGCGCTGTCGGTGACCCTCTACGCCTTCGGTCTGGCTGAATCGCTGCGCCTGGTATGGCCGGCGCTGCCGATTCCGATCGCGACCTTTGTCATCATCCTGGGGGTTGCGGCCTTGGCGTTTCGCGGTGCAGGTGCAGCGCTGCGGGTGCAGGTGCCGATCATGGCCCTGATCGCTGTCTCAATCGTGGCGCTGGGCCTGGGGGCGGTCTTTTCAACCACGGTCCCGGCCCCTGAGGTTGTCAATCCTCCGGCCGACGTCGGTTTCTGGGGGGTCTTTGCGATCTTTTTTCCAGCGGTCACCGGCATCATGGCGGGGCTGAGTCTTTCGGGTGATCTGGCCGAGCCGCGCCAGTCGATCCCGCGGGGAACCCTGCTGGCAGTTCTCACCGGCTTTGCGGTCTACCTGCTGGTGCCCTTGTTGCTGGCCCTGGGCAGCGACCCGGCGGCGCTGCGCGAAGATCCGCTGATCTGGACCCGCATCGCGGTGTTCGGTCCCTGGCTGATTCTGCCCGGGCTCTGGGGGGCGATCTTCTCCTCGGCGGTCGGCTCGATGCTTGGTGCACCCCGTACCCTGCAGGCCCTGGCCATCGATCACCTTGCGCCGCGCCAGCTGGCAGGGCTCGAGGGCAGGCACAAGGAGCCGGTGCTGGGGCTGCTGGTCACCCTCGGCATTGCCCTGGGGGCGGTCTTTCTCGGTTCGCTGAACACCGTGGCTATGGTGGTGACCATGTTTTTTCTCAGCGTCTACGGCATCGTCAACCTTGTGGCGGCGCTCGAGAAGATCTCCGGAAACCCCAGCTGGCGGCCACGGTTCAATGTGCCCTGGTTCGTCAGCCTTGCCGGGGCACTGGCCTGTTTCGGGGTGATGATGCTGATTCACCTTCCCGCGAGTCTAATCGCGCTGAGTGTCGAGCTGGCGTTGTGGCTGCTGATCAAGCAGCGTTTCAGGTTGCAGGCGCGGGGGGACGTGCGCCGCGATATCTACGAGGCGGTGGTGCGCTGGGCAATGTTTCGCCTCGCAAGCCACCCCATGACGGCCCGCAACTGGCGCCCGCACATCCTGGTTTTTGTCGGTGACATCAAGCGGCGTATCGATCTGGTGCGCTATGGGGCCTGGTTCAGCGAAGAGCGGGGGGTGGTGACAGTGAGCGAACTGGTGGTGGGGGATCTGCTGAGCCTCGATCTTGATATCCGCCGACGGGAGACGTTCGTCAACCAGTTTCTCAAGCAAGAGGGGATTCCGGCATTCGGCGAGGTCAACGTGGTGCAGGATATCGAACGGGGGATTCTCGCAGTCGCCCAGGCCAACGGAATTGCCGGCATTGAGAGCAACACCGTGATTCTGGGCTGGCCCGACGATCTCGAACGCATGACCCACTTTCTCAGCGTCATCCGGCGGCTGAGCCGGCTCAACCTGTCGCTGGCCATCGGCAAGGTCAAGCCCCTGACCACTGTCCGCGAGGGGGCCAGTCGCCAGGTCGATATCTGGTGGGGCGGGCTGCAGCGCAACGGCGACCTGATGCTGCTGTTGGCTTATCTGCTGACCCGCAATGCCGAGTGGCACGAAGCGAATATCCGGGTGCTCAGTATCGCCTCCAATGACCTGATGAAGCAGAAGACCGAATCGTTCTTGAAAAAGCTGATCCCCGAGATCCGTATCGATGCCGAAATCCAGGTCATGGTCAAGCCCGAGGAGGTCAGCGTCAAGGAGATGATCCTTAAAGAAAGCGGCACGGCGGATCTGGTTCTGCTTGGCCTTGCAAGCCCCGAGGAGGGTGAAGAGGAGGCCTACGCGCGGCGGCTCTTCGAGATGGCCGAGGGGCTTCCCTCGTGCTTTTTCATCCACAACGGCAGTCTTTTCATCGGTGAACTGCTCACCCCCGAACAGCAGGAGCCCGCGGCCAAGATCGAGAAAAAGCCTGAAGGGCTGGGCTGACGGCCTGGCAAGACTTTCAATTACTGGCCCCGCTTAACGATGGCCTGCCTCAGAATTCTCCATGCCGGCTGAACCTGAGACCATATGCGCCAATCACTCGTTGCGATACTTATAGGTCGGCAGGTCGATGCCGGCCTTGGTCGCCAGTTCGAAGACCGGGCGGTAATCCTTCACGGTGGTCTCAATAAAACGGATGGCCTTGAATTTTTCGAGAACGGCGTGGCCCCGGGGGGTCTTGTTCAGATTGAGCAGTGCCTGTTTGAGCTTTTCCTTGAGGCGCTCTTCCAGCTCAGCCCTTACACACAGACCGTTGGATGGCACCTTGGACGACTCGGCAAGGATCACGATTTCCCGGTCCACGCGCGGGTCCGATTGTCTTACCCAGTCGTAAACGGTATTTTTTGAGGCGCCGATGTCGGCTTTGTTGTTCAGCACAGCAGCACGGCGGTGGTGGCCTTTTCCACAAAAGCAAATCTCTTGCCGCGCATGTCGGCGACGGTTCTGATCCCACTGTCTTTTCGCGTGTAGATGTGCGCGTGGTAGGTGGACTCGCCATCGAGGTTGACCGGTCGGGCCAGAGGCACAACCCCCAGCTTTTCGATGGCCAGGGCGCCGGTGAAGGAGCCGAAGAAGGCACCGTCCATGCTTTCGGTGGTAAAGCTGTCGATGATGTTGCCGTACCTGCTGAGGATCGAGAAGGTGATTTTTACACCGATCTGTTCGGTCAGGTATTCGGCCAGCGGGTTGAATCGTTCCATTTGTTTGAACACGTTCATTTCGGGGATCAGGCCGATAATTAACTCTTCCCGTTTGGTTTCGGCTGAGCAGGGCATGGCGGCGCTGAGGGTGAAAAGCAGCAGGATAAACAGGCGAATGACTCGATTCATTTAGGTCCTCCTGAAACAGGGCTCGGCTTTGCAGTCGATGAGGAACTCGGCTTTTTCAGCAGGGAGCGGCTCGGAGATGAAAAATCCCTGGGCGTACTCGCAGCCCAGCTCCCTGAGCATCTTCAATTCGTGGGCCTGCTCGACCCCCTCGGCAATTACGTGCATGTTGAGATTGTGGGCCAGGCTGACGATGGTTTTGATGATCTCGAAATTCTTCCGGTCCTTGCTCATCTTTCTGACAAACGAACGGTCGATCTTCAGGGCGTCGATGGGAAACTGGTGGAGATCGTTCAAGGATGAGTAGCCGGTGCCGAAATCGTCGATCTGCAGTCCGACCCCAAGCTCTTTGAGCTGCTGCAGCAAAAAGGCGGTTGAGTCGGGGGCGTTCATGATTGTGCTTTCGGTGATTTCGAACCGCAGTGTGCTGGGAAAGACGGGGATTTCCATCAGCAGGCGTTTGGTTTTCTCCAGCATTTGCGAGGTAAACTCCCGGCTCGAAAGGTTCAGGTTGATGGTTAACGGATTTGGACCGGAAAACCGCTCTTGCCACCGGTGAAGAGTGAGGCAGGCCTCGCGCAGCGCCCATTGCCCCAAGGGGGTGATCAAGCCGGTCTCTTCGGCGATGGGGATGAATTCGTCGGGCAGGATGATCCCGCGGTGCGGATGCCGCCAGCGGAGCAACGCTTCAAATCCTGTAATCCGGTTTTGTGTCAGTGACAGGATGGGCTGATAGCACAGTTGAAACTCGTTGCGCTCCAGAGCTCTTCTCAGGTCGGTTTCAAGTTGCAGATGGATGAGAGTTCTGGCGTGCATTTCCGAATCGAATGCCGATGCTGGCGGCGCTGAAGACCTCATGTCCGCCGATATTGAAGGGCTGGGGGAGTTCTTCTTGGATACGATCGGCGATATGCACCGCATCGGTGATGTCATTGATCTCTTCAAGGAGGATGGCGAACTCATCGCCTCCCAGTCGGGCCACCGTATCGTTGGGTCGGACAAAGCCCAGCAGCCTTTTACTGACGGCGATCAGCAACTGATCCCCCACTTGGTGGCCGAGGCTGTCATTAACCAGCTTGAAGCGGTCCAGGTCGAGAAACAGCACCGCGAACAGGAAGTCCTTACGCCGTTTCAAAGTCTGAATATGCTGTTGCAGGCGGTTTTTCAGCAGGGCGCGGTTGGGCAGGTTGGTCAGGGCATCGTGAAACGCATCGTGGAGCAGTTGTTCTTCAGCCAGTTTGCGCTCGGTGATATCGGTTTGTGAGCCTGCAATGCGATAGGCCTTGCCGGAATCGTCTCGCACGGCAATGCCCCGGGTGAGCATCCAATGCCAGCTGCCATTTTGGTGCAGCATGCGGTGTTCGTTTTCAAAGTGCGTGTTATGGCCATCAATGTGGGCATTTAGCTTAGCTTGCAGTAGGCGGCGGTCATCTGAATGAACCCGACTCAGCCAGTCTTCAGGGCTGTTGCCGATCTCCCCTTCCTGGTGGCCCAGCATGGTCTTCCAGCGGGGCGACAGATAGATAGTATTGGTCTTGAGGTCCCAGTCCCACAGGCCATCGTTGGCGCCGAGGGCGGCCAGGGCATAGCGTTCCTCGCTCTCCCGCAATGCCTCTGCGGTCTGTTTTCGTTCGGTAATCTCTTTCTGAAGTTCATCGTAGCCTCTTTTGAGCGACAGGCTCATCGCGTTGAGATTGCTGGCGAGTTCGCCGAACTCGGCTTTATACTTTTTGGGCAGGGTGAAGCCGATTTCACCTGCGGCGATTTTTCGGGTCGCTGCAACCAGGGCGCTGGTCGGGCGAGTGATCGAGCGGGTCAGGTGCAGTGCCACCAGAATACCGGCCAGGCAGCTCAGAGCCAGGCTGGAAAGCAGCAGGGTCCGCGCCTTGGCCACTTTGACCAGATTGGCGCTGGTCATCTTTTCAATTTTGGCACTGGCTTCGAACGACATGCGCTCGGTGTTGACCAACAGGTGGTTGCCGATAAGCGCCGCGTCCTTTTTCAGCAGTTCAATGCGTTTCTGGTTCGCCGAAGCGGTAATGTAGAAGCTCAGGGCATTCTTAAAATCTTCAATCAAAAACTGGACGTCTTCGAGTTTCTCGGTCACTTCATTTTTGTGGTGGCAGGAGGTGCAGTTGTGGGCGGCTTTTTCGAGGCTGGAGACATTGTCGACAATGGCTCCCAGGTCATGGCCCAGAGGGGTATGGACGGTGTAGAGGTCGGATTGAACCTTGAGAATCTTTTCAACAAGGCTGTGGCGCAGGCCCTCGATCTGATGAAGTTTGATGAGGTTTTTAAAGAGGGCGCTCGTGTTCTTGAGGTTGAGCGTGGCAACCGTGGCTCCGAAAGCGAACAGGGCAAAGAGCAGCACCAGCGATATGATGATTTTTTGTTTCATGGAGGTTGGCTCCTAAATGCATGGCCCCTGTCCAGAATTATCCCCCTTGATGAAGGCAGGGATCAAGGTCGTTGCGTAAAGACAAGATATTCAATGATCTTTAATGCAGGCTCCGATCCAAGTTTAACCCATGATCCACGTTTTTTGCTTAGCCATCTCAGCAGTTTTTGCGAGTGCATCAAATATAAGTTGAAGCCACGGAGTCGCAAACCCTCCTTCCTTAGAGGATTTTTCTTTTAAAATCCTTTGAGCCCATCAGCTGCACCGGTGGCTGACGAACCTCACTTCGAAAATCCTTTTCTTCCAGACTTTTAATAATTTATTGCGCTGCTCGAGTGACGCTTGTATGGTAAGTGCTTGCTAATCTGAAGAGCCGAGGGCTTTGCCGGGATACAGTTTGTTCGATGGCTATTGATATTTTTTGTTTTGGCAGGAGGAAGATGAAATGAAGATGTTACAAAAAAACTTTGTGCCTTGTGGGCGGTGGCTACTGGTAATCACTCTGGTTTTGATGATGCTCATGCTTTCGGCCTGCGGAGGGTCAAAGGGAAGCTCTAAACCAGCGGCCGACGGCCGCCTTGTCGGCAAGGTCTCCCTGGGTAATGTCGACGGTCAACAGGCTTACGTTGTCGGGGCTCAGATCCGTGCCGCCAGGCTTGACGAGCAGAGTTTCTCCGCAGCTCAAAAGGTCCAGGCAGGGGCCACTTTCCAAGGCAATTATCAAACTTCAGTCGATTCGAGCGGCAGTTACGCACTGGATCTTCCCCCCGGGGACTATATGGTTGAGGCGGTGGGGGGAGATACACGAAAGGCGTTGGTTCGTGCCACAGTCTCCTCCGGTCAGACGCAAACCCAGGATTTTGTTCTCACCGCAACCGGAAGCCTGAACGGGCAAATTGAAAATCAGTGGATCAATGACAGGGCGCTGGTTTTTATCCCGGGGACCAGTTATCTGGCGATGACAGACCACTATGGCAACTTCACGATGTCTGATGTGCCTGTTGGGGATTATCTTCTTCAGATCGGTGGAGACTCCGACTCTTATTACGGCGAATCCAGAAGCATGGCGGTCACCGTTAACCAGGGCTCGAATGAGCTGGGCCTTATCGATCTTGAAAAACAGAAACCGATCGTCATTTCGAGTTCTTTACAGGACGGCAGCGTTATCTCCCCCATGGAGTTGGGCTATAGTCCCATCCGGATATTGTTCTCCCAGAGGATGGACGCCGAATCTGTTGAAAAACTTATTTCCACCGTGCCGCAGATCGGCGGCCTCGAATTTGCCTGGGGCTGGGATTTCCGGTCGGTCCAGATTTCCAATCTAGGCGAGCTTGCCCCCTATGGTGCAATCTCATTGGATATCGACCCTGGTGCGCTTAGCAAGGCAGGGCTGGTTATGGATAAGGGATACAAACTGGAATTCAGTGTAGAGGAAAAGGTCTTGAGCTCGACCAGGGGGCGCAACGGGCCTTTTTACTACGATGAACAGACCCCGATCAGGATCCGTTTCTCTACGCCCATGGATGAGCAGAGTGTGAAGGTTCGCATCGAGCCGGAGCCCGTGGGGGGGCTTGAAAAAGTTTGGAAACCAGGTTCAGAACTTCTGCTTTACGGGGCCTTTGCCATGGGGCAGAGCTACGATGTTGTTATCGAAAGCGGTAAGAGCAGCCAGGGACGCTCCCTTTACGGGTTACCCTATTTTTTTGCGGTGGACATTGACGCACCGATGGTTTATGAGACCAAGCCCTCCGATGGGGTGATGGGCGTTGCCGTTGCCACAAAGCTGGTCTGGTACTTCAACACCCTGATGGACAGGGATTCGGTGGAGGCGTCTTTGCAGGTGACCAGAGGCGACGGGTCTTTGGTTGCCGGCGAGGTTAACCTGGGTTGGGGGAACCGCTCAGGGTGGTATGGCGCAGACCAGGACAGGCTCGAGATCGTTTTCCCAATGGAGTATTCAACTGCTTACCAGGTCAGTGTCGAGGGCGCTAAAACCCTGTCGGGGCATACCCTTGAGCCATCATCTCAGAGCTTTACCGTTTTGACACCCCGCCTGCTTGAAACGACTCCGGCTGAAGAGGGACTGATCGGCCATGCCGAAAATATCCGTCTCGACTTCAACACTTCCGTCGAACTTGACGATGCTGAATTTGTTCTGCTCGATGAGCATGGCGATTCGTTTGATTTGGAGGTCGACAGACTTGCCACCAGCTATTCGGGGGAGAGCACGGTTTTTGTGACACCACAGAACCTGTTGCCTGGCGGGCGGTATCGTTTGAGCTGGACGGGGCTCAAAGCCGAAGGCGGATACCCCATTGCTGCAGGTAGCCTCGAATTTATTACCCAACCGCAGCGTATCCTTAGAACCGAACCGGCCAATGGGGCCTCTGCTGTAGATTTGTTGCATCGGCTGAGGGTTTACTTTAATTACCCTATTCCAGCGGCCGATCGCCAATACATCGAAAGTGCCATGCGCATCGAGGCAGCCAAGGCCGCTGAGGGTCCGAGCCACCCGGGACCCCAATTCCTCTGGGCAGACGATGACTGGGGCAACAGCTGCCTGACGGTAAACTTCACTTTCGATCCGGCCACCAATTATAAAATCGACTTCAATACCGATACCCACGGACGGATTGTCGATGACCTGGGCAACATTGTGTTGAAAGTCGCGACCCCTTTTATTTTCACCACAGTCGATCCAGACGCAGAAAGTGCACCTGTCGAACTCCTCAGGGATTTTGAGCCCGGTAGAGGTGAAATCCTGAATCCCAATGATGCCCGCATCCGTTTGTCCTTCGGCGTGCCGGTGATCATCAATAGCCAAAACCTGACCCTCACAGACAGTTCTGGAAGCGAAATCGCTCTTGACAGAGCGGACTTCTACGGCTCGTCCGGTTACAACTTTAATGGAAGGTCTTATGCCCGTGACTGGACGATTTCGGACCTGCCCTTGAATTACCACGAAGAGTACCGCCTGAGCGTCGTCTCTGCCCGGCAAGCGGACCTTGAGGCCTATTGCGCCCAAGTTCAATATGACTGGAATTGCAACCAGACCATACCCCAGGTGATCGATAACCTGCCCTACCAGATAGATTTGGCTACCGGCGGCCCAAGGTACTACTGGTGGGTTGATGAGAACCTTAACAGGTTGGAATTCAATGCCCAAGACGGGACCTATTTCAACACCGCCGAATT
>CALZIZ010000266.1 GCA_945787465.1 uncultured Desulfuromonadales bacterium
ATGAAACCTATCGGGCTGACCTTGGATCAGGCCCTGTCCTCCACCATCGCCCCCGAGCAGTACTTTGCCGGGGCGGTCCCCTGAGCTGTCCCTCCCCCCAAACAAAACCAAGCCCCTGCACGCAAAGGGGTTATTTATCGTGACGAATATCCCACAACAAGAGCCTCCCGGTCTAAATGACCAGGAGGCTTTTGTTTTACCCGCCGCTCTTGTAATGGCGCCGACAGATAGCCGGTGCCTTCGGTACCTCATAAATCCTCAGAAGATTCAGAATCTGGTTTTGAAACGACTTATTTGACGTGAACCCAAGCCATTAGCGGCAAGCCCTTAAATCGTAACTTACGGGAATACTTAAAAAGAATATTTCCTTTTGACAAAATTTATTGTCTCCAACCAATTCTCGTCCTCAACATCAGGGAAGGTCGTGAGTTTCGTTTCCAATAAATCTACGAACTGCTTTGCCTTCACCTTGTCCTTCTCATCACCTCTTTCGGCCAGATAATACGCATGATTGTTATAAATTTGACCGATAAGCCTCTCGCATGTTTTGTTGGACCCGTCCAGCTCCTGGGCATATATTTGAGCATTTTTAATTTTCTTCAATGCTTGATCCAATGCACTTTTGTTTTTTTTGTCTATTTCATATTGATTGTAAAAGTCATATGATAAATCATTATATAACTTTGCAAAAATATATTTTTCCTTTCCTTTCATGTATTCCTCAAAGGCGTGCTCTAACTTCATAACCAGTGTCTTATAAACCCCAAAACCAGAAATGGAAATTAAGATTGCAAAAATCGTCAACATAGTGACCAACAGTTTATCGTATGTCTCTGTTGAGGCGATATCCGTCCCAATCAGGCTGGCCTCCTTCGCACTGCCTAATATCATCCCTATCAAAAACACGACCAACAGGAGAAAAATCTGAATGACAAAGGGATGATCTTTTTTAATGTGTTGGAAATTAGCCTTGAGACACCCTGGAATGTTCCTGGCACATTCAAAACTCCCTGGCGTTCCGTATCTTTCGTCCATAATGGCCTCCGCTTCTGTAAATCGAGATTGCTTGCCCCAATCTTCTCCCCCTTGCCCCTACGACCAGATATGCAATAGGAATCATGCTGGGGACAACTGGCCCCAACAACTCATTTCTTGTTGTTCTCCACATCAGGATACGTTTTACATTAAACCTGAATCCGTGAGATCTGACCGGGCAACAGCGTAAGTCATTGACCTTCCTAAGCATTCAAATAATCGCCGACGAATCTATTGGTGCGCCTCAGATTTTTTGAAACACTTGTTCAGGCCAAGCACTTACACTCTTTTCCCGCCCCGATCTCACGGATCCAGGTTAAATACACCCGACGCATTTGCTTTCTTTTTACTGCAGACGCAATTACAGATCGCTTACGAATTTTAAATAAAAGCAATCTTTTAAAAAAGAAATAGTGAGAATTTCGTAAGATCAGAGAAGAAGAAGAAAGAATTGGGTGAGGCGGTCAAATTTGCGGTTAGTGCGGAGGTGATTTGGGCTAAGCATGCCCAAGAAAACCGAAAAGAGAAAAGAGTTGGCAAGGGCCGCACCCTCCCTTTACCCTCTAGAATGGACATGCGGTCTGTCGCCTGCATGGGCACCCTCGAACTCTTCTGATCCTCCATGCGACTGCCTTTTGGTGCATCCGCGCACTCTTTTTAAAAACACAAAAAGGCCCCGCGAGATGATTTATTGGACAGTTAGCGCCTGAGAGGCATCAACCCGAAATCCTTTACTATTTATCAACAATTACCGGATTATCAATCATGCCAATGTCTTTTCTCGGGACCCTCGATATCGGCACCCGTCTTATCCTGGCGCAGATACCGGCATCACCCGACCCAATACGAAACATCGATCTCGGCTGCGGCAATAGCGTGGTCGGTCTGATTGCCGCCGAACGGAATCCGGCGGCGGAACTGATCTTTGTTGACGAGTCCTACATGGCAGTCGCTTCAGCCGAAACACAATGTTCGGGCCACGTTCGGTTCCACGCGAAAAGCGCAGTTCCATGTCACCAACTGACTGGAGGGTATCCCGTCCCGAAGCGTCGATCTGGTGTTGAATAATCCCCCCTTCCATCAGCAGAGCGTGATCGGCGATCCAGTCGCCTGAGAGATGTTTCGAACTTCAAAAAATGTCTTGAAACCTGGCGGAGAACTACTGGTCGCCAGCAACCGGAAGTTCGTCATCCTCAAATCCCGCAAGAACGGTTCGTGAATCGTTCTTATGCAGCATTCTTCCGACAGACAACAACCAGTTTGTTTCTGGACCGATGAAAAGAGGAGCGTCCGACAACTGAAAACCCGGAAATTTCCAGAAGCGTCCACAATTGTGCCGTAGTGAAAATCTGTTTATGACAGTACGGTTTCGGAGAGTAGAGGGTGTTCAGCAGCAGAGGTTTGGTCCCCTTGCTGAAACGGTACGACCATTCGCTGGCACGGTAGAAAAATGAATCACGTGACGGGGTGTCGAGAAACAGATGTCCCCCCGGCTTGATCACCCTGCATGCGGCCTTGAGAGTTTCAGCCGGAAAATTGACATGCTCCAGAGTGTCCCAGAGCGTCACCACATCGAAGTAATCGGCGTATTCATTCTGCCAACAAGGATCATCGATCAACTCACGCCTTATGGAGAGCTGAAATTTTTTCAGTGTGAACTCTCGGAAAATCTGCTGGGGCTCGATCCCATGCGGCACAGCCCCCGCTTCCTTCAACAGTGACGGAAACAGTCCCGCCCCGGAACCGATATCGAGGCAATGCATCCCCGACAGCGCCACATGCGCTTTGACAAACTTCAGATTCTTTTTGAGCTGGATGGCGTTCTGCGGCAGCTTGCTCTCAATGAAGTTCCGGGCTTTTTCCGTCAGCAGAGATTCCCTTGGCTGCTCATTTGGAAAATCGTCAAGAACATCGATATAATGAAAATCGCAGTTGGAGCATGCATACAGCGACATCTGCTTCAATTTGTATTTCGGTGCTGCGGCGTTTTCCCCGCAGAGTTTGCAACGGCTGAAATCGTACACTGACGTTCTCCCTATTTTTTTGCTATATAAACATAAACGTGCAACGCCGGCACCCTAAATTTCTATATGTCTTTAGACAACTCTCACTAAAGAAATCTGCCCTGAATATTTTTTCTTTGATCCGAGGGACGACACCCATGAAACCTGAATCGCCCCTAGTTTCCTAGGCACATAGGGGAAGTCCGTCCTATAAATCGTCTTATAAATAGATCCTAGGAGGCTGTCCGACAATAGGGCCGAAGCGAAAATCCAGAAGTTTGAGAACAGATTTTGGGTCGTTTGAGAGCTCATAGCCTTAGCTATGGGCCGAAAAGGAGCCGAAATATGGGCCAAACAGCTGGGTTTGCAGCCGGTCTCTCATTGTCGGACAGCCTCCTAGATCTTCTATGGACTTATAGGACACCAAAGGCTCCGGTTGTCGACCATCCATCCTTCAACAGTGGGGTAGGCAAAACAAGTTTTTATACAAAAAATGACCTCCCATTTACCGGGAGGTCATTTTTTGGTGTTTTACCACAGTGGGAAAAACTTTTTAGGACGTAAGTTAGCGCATCAACTAACTAACGAATGAATTTCTACAATTCTTACCCCCTATAACTTCGGCGGGGTCTTTTTGAGGTCTGTCTGAAAGATCAGGATCAGTCGGCTTTTTGCACTGCCAGATCTTCTTCGTCGTAAGCTGCGGCGGGGACTTCGGCTTCCACGGCAACCTTCTTGGGCCGCAGGGAGAGCGCCATCATAGCCCCGACCAGAAGCATAACACCGGCAGCGGTGAAAGAGACTGTGAAACTACCGAACTTGGCGGTAAGCGCTGCCGAGAGCTTGACCAGAACGAAGGCGCCGACGCCCCAGGCGGAGAACAGGATTCCGTAGTTCATGCCGTAATTTTTGGAGCCCCAGTAATCCTTGGCAAACGAAGGGAAGAGGGAAAGGTTGGTGCCGTAGTTGAAACCGATGAAGGTGGCCAGCAGAGTAACGATAACGGCGCTTGAATTATCGTTGCCGACCACTGGGATGGCGGCGAACATGAGGCCGGCCTGGAAGACCAGCATGATGGCCAGAGTCGCAGCGCGACCGATCTTGTCGGAAAGAACCCCCGCGACAACACGACCGCCTGCGTTACCGATGGCCATCACGGCGACGGCGATGAAAGCCATTTCGCCCATGCTCTTCTTGGCGATGCCGGCGATGCTGCCGATGACCATCAGACCGGCGCCGGCGCCGATGAAGTAGGTCAGCCAGCAAGTGTAGAAACGGCCTTCGCGCAGCATTTCCATGGGGGTCTTGTCGGTTACCGTGGTTTTCTTGGCGGTCGTTGCGACCGTACCTTCAGGAACAAAGCCTGCGGGGGGATTGGATACAAACATGGCCATTCCGCAGACGATGACGATGAAGGCGACGCCGAGAATCATCATGGTGTTGTGCAGGCCGTAGCTGCCGAGCAGGGTTTTACAGACCGGTGCCAGATAAACCGGAGCGATCCCGAAACCGGCAACGACGATCCCGGCAATCAGGCCGGTTTTTGCCGAGGAAAACCATTTAAGAGCCGGAGGCGTTGCGGCCGAATAACCGAATCCGAACCCCATACCGGCGAGGACGCCGAAGCCTAAGATCCAGCCCCAGTAACTGGAGGTCTGGGAGCAGACAAAGAAACCGGCGCCGACCATCAGGCCGCCGAGAATAGCGGTCAGGCGGGGACCGACCTTGTCCTGCATCTTGCCGCCGATAATCATCGATAATGCAAAGGCGAGGCAGGCGGTGGCATAGGGGTCGCCGGCGCCGTCGAACAGTTTGCCGATGTCCAGGGCCAGGTTGATTCCCGTACCGGCCAATACAACTGTCCAGCCTTTGCGGTTTGATGCCTTCTCTAAACTCATGTCTCTCTCCTCTGTCATTAAAATGGGTTTTTCATCAAGAGTGGTCAGCATGTAACGCAACTGAAACGGCAAGGGCCACTTCGCGCGAATCGGCAAAACGATCGGTCCATCTTTCTTCGCTTTTCTAAATAGCCTTTTCATGTGCGAAACGCCCCCTTAGCTCTGCGGGTTGAAAAGATCTTTCTCAAGACCGCCCGGAGCTTATCACCATTGCGGCCCTTAAACTGTCTTCGCTGTTTTCGCTTCTTGCGTATACACTAGGAGCAAGGCATATACCAATGTTCTACCAATCTCGAAACATTTAAATTTAATGATTATTTTCAGCTACTTAAGAGGGGATACAGGGCCAATCGGAGGGAGATTCGGGCGGAGGGGCATTTGCACAAATGCAAAAAAAAGATCATTATCGCCGGATGGATGAGGAGGCAGATATGCCGGGGCCTCAAGGCATTTGTTTATAAAGCCCCTGAATTTATAACGGTTTGAAACTTGTGCAGAGCGGCTCAGAACGCAGTTTCGCAATGCTGCAAAGCAGAAACCTCAGGTGTTTTGCAATTATGCAAAAATGTTGAGGCAGGTTTTTTTCAAAATGGGGAAGGGATAATAAAGAAGACTATTTTAGTTTTGTCAACTATCTAAACAGAATGGCTTTGCTTTTCAAGGAGGCGTTTTCCGTTTGTTTTTTCAGCTGTAGCCAGCGTTGTCCGGTTAGGTTTTTGCAAAAACTGAAAGCCCTTTTTTGCCACCCGTTCGCTTCGCTCACTAGAGGACACAGAGCACACAGAGGCAATCCTTTACTCGGAAAGCCCTCTCTGTGAACTCTGTGCTCTCTGTGGCAAATGTTTTTCGGGGCTGGTACTGTGCAGATAATGTTTAACCAACAGACGAGCGCAATTTCCTAACCGGACACTGTTGAGTTTTATCCACGAAATAATTGCCCGAACTCCTTTATAAGCGACTAATCATCATTCAACACGGTCACAGTTACAACGGCCGCAGGAGCAACCAGATCCTTATACCCGGTCTTGTCTTCGGTGTTGGCATTGATATTCAGCTGAATTTCAACATTTCGATCTTCAACAGCAGGTGCGTCATCCACCCCCGCCACGGTCACCATCTGCCGCATGAAGTAGTTTTCGGCCGTAAAGGTCAATTGGGTTGGGTCCACCGTTGCCACATCGATGCTGCTGCTGACAACGTCAATGACCACCTTGCCGCTGGGTTTAGAATCCAGCACGACATTGAAAACACCGGATGCGGTCTCGGAAAGAGGCTCCAGGTTGGGTTTGTCGACCCTCAGGCCGGGAGCGATATCTTTCACAGCAACAGTAATAAAAGCCGAAGGGACATCAGCAGAATCAACCTCTTTATAGCCGGTCTGGTCTTCGGTATTTTCATCATTGACAAAGACGGCAATGTTAAAGGTCTGGTCACCGCCGACGATCTGGCCCTCTTCAACCGACACGGTCGCTTTCTGAGGGATATTCCAGGTTTCGGCGGTGAAGGTGAGCGTGGGCTTGTCAACAACCGCAACCGCGGGGTCGTTGCTGAGGGCCTGAATTTCCACGTTGCCGTCGGGGATAGTATTCAGTACCACGGTAAAGGAGCCGGAACCGCCTTCGGAAAATGAGATCGGGTTGGTCGGCTTAACTGTCACCCCGGCCTGATCATCATCGGTCACTGTTACAAGCACCGTCGAGGGCGGCAAGGCGTTATACCCGGTTTCATCGGCAGTCTGGTCGCCGTTGACGGCCACGAAAATTTCAGCGGTCATCTCCCCGTCGATGATATGGTTATCCACTCCTGATATGAACACGGACTGGGGCGTGGCCCAATTCTCGGTGGTAAAGGTTAATGTTAATGGGCTGTTATCCACCGTCGCGACCTCGGTGTTGCTGCTGTTGACAGCAATAACCACATTGTCGCTTGGTTGAGTATTCAACACCACGGCGAAACGCCCCTTACCCTTCTCGGGATTTTCAGAAAAGATGATCGGGTCTCCGCTGACCGGATCCGGAGTGATGGTAACCCCCGGCACCTCATCATCGGTCACCGTAACGGGCACTTGTAATGGCTGCATTTGGGCATATCCGGTCGTGTCGCCAGTGGCTTCGGCATTGACTTTCATAGCAATGTCGATGCTTTGATTACCGTCCACATCCTGGTCATC